>JAHEFO010000165.1 GCA_024640135.1 Acidobacteriota bacterium
ATTGTTCTCCATGTACCAGCCGTAGATCGGTCCCTTCCCCGGGTCGATATTGAAGTACGTCGTCATATTCTCGCGCTCGGCCCGGTTCTCCTCGCCGGCCAGATGCTGACGCACGTACGCCGCTGAACCCAGCAACCCCTGCTCCTCGCCGCCCCACAACGCGACGCGGATCGTGCGCTTCGGCTGCAAGCCAGTCGCAGTGAGAATGCGGATCGCCTCCAGCAGCGCGACCACGCCATCCGCATTATCGGTCGCGCCCGTAGCCGTATGCCACGAGTCCAAGTGCGCCCCCATCATGATCACTTCGTCCTTCAAGGCAGGATCGGTGCCCGGGATCTCTCCGATGACATTGTACGAATCGCGATCGTCGAGTAGCCGCGCCTGCACGTTCACTCGCACCTTGACGGCCACCCCTTGTTCCGCGAGTCGCGCAAGCAGATTGTAGTGCTCCCCGATGAGCACGACGCGCGGCAGGGAATCGCCCTCAACCTCGCCCCGGCCCGCCTGCACGAACAATGTCCCGTGTTCACCTCGGCTGGGTCGAAGCCAGACACCCGCCGCAGCAGTCTGAATCGCGGCGGAGATTCGCTGGGCCTCGCTGGGAGGGGCGCCGCTCCCGCGGCCTCCGCGTCCGCGGCCCCCCGTGGCCGGCGCTGCCCTGGGACTCGGCGGCTCCGGATCAACCTGCCCGTCCGCCGTGGGATTCACTCGGTCCGCACGGATGAAATTCGTCACGACCGCCTGGCTGAGAATCCCCGCCCCCTTCAACACCCCCTGCGCCTTCATCTCCTCCACATCCTCAGCCGCCTTGCCCGCGAGAAACCTCACGGGCACAACGATCTCACCGGGCGTTGACGGACTCCAGGCCTCCGGGTACCCAACCAGCGGCATGTAGCGGGGCTCAACCATCTCGATGGTGAACTTGTCGAGCGTCCAACCGCGGCCGAACTCGAAGGACTCAAGCGCCACCCGATCAACGCCGAACTGGCGCATCTGACCCGCCGCCCAATCCGCCGACCGCTTGTACTCCGGTGAACCCGTCAGCCGGGGACCGATCGTGTCCACGAGCATTGTGAACATCGGCGCAACTTCAGAGCGGTTCAAGCCCTCGTCGCGAATCCTGGCGTTCGCGGCCTCGTCCACCACCTCGCGGACGGACTGTGCCATCCCAACCGTGACTGCTGCAGCGCACACGACCGCTATCGGCCGGGCGACCCATGGCCTCATCATCACTGCCCCCAGTAAATCGCATTGAACAAGAACTTGAACGTGCCTCGTGGCTGGGCACGCATCAGGATTTCAGGGCCGAAGAGAAAGACCCGGCCTGCCCCAACCTGCGCATCAATCGCAATCACGCCTTGATCGAGATAGGACTGCCCCCACGCCCACCCGCTGCGCAATGGCGTCGGTGAGTCGAACCACGCGACGGGCCTGACCCCTTTGGAGCCGGCCCCTGGACCAAGGCGCCACACCGGGCTGTTGTCGAAGAACACGTCTGTTCGCTCCTTCATGCCAGCCGCCAGCGGACTGTTGAGGTCGACCCTCGCGCCCAGGACCGAGCCGGGTACGTAGAACTTCGTCCGCGGCAGGGATTGCGGAGGCGCTCCCGGGGCAGCCCCCGTCTCAACCAGGTGGTCCTCAACTGGAAGCCCAAAGTGCTGCGCGAGGTTCTCCGCCGAGCTTCCGATGGCAACGATTCGACCGCCCTGCTCGACGAATTGGCGCAGTTGCGGAATCGTCACGTCCGCGGTGATGCTGCCGACCTGATCCTCATACTCAGCGGGAATGGCGGGCGCCGCGCCCCCGCCTCGTCCGCCTCCGCCACGCCCGGCACCACCGGCACGGCCGTCGCCCGCGCCGGGAATGGCCCCGCTGACGAAGATCAGCACGTCGAAGTCGGCATTGAGGTTGCCGGCGTCCAGCCGTGGCGCGAACACGCGCGTGAACTCGAATGCCGACTGTTCGAGAATCCACCGCGTCCATCCGGAGGTCATGGACCCGCCGTACCGGTCCCAGAGCCCGATGCGAGGCGCGCGAATCGGCGCAAGCGTCCCGGACATCACACTCTGTGCGGCCGCATGCACGCCGAGCGGTTCCACGACCCCGGCCAACTCGGCGCGCCGGTTCTCTGCCACATGGAACGACCCGGCGGGAAACTGCCTGCCACCCGCCGTCAACGGCGCGGTCGTCACAGACACCCCCTGCCCGTTGTTGGCCACGAGCGCATTGACCGCCTCGAACGCGTTCAGGACGTCCCGGCTCAGCAGGTACCCTCCGCCCACCGACGCCGCAACACTCCCTGCCGGCGGCGAGAGATTCCAGTCATCAACTACTTCGAAGGGGCCGCTGAACGGATCGAGCAGACGATCGAACTCCACTCCCATCTGGAAGGCCAGGGTCCATCCGGCGCTGTCGTAGGGCGGCGTGGGCGGCGCACCTGGAGACGGGAAGTTGTCAGGATGGTCCTGCGGCTCGAACATGTCGATCACGTGCGGACGGAACGCCTGATTGGTCATGACGACCAGGGAACCTGCCGGGTAGGTCTTCCCCCCGGCGACGAACGATGCGGTGGCGCGATGCACCTTGATGCCGACCTCGCGGAGGGCGTTGATGAAGGCGACCGCGTTGGGGAAATCGGGCTGATTCGACGGCAGGATGTATCCGCGGGGATCGCGATATTCCGGTTTGTGCAGGGCGGCCCACAGCGCCGCGTCATCCTCGGCAGAGCCGCCTCCGCGGCCGCCTCCACGGCCGCCGCCGGCGCGACCGGCCGTGCCCGCGAACTCGCTCACCACGTCGGCATACCGATGTGGGCGTGGCGTCCAGGTGTCCTCGCTGCCGCGCTTGATGGAGTTCATCCCCATCAGGTACCGGTTGTAGAGGAAGTTCTCCTTCATGCGGGAGGCCACATCGAGGATGCCGCGGTTGCACGCCACCGAATAGTCAATGGACTGCCGGAAGTGCCACTCCTGCGGCGGCACGGGGAACGTCAGGTCACTGATGGGCAACTGGCGTCCCATCACGAGCGGCACACGCGTCGGCGTCGGATTGCCGATCATCTCCGTCAGGATCGCAATCGTGTTGTGAAAGGCCGCGGTGTTCCGAATGCCGCCGTTCCACCACCCGTCATACGGTCCGCCCGAACGCATCGTGGCACCAGGCTTCCCTTCAGCCGCCAGGCGGGTGTGCAGCGCCAGCCCGACAGTCTGGAGCCCCAGAACCAGCAGGGGATCCTGGTTGTAGTTGAACGGATCGCGCAACGGCGGTGACCACAAGACCGTTCCAGCAGGACCACTCTGATGGTGATTGTAGAGAATCTGAGGAAACCACTCGTGGTACAGCACGCGGTTGATGTTCTCGGTTTCCGGCTGCGTCGACGCAAAGAAGTCGCGGTTGTTGTCGTGTCCGATGTACTTTTGA
Organism: Acidobacteriota bacterium; assembly: GCA_024640135.1. Taxonomy (GTDB): domain Bacteria; phylum Acidobacteriota; class Vicinamibacteria; order Vicinamibacterales; family SCN-69-37; genus SYFT01. The sequence goes on from JAHEFO010000165.1 coordinate 3,421, forward strand.
TAGAGGCGCGGCAGGTTCGACAAGCTGCGTTCAACCGGATCCGGGGCCCGCATGTACCAGTCGGCCACCAGGTCGTTGCCGTCCGGGTTCGCGTGCACGAACAGGATGATCACGTCGTCGAGAATCCGCAGGGTTTCTTCGTCATTGCGGCTGACCATCTGGTACACCATTTCGCCGAGCTGCTGCGCCCCGAGTGTCTCTGTGGCGTGCAGACCGCCGTCGATCCAGACCACCGCCTTGCCTTCCTTCGCGAGCGCGCGGGCGTCGTCATCGGTCAGGCCCTCGGCAAGCGCGAGACGGCGCGAGATCTCCTTGTAGCGCGCCAGGTTGCGATGATTGGCCGGTGAGGTCACAACCGCCATCAGTTGGGAGCGGCCCTCGGCCGTCTTGCCCATGTCTTCCAGCACCATGCGATCCGACTCGAGGGCGAGCTTGCGCCAGTACGCTTCGATCTGGCGGTAGTTGGCCAGGAAGTAGTCATCCCCGAAGTTGTGGCCGAATTCGGCAGCAGGCGACGTGATCGCCGCCCCACCGCGACTTTGTGCCTCCGGCGCGGCGCCCCAGGCTCCGGCCACAAGCAGCCCCGCAAGCAGTAGTCGTCTGGTCATAGTGAAATAATAGAGGGGACGGGTGTCGATCTGTGGAAAACTCCCAGAACGAGGTTGTCTGAGTTCCGGGAGTTTCCCACAGATCGACACCCGTCCCCCATATGCCGCCAACAACCGAGGGCCCGTGCCGCCTTGACGTCTGGCTCGACGTGTCCTGCCTGTTCAAGACGAGGTCGGAAGCGCAAAAGGCCTGCAAGGGTGGAAAAATTGAGGTCAACGGCAAGTCCGCCAAGGCCCAGCGAGCGGTCAGGATCGGTGATGTCCTGGATATCTCGCGCCCCCGGGGGCGGCGCCAACGGGTGATTGTGGTGGACCTGGCGACCCACCACATGGCCAAGTCACTCGCCCGATCCCTCTACGAGGACACCACGCCTGAGCCAACACCCCAGGTGAAGGCCATGCTCGAATTGACCCGGCTGGCAGGCCCGACACGGGTCCGCGGCCCGGTCAGTGCTCCCGACAAACGTGAGAAACGACGACTGCGGCGAGCCAAGGAGGAAGGGGACGGGTCAGGCTGAGAGTAGTGGTATACTTGGATGTTTCGGGCCCAAACCAGGGTCCCAGAAGTGAGGTTCTCCGTAGTGGCCACTCGACACAAATCGGCGGTAAAAGCGAATCGCCAGACCATCAAGCGCACCGAACACAATCGCGAACTGCGATCGAAGCTCCGGACCGGCCTCAAGGTCATCCGTGCCGCGATCGATGCTGGCGACACGGAATCGGCAAAAGCCGCGCTCAGCGAGACTTTCTCGCTCATCGACAAGATGTCGGCGAAGAAGATCATTCACGACAACACGGCCGGCCGGTACAAGTCGCGGCTCGTGAAGAACCTGTCAAAGAAGACGGCCAGCGCCTAGGCGCCCGCCCGGTCTATCGGCGACCGTAGCCTCCGCCACGCGCAACGGGCCGCCCAGTCAATTCCACCACCAGTCGTTCCACCAACACCTGGTCTTCCCCGCCTGAACTCTTGAGGGCCAGGTCGGTGCGCAGCAGCGCATCCAGCGCCGGCTTGACCCGGTCGGGCGCCCCCGCGGCGAGTTGATTCGACACCCACCACCGTAACTGTCCGACGATCCCGTGCGGCGAGTCGCCGCGCTCGAACCGCAACGCCAGTTCCCGCAGGCCCCGGGCAACGTCGCCCGCGCCAATGGCGTTGGTCACCGCCCAATCGTCCTGCACGGTGGCGGCATCCGCCGCCACCTCTTCAACGTCGGCGGCGGAGATCGCCTTGCGATCGCCGACGTAGAGCAACAGTCGCTCGATGTCCCCGCGCAACTTGGAAATGTCCGCGCCAGACCGCCCGAGCAACACGGTCAGTCCGTCCCCCTCGAGCGTTCGGCCTTCCCGGGCCAGCTCTTCCGTCACAAACTTCCTGGCCAGCCCGAGCGCGGCGCTGGCGCCCGCCTGGCCAGACCGAGGTTCGGCCCGTATACCGCCAAACGCCACGACCTGGGCCGCCTCAACCAGTCTCTTCGTGAACCGACGGGAACGATCAATCTCCGTGGCGACGAACACGAGGGTGGCGAAGTCCGAAGGGCCGGCGACGTATTCGTCAAGCGGCGCGAAGTCCGCCAGGGCCTCGCTGCTGCCGGCCAGGTCCTCTTCAGGAGGGTCTTCGTCCCCAGCGCCACCAGCCTTGCCCGCGCGCTTCGGCTTCAGGAGGCGCTCGGCGCGCATGACGATCACCAGGCGGCGATCCCCAATCATCGGCAGGCTGCGGCACGCCGCCGCGATTTCGACCGGAGTGCCGCCCGCTTCTCCGGCATACACGCGGTCCACCGCGAAGGGCCGGTCGGCCGCGTCCACGGTCGCTTCCACGGCGTCAACAAACCGGCTGATCAACTTCACATCCTCCCCGAGGAAGACGTAGACGGGCGCAAGCTTCCCTGATGCCAGATGTCTGCGCAGGGCGGCCAGGTCAAGGGCGGGCAAGGAGAATCCTAAAACGCCTCGAGAATGGAGGTCACGACCGTCCGCGCGAAGTTCTGCGCGAGACGTTCCATCGCGTTGTCGTTCTGCCCGAAGAACGCCGTGACATCGGTGCCGGTGGCGCTGGTCGGCTCGTATTCCTCCCGGAACTGCATCGCGGCATTGCTCCACAGCACCTTGTTGTCTCTGACATCAACAAACTCGAACGAGGCCGTCACAATCAGGGCCACACGAGACGCCTGGCTCCCGGCCGTATACGCCGTGTTGTCAAGCCGGACGCTGATAATCGTGCCGTTCAGGATCGCATCCACATTGGCGATGTCGGGCTGCACACGGTACTTTCCGCGGCTGCCGAACTCCGTGCGGACTCGATCGGTCAGGACGCCGTCGATCTCGAACACCGACGTGCGATTGACGAAGGCGGGCACCCCCACCACCTGAATGTAGTCCGGCAGGAAGGAACCGCGGCCGGACAGTGCGTATCCACACCCGGAAGAGACACCCAGCCCAGCCGCCACGGTGAGCAACACCACGGCAGTCCAGGCGGGTCGATTGCGGCCCAACATCAATGACATCTTCTTCACCCGTCTCATGGTGCCCTACTTCACCACAATACTCACCAATCGACCCTTGGCGACGATTATCTTGACGATCTGCCTACCCTCCACATGGGCCGAGACGGTCGGCGCCGCGAGCGCCGCCTTTTCGATGGCGTCCTGCCCCGCATCAACCGGCACGGTGACGCGTCCGCGCAGCTTTCCGTTGACCTGGACAGGAATCTCGATTGACTCCTCGCGCGCGGCGTCTTCGCTCCACTCGGGCCACCCCGCGGCCACGACGCCATTCCGATGACCGAGTCCCTCCCAGAGTTCCTCGCACATGTGCGGCGTGAACGGCGACAGCATCAGCACCAGCCCCTCGATGGCCTCGCGCAGGACCGCCGCGGTCTCCGGCCGTGCGACCACTGCGGAGGCCTCTCCCTCGAATCCGGCAGGACGGACGCCGCGGAGTTCGCAGAACGCGTAGAGCTCGTTCACCAGTTCCATCAAGGCGGCAACCGCCGTGTTCAGGTGCACCCGCGGACTGATGTCCTGCGCCACGCGGCGAATCGTGCCGTGCGTACGTCGGCGCATCGCCCGTTCGGCCGCGTCGAAGGTCAGCCCCGCCACGCCGGAGGCCTGCCGCACCGCTGGCGAGAGATGTTCCACCACTCGCCACACACGATTGAGAAAGCGGAACGCGCCCTCCAGGCCGGTGTCGATCCACTCGACTTCCTTCTCTGGCGGCGCCACGAACATCACATACAGGCGCAGGGCGTCAGCCCCGAACGATGCAATCATGTCGTCAGGATCCACGACATTGCCCTTGGACTTCGACATGACCGCGCCGTTGCGAAGCACCATGCCCTGCGTCAGCAGCCGCGTGAACGGTTCGTCGATCGTCACCAGGCCGATGTCGCGGAAAACACGGCTGAAGAACCTCGAGTAGATGAGGTGCAGAATGGCGTGCTCCACGCCGCCGCTGTAGAAATCGACCGGCCCCCAATACGCCACCGTGGCCGGATCGAACGGCAGCGTGTCATTGTGGGGATCACAGAAACGATAGAAATACCACGACGAGTCCACGAAGGTGTCCATCGTGTCGGTCTCTCGTCGCGCAGCCTCCCCGCACCTCGGACACGACACATTCACGAACTCCGGCACTTGCGCCAGCGGCGAATCACCGCGGCCGGTGAACTCCGTCACGGTTGGCAACACCACGGGCAGGTCCTCGTCCTGCACCGGCACCATGCCGCAGGACGGGCAGTGAATGATCGGAATCGGCGTGCCCCAATAGCGCTGGCGCGAAATGCCCCAGTCCTTGAGGCGGTACTGCACCGTCCCTTCGCCCGTGCCGCGCGCCTTCGCCTCGGCAGTCATCTGCCGGTTGGCCTCCGGCCAGGGCAGTCCGCTCCACGGGCCGGACCCCACCAGAACACCGTCACCGTCCCAGGCCGCGGCCAGGTCATCTGACGAGAACGTCTCCCCTTCCGGCTGGACGACCACGCGAATCGGCAAGCTGTAGTTGCGGGCGAACTCGAAATCACGCTGGTCGTGGCCGGGCACCCCCATGACCGCGCCGGTGCCATATTCACCCAGGACAAAATTGGCGATCCAGACCGGCACGGGCTCTTCGGTAAACGGGTTTGTCGCCGTGCGTCCCGTATCAAACCCTTCCTTCTCTACCTCACCGGTCATGCGGGCCGTTCGGTCCTGCCCGCGAAACCTCGCCACCCGTGCGCGGAACTCCGCAGGATCGGGGGCCTCGGCAGCAAATTGCTCCACCAGCGGATGTTCAGGAGCCAGCATGACGAACGTGGCGCCGTAAATCGTGTCGATCCGCGTCGTGAAGACCTCGATGGAGGCGTCGGCGTCCACCTTGCCGCCCGAAGCCGCGTTCAGGGGAAACCGGACCCGCGCCCCCTCCGATCGGCCGATCCAGTTCTGCTGCATGGTCAGAACCTTTTCTGGCCACTCGGTGAGTCCCTCGGCCGCAGCCAACAGTTCGTCCGCATACGCGGTGATCCGCAGGCACCACTGATCCAGTTCGCGCGTGGTGACCGTCGTCCCGCAGCGCCAGCAGCCGCCGTCCACGACCTGTTCGTTGGCGAGTACCGTCTGACAGCTTTCGCACCAGTTCACGTTCGAGCGACGGCGATACGCCAGGCCCCGCTCGAACATCCGCGTGAACAACCATTGATTCCACCGGTAGTAGTTGGGCAGGCATGTGGCGAGCTCGCGCTCCCATGCGTAGCTGATCCCCAACCGTTGGAGCTGCCCCTTCATGTGGGCAATGTTGTCCAGCGTCCACTTCTCCGGGTGCAGGTTGTTCTTGATGGCCGCGTTTTCGGCCGGCAGGCCAAACGCGTCCCAGCCGAACGGGTGCAGGACGTTGAACCCGCGCATCCGCATGGTGCGCGCCATCACGTCGCCGATCATGTAGTTGCGCACGTGCCCGACGTGCGCGTGCCCGGACGGGTACGCGAACATCTCGAGGCAGTAGAACTTCGGCCGTGAGGGATCTTCGGTGACCTCAAATGCACGAGTCTGCGCCCAGAACTCCTGCCACTTCTTCTCGATTTCCTGCGGATGGTACATAGGGGGACGGGTGTCGAACTGTGGAAAACTCCGAAAACATCAACCACTGGTGCCGAGGAAGCGGGAGTTTTCCACAGATCGACACCCGTCCCCTTTTCAGCTCTGCAACATTGTCACAGATGTTCCGGGAGTTTTCCACAATCCGACACCGGCCCCCTAACCCAACGCCTCCATTGTCAGCTGGAGGCCATCCCTGAGCGATTCCAGGTGATAACCGCCTTCGGTGACAGCCGCGATACGTCCGCCGCACAGGCGACGCCCCGCATCGACAATCATGTGCGCCAGGC
>JAHEFO010000166.1 GCA_024640135.1 Acidobacteriota bacterium
TCATGTTGTGGGCATCAATGGGGGTCTTCGGCGCGCTGACCTCGGCTGTCAATCACGCGTGGGGCGTTGAACAGCCGCCCGGATTCTTCAAGCACAAGCTCATCGCGTTCGTGATGCTCGTCACCGCAGGCCTCCTCATGGTCCTGGCCTTGCTGCTGGTCAGTGCGGCTCAGGTTGTTGAGACAGGGTGGTTTGCCACGCTCGTCGAAGACTTGCCACTGGCCGGTGCGCTCCGTGGTTTTGTCGCTCGCAACTCTGCCACGCTGCTCTTCATACTGGTCGTCGGCTTGACCTACTACCACGCTCCGAACGCGAAGGTTCGTTTGCGTGACGTCTGGGTGGGAGCGCTGGTGGCGGGCTTCCTGTGGCGCGGCGCGTTTGCCCTGTTCTCATGGTACCTGCGCGATTTGTCCCGGTTCGGATTCGGCGCATCGGTCACCGCCGTGATTGCATTCTTGATTTGGGTCTACGCCTCTGCGGTCATCCTGCTCTATGGCGCGGAAGTCTCGGCCTCCTACGCACGCCTGCGCAAGCAGATTCCTCCGACCTCGCCGGCCGCGCCGGAGCGCGACCCCGCCGTTCACTGACGCCATATGCCCAATCATCTTCAGCACGAACGCAGTCCGTACCTGCTCCAACACGCCAACAACCCCGTGGAGTGGTATCCCTGGGGTGACGTGGCTTTTGCCCGGGCGCGCGAGGAGAACAAGCCGATCTTCCTGTCGATCGGGTACTCCACGTGCCACTGGTGCCACGTGATGGAGCACGAGTCGTTCGAGGACCGGTCGATTGCGGAACTGCTCAGTCGCGACTTCATCTCGATCAAGGTCGACCGTGAGGAGCGGCCCGATCTCGATCGGGTCTATATGACGTTCGTGCAGGCCACGACCGGCGCCGGCGGATGGCCGATGACGGTCTTCCTGACGCCGGACCTCCATCCGTTCTTCGGCGGAACCTACTTCCCGCCGACATCCCGCTGGGGACGGCCTGGATTCACCGACGTCCTGGCCCACCTTTCCAAAGCGTGGCGCGATGATCCCGCAAAGGTCCGCTCTGCCGCCGAGGGGCTCCTGACGCAGTTGCGGGACACCGTCGCCGCTCCTGCGGAGCCCGCGAACGCGCTGCCGCAGGTGGCGCCGGTTGCCAGTGTCGAGGCCGTGATGGCCGGAGTCACTCAGTTCACGCAGGCGTACGATCGCCGCAACGGCGGCTTCGGTGGTGCGCCGAAGTTCCCCAGGCCATCCGAACTCATATTCCTGCTGGATGCGTGGGCGCTGACTCATCACCACGAAGCCCGGCAAATGACCGTGGACACCTTGCGGGCCATGGCCCTTGGAGGGATTCACGACCAGCTGGGCGGCGGGTTTCACCGGTATTCAGTTGACGCGGAGTGGCGCGTTCCGCACTTCGAAAAGATGCTCTACGACCAGTCGCAGCTGGTGATGGCGTGCCTGGCGGCAGCGCAGGCGAGCGGCGATGTGTTCTACGCGTCGGTGGCGGAGGACACGCTCGACTATGTCCTGCATGATGTGACCGCGCCGGACGGGGCGTTCTATTCTGCCGAAGACGCTGATTCGCTGGTGCCCGTCGCAGGCGCGGCGCCGCCGGCCGGAAGCGAGGCCAAACGCGAAGGGGCCTTCTACGTGTTCGCGGCTGAGGAAGTGGATCGGCTGTTTGGCGCCGACGCGCCCGTCGTGCGGCGCCGTTTCGGGATTGAGGACGGGGGCAACGCGCCTTCCGATCCGCAAGGAGAGTTCCGCGGACTCAATATTCCATACGTGGCCCAGTCGGTCGATGAGATCGCGACCAGGACGGGCCGTACGGCAGACGATGTCTTGCGGATTCTGGCGGAGATGCGGCCCCGGATGTACGAGGCCCGAAACCTGCGTCCACGACCCGATCTGGATGACAAGGTCATTACCGCGTGGAACGGGTTGATGATTGGCGCCTTCGCGCGTGCCGCCCGTGTGCTGGTGGACAGTCCCCGGCGCGAGGACTGGCGCACGGCCGCGATTCGGGCGGCACGCAGCCTGAAGCGCACGGTGTGGCGGGAGGGCGATCGGGTCCTGTTGCGCCGGTTTCGCGACGGTGAAGCCGCGGTGGACGCGTTCTGTGAGGACTATGCCTGCCTCGCGCACGGACTGATCGAGCTGTTTCAGGCCACCGGCGACATCGAGATGCTCGACTGGGCGCTGACGCTGACCGAGGTTCAGACCACGAAATTCTGGGACCCGGCGGACGGGGGGTGGTTCAGCACCACGGGTGATGACCCGTCAGTGCTGTTGCGTCTCAAAGAGGACTACGACGGCGCCGAACCGGCGGCGGCTTCGGTCACGGTGCGCAACCTGCTGCAACTGGGACACCTGACGGGCGATGCCGCGTTCGGCGAGCGCGCCCGCCGTTCGCTGGAGCGCTATGGCACCGAAATCGGCCGTGTGGCCCGCGTCATGCCATACATGGTGTCGAACCTTGCCGCGTGGCACGCACGCGCTTCGCAAGTCGTGATCGTCGGGGCGCCGGGGGAAGAGACTCAGGCCCTCGAGCGGGTCGTCGCTCGCAGATACCTGCCGTTCACCGTGCAGATCACACTGGCTCCAGGTCAGGCCCAGCAGGCTCTGGCGGAGCGCCTGCCGTGGCTGGCGGCCATGATTCCGCTGACAGGGCGACCCACTGCGTATGTGTGCACGGACTTCGCGTGCCAGGCGCCAGTGACCGATGCCGCAGATCTTGAACGCTGTCTTGAGTCGCTGGCCGAGCCAAGGCAGATCATCCTGTAATGGCGGAAGTAGGGAAATGAAGCCCTGGGAACTTCTCGGCGAACACCAGACCCCGGATGGCACGCAGCTCACGCTGATGAGACACGATCGCGAACTGGTGATCCTCGCCAACGGCAAGATGCTCATGTCGAGCCGTATGCATGGATCGGAGGAGGAGCTGGCAACGCTCGCGTGTCAACACCTGGCCTCGGCTGACGCCCCGCGCGTTCTTGTCGGCGGGCTCGGGCTGGGTTACACGCTGCGGGCCACGCTCGACCTCCTCCCGGCCACCGCATCCGTCGTTGTGGCCGAGCTGGTTCCTGGCGTCGTCGAGTGGCACCGCGGGCCCCTTGGCCCCCTGGCCAGCCATCCGCTCGATGACCCGAGGGTGACAGTAACCATCGGGGATGTCGCCGTCACGATGCGACAGGACACCGAGGGGTTCGATGCCGTGCTGCTGGACGTGGACAATGGTCCGGATGCGTTCACGGCTACGGGCAATGCGGACCTCTATGCCAATCGCGGCGTGGTCGCTGCACACGCGGTGCTGAAGGCTGATGGAGTGCTGGCGGTGTGGTCGGCGTGGGAAGATCGAAAATTCGAGCAGCGCCTGCGCTGGGCTGGTTTCGTCGTGACCGTTCACCGCATGAGAGCGCGGCTCAAACGCGGAGGGCCGAAGCACACGATCTTCATTGGAAAACGCAGGCCTGGGGACTGAGGGAATCAGGAGCCGTCATCCCTCTCGCTGCGCCGGGGCTCATGAGATGGGTTCTAGTCCCCGCGCAAGGTTGATTGAGGCGAGACGTGTGCTGCTCGTTGCGCCGGAGCCCAACTGGCCAGCAGTGAGACGCCCGCTTGCAGAATCACGGTGGCCACGTACCAGCGCGGATCCAGCGCGGACACGCCAACGAGCGCAGCACTGGCGAGCGAGGCCAGTCCTGCGGCGGCCACCAACCCCAACGCCAGGCCGGGCGCGATGAGCCGCAGGGATTCACCGAGGACGAGGCGCCTCAAATCCAGGGCCGTCGCGCCGAGTGCGAGGCGGATGCCGAATTCCCGCGTGCGCTGCGTGACCGTGAAGTACGTCACTCCGAAGAGTCCGAGGCTGACCAGGAGTACCGCCAATGTGCCGCATGTGGCGAAAAACGCCGCGCCAACGCGCGAGGGCCACAGCACCAGGGCCAGTTGATCCTCCATCGTCTGGACAAAAACAGGACTCCGGGCTGCCGTCGTCGCGGTGGTGGCGCCGCCTGGCGCATTCTCCAGCTCTCGCCAGGTGGTCCGGAGGCTGGACGCGGCCGTATCACCGTTGACCCGGCTGCGCGCGACTACGGTAATCGGAGCCGAAAGCTGGCTGGGAGCGAGAGGGCGATACAGATACGGTTCGCGGGGCCGGTCCGCGCGAAAGCTGGCGACATCCGCGACGACGCCAATCACCTGACTCGGACGTTCGTCCTGGTCGATGTGGACCCAGCGCCCAATGGGGCTTTCGCCTGGCCACAAAGCGTCTGCAGCCGCCTCGCTGATGACGGCGGTGTCGGTATCGGCGCCGCGCGTGTGATCAAACACCCGTCCCGCGCGCAGGGGAATCTCCATGGTCTCGAAGTAGGCGCTCGTCACCCCAGACGAGGTGGCCGCCACACATCCGCCGCCGGCACAGTCCCGTCCGTCGGTCGACAACAGGTGCTGCTGGCTGGTGCCGATTTGAGATGACAGGCGCTCGGCCAGACTCACGCCAGCGATATCCGGCATGCGCTCCAGTCGGGCCACCAGATCCGTGACCAGGGTCCGCTGGCGATCCGGGCTGCTATCGGGACCACCAGGAGCAATCTGCATCAGCGCGACATGGCTCGTGTTGAATCCAGGCTCCGTACGGGACGTCGCGACATAACTCGTGACAAACATCAGTGCGAGGGCAAGAAACATCGTGGATCCGACGACCTGGAGGAAGACAAACGCACGTCTGCCCGGCGCTGCGCTGGGGCCCGAACCGGCTGTCGCCGCCTTGAGCCAGCGAATAGGATCGCCACGAAACACCTGCCAGGCGGGCGCAAGGACGGGCACTGTCGCTGCGACGAGCACCAGCGCGGCCGTGAAGGCGACCATCCGCCAGTCCATACTGAAGTGGAGGCGCTGGGGAATGGGCGCAGGAAGGCTGAGAGTGCCCAGCAGCGACTCACTCCACTGAGCCAGCAGCAACGCCGCGCCACCTGCGATGGCAGCCAGCACGAGCCCTTCCACCAGGAGTTGGCGCGACAAACGCAGGCGGCTGGCGCCGAGCGCCGTCCGCAGACCGAGTTCCCGCTGACGTTCCGCCGAACGCGCCAGGATCAGTCCCGCGACGTTGAAGCAGGCGATGAGCAGGACCAGCCCGACAGCGCTCATCCCCAGTGCCGCCGCTGTACCGAGCGCGCGCGCCTCGGGATGTCCGTCGATGATGGGCACATACCGCGCCCGACGCTCCCGGTTCGGTGCGTCATTCAGTGATTGAGCCGAGTCGATTCCAGCCACCAGCGCCTGCACCTCGGCGCCGATCTGTGCCGGCGTCGCTCCTGCCCGCGGGCGCGCCATCATCGTGAGCCATTCGTCGGTGGGAGTGGTTGACAACTGCAGCAGTCTGCCTGCATCCAGCGGAAACCACAGGTGAGGTTCAAAAATTCCGCCGGGTCCCTCAAATGTGTCGGCCACCACACCGATGACACTGGCGACCTGACCATTGATCACCGGCCGGATGGAGGTCAGGTCCGCGGCAGCGTTCCAGCGAGTGCGCCAGTACCGCTCGCTGACCAGGATCGGCACGCCATTGTCAGGCACATCCGTGGGGGAGAGGGGCCGCCCAATGACGATGGGTGCCTGAACGACGGAGAAGTAGTCTTCGGAGACGGCCAGGCCCCAGACCTGCTCTGACCCTGCGGGTGTTGTCGCCTCGAGCGGCGCCCGTCCTTCGGCCACCAGTGTTTCCAGCGTTGACGCCTTCGCGCGCAATGTCTCGAACATTTCGCGAGAAACGTTGCCGAACGAGGCTGGTGGCCTTCCCGCAAACACCCAGCCGTACTGGTCGGCATTTGTGATGTGAAAGGGGCGGAAGAGCAGCGCGTTGACACTGGAGAACGCCACGGTGTTCACGCCCAGGCCCAAGGCCAGTGTCAAGACAATCAGCGCCGTGTGCCCGGGCCTGCGCCCGATGCCTCGCAACGCGTATTTCAGATCTCGGAGCAGTGAAGACATCGATTCAGAAGACGGAGTTGCGGCCGGGGAAGTTTACTATTGGCATTGGGGAGGTGGCGGAATAGGGGAGAATTTGTCTCGTGAGCGGATTTGCCGGTGAGTTGCGCACGCATCACGGTGGCGCCCCATGCAGGCGCCGATCGGTGGAAACTGGCCAACCTGCTGCTGGGTGCCGTCACGGGCGTGACGCTGATGCAGCGCAGTGTGCCCACCCTTCATGGGTGCGCGGTGGAGGTCGACGGATCCGCGGTTGTGATGTGCGGGCCGTCAGGGGCAGGGAAGTCAACGCTCGCCATGCTCCTGCACCGACGGGGCTGCCGGATCCTTGATGACAACATCGTGCCGCTCCGTCGCACCCCTGCCGGCTGGGAGGCGCTGCCGGGTTCCGGGTTTCTTCGACTGACCAAAGAGACGATGACGCTGGTGCGTCAGTCAGTGGGTGGCCCCGCGTTTGCCTCGCCATCGGTGCTCAAGCACGTGCATGTCCTGGACGATGACGCCAGGCTCGCCAGTCCTCTTCGACTTGGCCGCGTACTCTGGATCGGACCTGTCCCGACTTGTTGAGGCCTGTGTCGCCAGTCGAGGCGGTGGCGGCCGTGGAGCGGCAGTGGTTCTTTGGCCAGGCCGCCAGAGGACTGGGGCTTCGGGAAATGCAGTTCAGGGTGGCCCTCGACCTGGCCAGCGGGCTCCAGGTGATGCACCTCGGACATCCGCCCAGCCTGGGGAGTGAGGCGTGGACTGATGCCGTCCTCGCTGCCTTGCGAGCGCTTCCTCCGCATGTATGATCGACTTCTGACATGAGTCCGGTTGCGGTGGATGTATTGAGTAAGGTCGAGGTCAATCCCGGCGTGCTCCTTGGCGACGTGGAAGGCGAAACCATTGCGCTCAACATGGAGACCGAGTCGTACCTGCATCTGAACAGCAGCGGGAGTTTCATCTTCGGGTGCCTCAATCGCGAGGGAGCCATGTCAGTCGGCAAGTTGTGCGAGGCCGTCGGCCAGGAGTATGCGGTTGACGAAGAGACCTGCCGGAACGAGACGGGCGAGTTCGTGCGCCGATGCCTCGAACTTGGCCTGTTACGCGTTTGCGACGTTGAGCCGTGATGTGATTGTGATGAGGTGAGCCCTGATGGACCGATCTGTTGAGTATTCCCCCGCCCCGCGACCGGATGCCGACCATGCCGATGCCTTGAGGGCCGCGAAGGGGAAAGAGGCCTGGATCTCTCCTTCGGTTTCCGAGTCTTCGTTTACCGGTCGGACGTTGTCGGGAACCACCGGAACTGGCGAAGACCTCCAGATGTACAGCTAGGGCGAAACGCTCAACGGCCGGCTCGGACTTCCGATGGCACATGTCGCGATCGCGTGGGAGATCGGCGCGGGCTTCGGCCATCTGGTGCCCATTGCCGCCATTGGCGTCGCCCTTCGCCAGCAGGGACACGACGTCACGGCGCTTCTGCCTCCCGGCACTCGTGGCCCCGCGTTCCTGCGGTCAACCGGCCTCGCGGTTGAGGAACAGCCGATGGTGCCGGCACCGCCGCGGACGTCGTGGAGGCATCCGGCGTCAACGTCTGTGGGACCGCGTTCCGTTGGCTTCGGGCGGGCACCTCGGGGCGGAGGCCATTGAGATGGTGCCGAAGACGGGTTACCCCGTGCATTCACACGATTACGACCTGCTGCTGGTGCTCACGCACGGGCGACTGGAGGGACTTGGGCATCTGTCGGAGGCGCCGGCCGTGATCTACTACCCAGCCGGGACCCCGCACGGGGCGGCGCCTACGGGTGTGGAACTGACTCGGATGATTGCGTTCGAGTTTCACCCTCCGGAAGTCATGCCATGGTTCTAGTGGCCTGTCCGCGCCATTTGTAAAGCGCCTTTCTGCCGGGGCATCCCGTCTGGCGGCGTTGCTCCTCGTTCAAATACCGCCAGTATTCTCACTCGTCGCGCCTAGCCAGCCGGGCGCCGCGCCAGGAATCCGCTGTACAAATGGCGGGGACAGGCCACTAGTTTGCGGAGGGGACCCGTAGCCAGGGGCCTGCCTACGGTTTCTCGAACAACTGGTTGATGGCGGCATAGAGGAAGATGATTGCCAGGCCGAGGCCAGCCCATGCGAACGGCGGATAGAAGAAGAACCGGTGAGTGTCCACCAGTCCATGGAAGGTACCGTCGAGGCGGACCAGGAGTTCGTTCTGTTCGATGACAAAGATCCTGGAGGTACTGCGGCCAACACCCAGGTTCACATTCCAGCCGCCGAAGTAGAAGCAGGCGCCAGCCAGTGCCACGCGAAGTATGAAGGTCGCGGTGCGTGACACGATGGCCCCTTCGTCCTCGGCTCGCGTATAGTCGAGTCTACGGCCAAGGGCAGCGCCGGACTGACCCTGCCTTTGTCGTGCAGCTTTCGCTGCTCCAGCGCCGGTCAGGTCGCTTCCACAGTGGCGACACTTGATCGCGGCGTGCTGGATGTCTTTTTCGCAGAACGGACACTTTCTCACAGCGATTCACCTCAACATATGCCGGTGGCCCCCGAAATTATCAGGCGCATGCGCCACGCACCGGTAATGGGCAGAGTTTCGCACAGTTTGGGGGCCCGTGGCGCACCCCGGCACTGAACTGTAGCTCGCACCAGAACAGCTTCCCGTACATGGGACGCGAAGTGGGACGAGGAGGCGGGGCAGGAGGTGTGCTGCGGCCGAACGCAGTGTTCGAACTCGAACCCGCGCACACTCGTCTAGAAGAGAAGTTCGTGTCGATCCTCCTCAGCGACCTCAGATATGCCCTGCGCTTGCTCGCCAGGGATCGTAGCTTCACCATCACGGCGCTGCTGACCCTCGCGGTCTGCATTGGCGCCAACACGGCGATGTTCAGCATCGTCCGCTCGGTGCTGATGAAACCCCTGCCGTTCTCCGGGTCCGAGCAGGTCGTGCTGCTGTACAACAGTTATCCCCAGGCGGGCGCACCACGGGTGGGCAACGCCGTGCCGGACTACTTCGACCGGCGCGAAGCCGTGCCTGCCCTGGCCGAGCAGGCGCTGTTTCGGCCGGAAGGCCTGACCCTGGGTGATTCCGGAGGCGCCGAGAGGGTCTCGGTTTTGCGGGCCACCCCCTCCTTTTTCCGTCTGGTGCAGGCCCAGCCCGCGGTTGGCCGGCTATTCAACGACGAGGAAGGGGAGCCTGGCGCGAATACGAAGGTGCTGCTCAGCTATGGCTTCTGGCAGCAGAAGTTCGCGGGCGATCCCGCGGCCGTCGGCCGCGCACTTCGTCTCAACGGCACCCCGCACGATGTCGTCGGTGTGATGCCTCAGGGCTTCACATTCTTGTACGACGATCTGGACCTGTTTCTGCCGGCCGCCTTCACACCGGCCGACAAGTCCGATGACCGGCGCCACAGCAACAACTGG
>JAHEFO010000167.1 GCA_024640135.1 Acidobacteriota bacterium
GAGGTGGTGTCCTGCAAACGTCCGTCCAGATCCCGACTTCAGGTACTTCTCGAAGTCGACTGCGCCCGACGGGTCGCTGAATTCCACCTTCACGACCACCCGCCACGGTCGACCCGTGGACGTGTGTTTCGATTCGCCTCGAATGTGAGCGGCCAGGCGCCGACCCAGGTCCGACGTCAGTCCGGTGTAGTACCGACTCGGGCGTGAGGTGCTGCGCAGGACATACACAATGTTGAGCGGAGCGGACGTGCGGGACAAGCCAAGCAGGCCGACGCCTGGCCGCCGCGGGCGGCTGAATGCCCTGTCGGTCTCGGCATTGTGGGAGAAGCAGACATAGACGTCAGGGCGGGAATCGGGGCGGCGGGCCGCGCGTGGCCGCGGTGGGCGTGTCTGCCCGGGCCTGAAGGCCTAATGTGTTCGCATCTTCACATGGGATCGTAGGGCGTGGCTTCAGGTCGGCGACGTCCCCCCGGGGACTTGCTCCGCCAGTGCGTTCAGCAAGCTGATCTGCTCGGCCGTCGGCGGTCCGAAGTTGCCATCGCCGAAGCGACCGCCGTCACCATACCCTCTGGTCAGCGCCTGCACCTCTCGCGCCAGCCCGGACAGGCGCGCCACCTCGTCTGCGGCGAGGCCCGGTGCCTGGGCGGCGGCCCGGGCCCGGGCCGCGAGCGCGGCGGCCCGCAGCAGGAAGCGCTCGGTGGCCTGATAGTCGGCCGTCGTCAGATCCAGCAACGGATCTCCGACCACCTCGACCGGCTTTGACGACTCGGCGCCACGGGCGTTCAGCGTGACCGTGTACGAGCCCGGAGACACCCACACCTCACCGCTCTGGTTGGGCGGCCGCGGATAGTCCGGATCATCGTAGCGGGCCCACACGTCGGGCTGTTCAGGATTCCCGTGACGGAGGTCCCAATTCACGCGATGGAGCCCCGCACCACCAGGCACCGACATCCGCCGGATGACGGTGCCGTCACGACTGATCTCCAACTCGGCCGGTCCGTCGCCGGGACCAAGGCGATAGGTCATCTCGACACCATCCACAGGATTCACCCCTGCGAACGCTGCCTGCGCTCGGTACGAGTTGTCCTTCCGGTAGCGGAACATCGTGCCGTTATCCATGGGGAAGAGATGGACCGGCGCTCCCTGTGCCTGCCCCCACTCGCCGAAGAAGCGGGTGTCATCCAGAATCCAGACACCGCGGCCGTGCGTCCCCATCACCAGGTCCTTTTCACGACGATGGATGAGCATGTCGTCGTACGACGTGGACGGGACGTTCTTGAGCTTCGTCCACTGGGCGCCGGCCGTGGTGGAGACCCAGGCCGAATGCTCGGTGCCGAGGAAGAGGACGTCGGCGTTGTCCGGATGCTCGACGATCACGCTCACCGACCCTTCCGGCAGACCGGCATTGATGGGCGTCCAGGTGGCGCCGAAGTCCGAGGTCGTGTAGGCATATGGCGCGAAGTCGCCATCGCGGTGACCATCGAACGTCGCATAGGCAATGCCCCGCGCTCGGCTCGACGCCGCCACGCGGCTCACGTATGTGCCATTCGGGACGCCGGGCACGTGGCCGGACACTTCAGTCCAGGTCTTCCCCTGGTCCTGCGACACCTGCAGGTTGCCGTCGTCGGTGCCCACCCAGAGGATGTTCATGTCGAGTGGCGACTCGGCCAGCGTCGAGATCACCCCGAAGCCACCGGCGCCATCGTGACGCGAAATGTAGACGTCGTCGTACGCCACACCCATGAGTTCGAGGGTGGCGGTGTCGATGCCCCGGTCCAACTCCTGGGTGGCCTCGAAGGTCTCGCCGAAGTCGCGGGAGATGAAGAGCCGGTTGCCGCCCATGTAGAACAGGCCCTCGCGGTGCATCGACGCGAGTCCAGGCGACGTCCAGTCAAAGCGGTACTGCTCGCCCGCCGGGGCCTGGGGCCGGATCGAGCGCTTCGTCCCGCCGATGACGTCCACGCGGGTGTAGCTCCCCTGCGTGGCCGAACTGTAGACGTAGCGGGGGCCCGCCAGATCCACCTGTTGATACATCCCGTCACTGAAACCGATTTGCTGCCAGTCGTCGTTGAGAATGCCGTCGTAGTGGCGCGTCTCGGACGGGCCCATCCACGAGTGGTTGTCCTGCAGCCCACCGTAGACGTAGTACGGCTCGCGCATGTCGACACCGATGCCGTAGAACTGCGACACCACGAAGGTGTTGATCTTCCTGTAGTTCACACCTCCGTCAAACGTCTCGTGCAGGCCGCCGTCGCCGCCGAGAAAGAAGTGCTCCTCATCGTCAGGGTCGAGCCACATGGCGTGCATGTCCAGGTGGACGCCGACGTCGTAGGTGGGCTGCGCAGAAATGTTCTGCCACTCTGTGCCGCCGTCGGCACTCTTCGTCGTGTTGGTGGCCGCGCTGAAGACGAGGTTCGGATTGGTCGGGTGAATGAAGATGTGCGAGTAGTACATCGGGCGGCTGTTCTGGTTGCTGACCTTCGTCCAGGTGGCGCCGGCGTCTTCGGACCGATACGTCCCGGTGGCATCGGGGGTGCCGCCGCCACGCCCGCCGCGGCCGCCAGCTCGTGCCCCACCGCGACCACCACCCGCAGCGGCTGCGCCGCCACCGCGCCCCTGCCCGACACCCGGCGTCGGCCGATTGGGCGCCTCCACCAGCGCCATCACGATGGACGGATTCGACTCGGAGATGGCGATACCGATGCGCCCCATGTCCACGTCGGGCAGGCCGTTCGTCAGCGTATTCCAGGTGGCACCGCCGTCGGTGGACCTGTAGATGCCGCTACCAGGGCCGCCGCCGTTGAACCCCCATGCCTTTCGCATGCGTTGATACATGGCGGCGTACAACACGTTCGGGTTCGACGGATCGATCTCCAGATCAACCCCGCCGGTGAACTCATCAACATAGAGCACCTTCTGCCAGGTCCTTCCCGCATCGGTCGTCTTGAAGATGCCCCGCTCCTCGCCGGGCGCCCACAGATTCCCGAGCCCTGCCACCCAGGCAATGTCGGGGTTGGTGGGATGGATCTCAATCTTGCCCACGTGCCGGGTGCCGGCCAACCCCAGATGCCGCCACGTCTCGCCCGCATCGTCGGAGCGGTAGACGCCGTTGCCCCAGGACGTGCTCTGCCGATTGTTCTGCTCTCCAGTGCCGGCGTACAGGACATTCGGATTGGAGGGGGCAATCGCGATGTCGCCAAAAGTGCTGACCGGCTGGTTATCGAAGATCGGCTTGAAGGTATGCCCGGCATTCGTGCTCTTCCACACGCCGCCCGACGCCGTGGCCACGTACATGATGGAGTGGTCGTCAGCCTGGACCGCAATATCGGTAATACGGCCGCCGGTCACGGCAGGCCCGATCTCGCGCGGGTAGAGCGCCGAGAGCTCTGCCTCGGTAATCTGGGCTCCGGTTTGGGCAACCAACTCTCCTGAGGTCGCGAGCGCCGTGGCGAGGAGGGCGGCCGTTGTGACCGTGAGTCCAGAGCGGAAGAGGCTAATCCCACAATTCATTTTGTCGATCCTGTGGCGTGGAGGCGGGGTCCATTCCCCTGCGGGAGACGTGTGATCCTACCGTGCCGCCGTTTCGTCCCGCAAGCACGGCAGCGACGGGCACCGTGACCGATCCTGGCGCCCGCACGAAGTTGCGTGAGCCGTGAGCGCGCGACGAGAATGAGAGCCTGATGATCGAGTCTGGAACGTATCCGTTCAGCGGATGGGAGCGGCGCACGCGGTGGTGGGCCGGAGTCCTCGCCGCGCTCGCCCTCCTCGCGTCCGTACTCCTGGCCCTGGCGGTCAGGCGCCCGGACTCCTCCAGCGCGTTCCTGCTCCTGCTCATCGCGGCTCCACCGGTCGCGGTGTACGTCTGGCAGACGGGAAGGATTCGGCGACGGCGCGCGATACTCCGCGCCCCGTTCCCGGCCGAGTGGGAGGCGGTGTTGCAGCGGGATGTCGTGTTCTTTCGCGTCCTCGCGCCCGACGAACAGCGACGGTTTCGCCAGTACGTGCAGGTGTTTCTGGGCGAGAAGCGCCTCACCGGTATCGGCACGCGGCTCGACGCGACCACGCGCGTGCTGGTGGCAGCCAGCGCCATCATCCCCATCTTCGGCTTCCCGGACTGGGAATGGGGCCAGATCAGCGAGGTGCTCGTCTACCCGAACCGGTTCGACAGCGAGTTCCAGTTCGGTGACAAGCGCGGCCACGACATCCTGGGAATGGTCGGCACCGGGAACCTGAGCCGCGTGATGATCCTGGCCAAGCCTGACTTGCTCAACGGGTTCCGCAACGAGACCGACAAGCAGAACGTGGGCATTCACGAATTCGCGCACCTGGTCGACAAGAGCGACGGATCGATTGACGGGATGCCCCATGTGGGCCTGGATCGCCAGGCCGTGGGCCCGTGGATCGAGCTCGTCCGGCGCAAGATGGCCGAGATCGAAGACCGGGATTCCGACATCCGTCGCTACGCGCTCACCAACGAGTCTGAGTTCTTCGCGGTCGTGTCGGAGTACTTCTTTGAGCGCCCCGGCGTGATGCAGCGCAAGCACCCGGAGCTGTACGAGGCGCTCGAGGGCATCTTCAGTCAGAACCTGCGCGCCCGCACGAAGGCCTGGCGACAGGAGCTACGGCGAGAACGCCCCACCTTCGGACGCAACTCGCCGTGCCCCTGCGGGAGCGGGAAGAAATTCAAGAAGTGCTGTCTGCAGTAAGGTCTAGGATGAATGGAGCCCCGGGTCTTCAGACCCGGGGGACAACCTCCGCCTCACTGATACCAGAGGTCCTCAAGCACCACCACCGGTTTTTCGAACGTCTGCCCCGCCACCGTGAGTACGGCGCGATAGGTGCCGGGCTTGACGGGCGTTTGCACACCCGTTCCGGAAGGGAAGACCGGCACGGCCGGTGCGGCACCACCGCCACGTCCGCCACCGCCGCCAAAGCCGCCGCGCCCGCCACGTCCGCCCCGTCCGACAGCTTCACCCGGGATCGCCGCACGACTCGCCTGGAGGTTCCAGCGCACCGTGTTGACACCCGCGCGTGCCGGGCCGTCGACCTCGGCAATCATCCTCGCGCCGTCGTAAATCTGCACGGTGGCGGCGTTTGCCGCCGATGCGAGGTAGTAATGAATCGTTGCGCCGATCGGACGACTCTGACCGTTGAAGTTGATCGCGGCACCGGTGGGACGCTGACCGGTGACCCAGAGGATCTCCGGCTGCACGTCCATGAGCGCCGCGCCGGCCGCCATGGCCTCGGGCGTGAGGCCCTGCAGGCCCGTGATGTCGGCGATGTACATGCTTCGACCGTGCGTGCCCACAATGAGCTCGTTGTCGCGCGGGTGAATCTGCAGATCGTAGACCGCGTTGGTCGGCAGGTTGTTCTGCAGGTCGTGCCACACGCGTCCTCCGTCGATTGAGACGTAGAGTCCAGGCTCCGTACCGACGAACAGCAGGTTCGGGTTCTTGTGGTCTTCCCGGATCACGTTGACCGGCTCATCGGGCAGGTTGGCCGCAATCGACGACCAGGTGGCGCCGTAGTCTGTGGTCTTCCACACGAACGGCCGAAAGTCGTCGCGCCGGTAGCCCGTGGCCGTCACGTAGGCGACGGCGGGATCGTGGTTCGATGCCTCGATGCGGCTGATCCAGTAGCCGTCATGGCCCGGTAACCGGTCGGTCACGTCGACCCAGGTCTCGCCACCATCCCGGGTCATCTGCAGGTTACCGTCGTCGGTGCCCGCGTAGAGGAGACCGGCGACGATGGGCGATTCGTCGATCGTCGTGATCGTGGCGTACTGGATGTTGCCGCTGCCGCCCTGGCGCGTTTCGTCATTCTTCGTCAGGTCGGGGCTGATCTCGTTGAACCCATCACCCCGCGAGGTTGATTTGAGCAGGACGTTGGCCGCGTGGTAGATGACTTTCGGATCGTGCTGAGACACCAGGATCGGCGCGTTCCAGTTCCAACGCAGCGGCTCTTGCCCCTCGGTTCGGTTGTAGCGAATCGACTGGGTCTCACCTGTGCGCTGATCCACGCGCTGGAGTGGGCCGAACTGGCTCTCGTTGTAGAGCCAGCGGCTGTCTGACCAGTCCACGACGTTATACATGCCGTCGCCACCACCCACGCGGTACCACGCCTCCATCGGGATGCTGCCGCCGCCACGCATGGTGCTGGGGCCCTTGGCCGAGCCGTTGTCCTGAATGCCGCCGTACACGTTGTACGGGACCTCCATGTCGTAGCTCACGGCGTAGAACTGCGCCAGCGGCATGTTGTCGGGGCTGAACCAGTGCTCGCCACCGTCGAAGGTGACGCCCAGGCCGTGGTCGTAGCCCAGCAGCATGTGGTTGCTGTCTTCCGGGTTGATCCACAGGGCGTGGTTGTCGCCGCCGAACCCCATGCCTTGCCAGGTGACGCCGCCGTCGAGACTCTGTGACCAGCTGCTGCTCAACACGAATACGCGTTCCTTGTCGTTCGGGTCCACTCGTACCTGCGCGTAGTAGTACGGCGGGTTGCCGAGATTGGGTCCGCCGCCCCGTGCGGCTGCGGCGCCGGGAGCCTGGGGTGCGGGGGCCACCTGCCGCCAGGTGCCGCCCGCGTTGTCGGAGCGGAACATCTGTGCGCCCAGGTATTCCGGGCCTCCGCCGAAGCCTTCGGCCAGACGCGCGAGCCTGGCGGCGTCGGCCGGTCCGAGATTCTCGATGACCGCGTACACCGTGTCCGGGGCGGTGCGCGCAATGGCGAGGCCGATGCGGCCCAGGGGATTGGTGGGCAGTCCGCTCTCGAGTTTGGTCCACGACTGCCCAGCATTCGTGGTCTTGTAGATCCCGCTCCCGGGGCCGCCTTCGCCGAACGTCCACGGTTTCCGCACCTTGTCATACGCCGCGGCATAGAGCGTGTTGGGGTCGGTGGGATGCATCACGATGTCGACGACACCGATGGCCTTGCCGGCGGCCCGCACCGCAAGCGACCTGGTCCAGGTCACGCCACCGTCGGTGGTCTTGTAGAGACCGCGCTCTTCGTTCTCGGAGTAGAGGTGGCCCAATGCGGCCACGTACACCGTATTCGGGTCTGTTGGATGGACAATCACGCGACCGATGTGCCGCGAGTCCGGCAGGCCGACGTTGGTCCAGGTCGCGCCCGCGTCCGTCGATTTGTAGACACCGTCACCCGAGTAGGAACTCCGCGAGTTGTTCGCCTCGCCGGTCCCGACATAGACGATGGCCGGGTTCGTCTGTGACACCGCCACGGCGCCGATCGAAATCACCGTTTGGTTATCGAAGATCGACTGCCAGTGCAGGCCGTGATTCTCGGTCTTCCACAGGCCGCCCGAGGCGCTGGCGGCATAGAAGATTCGCGGCGTGGCCTCGACCACGGCGAAGTCCACAAAGCGGCCGCCCTGCGTGGTCGGGCCGATGTCGCGGAAGGTGACGCCGCCGAACAGGTCGGCCGGCTGCTGTGCCGTCACGGGCAGGTTCAGACTGAAGGCGCCGATCAGGCCCGCCAGAGCAATCAGGCCGGTCCGCAGGGCTGCGTGTACGGTGCGGGGGGAATGAGTTCGCTTCTTCATACAAGGAGGATACCATCCGGACTCCAACCAGCGCCGCGGGTGGCTGAATGCTGTACCGAAAAGAACGGGAGTGCGTTTCCGGGCCGGTGTCGTCCGCCTTCGCGGACCGCCGGCGCTATCATGAGTCACTCCAGAACGTGACCACGGCCGACGTGTACCATGGTCGGCGAGCAGCGATTCTGGCGCCCCTGGAGCAGATCAAACAGCGGACGTTACGGGCACGACGGAAAGAGAATCTGAGGACGCCGCATGTCAGGGGGGGGGCAGCCCTCAAATATGGCCTGTCGGCCGGCAACGGCTACCGGTACGGCTTCACGACGACGTCAAAGGGCGCGAGGCGCGCTGACCACTCAGGGCTGGGCGCGACACCGAAGATGTGGGCGACGAGCGGTGCGAGCTGGTTGTTTCGAATATCAGCGTCGATGACACCCGGCGTGACGCCGGGACCGGTCACGACGAATGGCACCGGGGCGTCACTCGACGCGTGGCCCCCGCCATCGGGTTTGTGGCCGTGGTCGCTGGTGAGGATGATAAACGTCGACGCGGCCCTGGCGGTCGCGGCGATGGCGTCGCGCACCCGACCAATCTGGCGGTCTATGCTCTCGATTCGGTCCTTGTACTGAATCGAATGACCGCCGTGGTCGTGTCCGGCCGCGTCGAGCCGATCGAAGTGCACAAAAACAAAAGCCACGCGGGCATCGGCGATTGCGGCGATCGCGGCGTCCGCCGTTTCCTGTTCGCTGGACGTCTGGCGCCGAAGGCTGGCGATGGCCGGGCCGACATAACACCCGATGCGATCCCACTCATACACGAGTGCAAGCGTATTGCGCTCGAACGCGCGGTGGAGAACGTCGAAGATCGTCGGCAGTTTCCGGCCCTGCGTGCAGTCGTTGCTGTCGACGCCGTGTTCCGATGAGAGCGAGCCGGTAAGCATCCCCATCCAATTCGGTCCGCTGAAGTTGAGGGGGTCGATGCGGGCGCGCAGCGAGGACGCGCCCGACTTCATCAGACTGTCGATGTTGGGAACTGCGGGCGGAGCCACGCCGTTGTGAGTGCCGCGCCACACGTTGCCGGCGCCCAGGCCGTCGACACCCAGGACTACGACCCGGGGGACCTCATGCCGCTGGCTGGCAGAGGGCAACGGTGTCGCTGCAAGCACCGCAAGAAAGAACAGTGACGTCCCCATAGGTCGCACAATGCCGCCTTCACCGACCAGTGATTCGCCGGTAGCTGATATAGAGCGCCGATAAGCCGTATGACGTGGCTCTTCGCAGCCCTGGTCGCCTGATCGCCGAACATAATACCCTTATCCGACGACAGGGCAGATCACTTGGCCATCTGCGTTATGTCTGGGCGGGGCAGCCCTCAAATATGGCCTATCGGCGATGTTGCGAATCCCCCTGAGCGCCATTGCGCGGCGATCGAGCGCCTTGGTCCAGATCGGCCTTCTGGACAGCGCGTAAAGCGGCACGTGGCCCATCCCACCAGGGGGCGGTTCCTTCGCGCCGACCTCCGGGCTGCTGCCGATCTGACCGGAGGCGAGGTGCGACCAGCGACTAACGCCGTGTCCGTATTCAAGTCGATCTTCAAGGACCTGCGCCAAGGCTACGTGTAGCGATACACCGCCACAGGTGTACCGGCCGAGGGCTGGCACACGGTGGTCGTCACCTCTCCCAAGTTCCCGACCTACACGATCCGGACTCGTTCTCGGTACCTCGGTCAGGTAAGGAGACGTCAACGCTGGTCCAAGTGCAAGCACCCCTGGCACTTCCGGTTTCACCACGGCGATCGCGAGTACCGCTACTCGCTCGACGCCATC
>JAHEFO010000378.1 GCA_024640135.1 Acidobacteriota bacterium
ACGTTCACCCCCATGTTCGACGTCATCTGTCGATCCGCGCCAACGTTGAACCGATGACTCGTCGGCAGGGCCAGCGCATCTGACCACAGATATCGATTGGTCACAGACGCCACCCCTTCTCCGGGCAACTCGGGATAGGAGGGATTGACCACATTGAGCTCGCGCTGCCGGACGCCATCCACCAGCAGCGTCTGCTTGTAGATATCGCCGCTGATCCAGTCATAGAAGTATCCGTAGCCCGCCCGCAACGTCAGCTTGCCGCTCTGGAACGGCGACCACCCCAGGTTCATGCGCGGCGAGAGATTGACCTGGTCGCCGGTGAGCGTCTGAAATCCCGCCCGGATACCCATCGACAGCATCAGGCTGCGGCTCACGCGCCAGTCATCCTGGAGATAGAGTCCCGCCTGCCAGCGTGAGTACGTGACATTGGGGTCACCGATGCGCCGGGTGTAACTGGAGGGCCGTCCCGCACGGTAGTCATCCAGGCTTCCGAAGGTATAGGTGCCCATGTAGTTCGAGGTGTCATCCGATCGATATCGGCCGCCCTCGATCAAACCACCGACGCGCCATGAATGCGCGCCCCGCACGTAGTCAAGGTCACTGGCCAGTTCCAGGTCGAACCGATTCTGGCCGCCGCGCACCTGTGCACCACCACTGGTGAAGGCGTCGAGCACCCGCAGTGTAGGCGCTTCGATCGCTGCTCTGCTGCTGGACGACTCGAAAACCAGCTGCAGGCGCGACTCACTGAACATCCGTCGCCCCACGGGACCACTCTCGGAGATTCGTACCGTGTTGGTGTCGGACGAGGACCGGTACGCCCTGTTGATCAGGTCGAAGCCGCCAATGCCCAGATTGCGCGTGTCACGGGAACGTCGATCGAAGCTCGCTCTGATGGCATGGTCCCGGTTCAACGCATGGTCGAGCCGCAGGTCGAAGTTCATCGATTCTGCCGGCGTCCGCAGCGAATCGGACACCGTCGTGCCATCGGCGAGCACGGCCAGCAGGTTGGGCGAGGTGTACTGCGACATTCCGCCCACATTCAACGAAAACGATGTCTTGTTGGGCCGAATGGTCCCGGACAGCGACATCCCGTATTGCCGAAACTGCTCGTCACCCTTCACTGGTGTGAACGGATTGCGCGCATTCATCGCATCGTCCTGAAACGACCCGTCGATACTGCCGCGCAGGGGTCCCGCGCCTGGCTGGGTCATGATGTCGATGTGCATCATGCCGCTCATCCCGCCGTGATTCTGCGCCGCAAACGCATCCATGCGGGGCAGGCGAATGGACCGGATTTGCGACTTCGACGGCATGCGGCCGCCCGTGAACCCGTCTACGCGGATCTGCGACCCGGGAGGTGACATGGCCTTGAGCACAGCCTCCATTTCGTCCGGATCATCCGGCAGGGCGTCGATCATCTCGCGCGTGAGGACGGTCGAAAACGCATTCCCGCGCGGGTCGAGTCCGGAGGTCTGACCGTCACGGCCGACGGACACTTGCTCCTCGACCTTTGACAGACGCAGCGTGACCGTCCGGCGGTTGTCACCGGCCCGGACCAGGACATTGCGCACGGTCGCCGTCTCGAATCCGGGGAACTCCGCTGTCACGGTGTAGCGTCCCGGCGCCAGGCTGTCGAACGTCGCGACGCCGGCCCCGGAAGCGGTCGCCGGCGCCGCGGTCACCGAACGCGCC
Source organism: Acidobacteriota bacterium (assembly GCA_024640135.1). Classification (GTDB taxonomy): domain Bacteria; phylum Acidobacteriota; class Vicinamibacteria; order Vicinamibacterales; family SCN-69-37; genus SYFT01. The sequence goes on from JAHEFO010000378.1 coordinate 1,693, forward strand.
GCATCGTCCTGGCCGACCAGCGAGACCGATGCGGTCGGCAGGATGCCGCCTGTCTGGTCCACCACCGTAATCAGCAGCTTGCCGGTCTGCGCGGCGGTCTGGGCTGTGGCAGGCGTCCCCGCCAATAACGCGAGGCACACGAATACTGTCACGCGGATGCATGTATTCAACACGGGGGTCTCCAGTCTGAGTGTCGGTGTCGACTACTTCGAAACAGCGAACTTGTTCTTGTCGATCTTCGGGTTGATCTTGATCTGTTCGAAGGTCGTTTCTTCGGTCGGCTTGCCGTCAATTGACCGCTGTATCGTGTGCGGGATCTTCACGCCGTCGACCGTCTTGAAGTTCGAGTAGTAGATGCGGTACTCGACCACCTTGCGCGCGGCCTCGGCCTCCATCTGGCGCGCCCGGGCATCGGCCATCATCTGCTTCATCTCTTCCTCGGACGGGGGCTGCCCGCCACGGCCCGCCGCATTGAACGTTCCACCCGATCCCATCCGCACGGTCCCGCCTCCACCGCCACCGGGACCGCCGCCGCGAGACACGATCAGCGGCTGCATCGGCTCCTTGTCAGACCATGTCAGCATCAACGGCAGGTTCGTCTGGGCGTCCACGAAGAGCTGTCCTTCGAAGCTGTCGGCGCCGGTGACTGCAATCACATGGGCCTTGCCGTCGGGCGACTCGGCCTGACCGGCATAGGCGAATTGCAGGGGGAACCCATCGTATGACGACCCGAACATCCCCAGGGTCATCCGGGCAAAGTCCTTCTTGGCGGCCATCACCATCCGCAAGTCGGACGCGGCTTTTTCCTCGGGTGTCGGCTCCTCGCCTGGCGCACTGCCAGCCATCCGAATCATCACCCGGCCACCGCCTCCGGCGAGGTTTGGCGGCGCGTCGGTCTCATTGATGAGGCCCTCTCCGTTGAACCCGGCGTTCCGATAAACGCTCATCGATCCCAGGTTGGCCAGCACGCTCCGCGCCACGTACTTGTCGGGCAATTCCATTGCCAATTCCATCTCGCT
>JAHEFO010000014.1 GCA_024640135.1 Acidobacteriota bacterium
ACGGTCGACCCGATCACCATGTGACGCACAGCGGCGTGGCCGGCGACACGGCCGGGCCTTGAAATAATCTGTGCAACGGCGCACACTCAGAGCCAGTACGTCCTTCGAAGGAGGGCCCCATGTCGAGCTTGTTCCGCAAGTGCATGGTGGCGCTCACCGGCGTCGTGATTATCGCCAGCGTCGCCGCGCGCCAGCCAGCCGCTCAAACACCAGTGCCATCACCGTATGTTGGCGCAGACGCCTGCAAGGACTGCCATTCCGGCCAGTACGCCTCGTGGGCTCAGACCAAACACAGCAAGACGCTGAACAAGCTTCAGGCAGCCGACCTGGAGGGAACCGCCTGTATCAAGTGTCACGTCACCGGATCACCGGAAATGATCGCCGCCGAGGGCGCGACGCCGAGTTTTCCCAACGTGCAGTGCGAGGCCTGCCACGGCGCTGGACGTCTGCATGTGGAGGCGGCGGCGACAGGTGACTCAGTCACCGCACGTCCGGCAAAAACCACTGAGGAGACGTGCACGCGTTGCCATAACGAGGAAAGCCCGCGTTTCAAGCCGTTCTACTACACGGCGATGGTCGGCATGGTCCATCGGTGAGCCTCACGCGCCAGTGACGCCTGGCTCTCAGGCGCTTTCGTTGCCCTGGCGAATCAGCTCGAGTTTCGTGTCGCGCTCGGCCGCGAGCCGTTCGCGTTCCCGGCGAAACCGCCGGCCGATTTCTTCGACTTCCGCGGGGTCGGCGCCAACAAGATTCTTCATCGCCGAATGCTGCAGGACATCCTGCTCGGCGATTTTTGAGTCGAACAAGTTCCGCACTTCGGCGATGGCGGCCTTCTGCCCGTCAGTCAGCGGCACCGCGATCACGCCTTCCTCGGTATCCTTCTTGCGGAGTCGTTCCATCGCCAGCTCGAACGAAGACTTCAGTCCGGTGTCGTCAGCCATGTATTCAGCATACCCTCACGTCTCCGCAAACACCCGCGCACTCCCGTGACGCCGCGAGCCTTCTGGCCTTCATCGGATCACGGCCGTCCGCTCGGGTTCGACATTCTCGAAGAACAACCCCTGAAACCGCCCCTCGGGCAATGCCGGCAGTCGGAGTTCCACGTCGTGTTCCACATCTGGCGCAAGCGTGGAGACGTCGGCGTAGAACCCCAGGAACGTGCGCCCAGGTGAGTGGCCGTAGATGCTGTTGTACGCGCGGATGAGCTTCACTGGCTTGCCATCGATGATCAGGGCGACCTGCTGGCGTTCATCGGGTTCGGCGATTTGCACGAACAGCAGCAGGCGATCCGACCCCAACCAGGGCGCGAGAAGATCATCCGCCGTGTACGGCACGGGCCACGCGGCCTTCCTGGCGGCCAACTGCGCCCCGATGCGGCCGGGGATGACGATGGCGCCCTTGAGGACGCCGCCAGTGAACGCGGGATCGTACGGGAATACGGCGGCGCCGCGGCCGAACGCGCGACCGTCGAACGTAACCGATGCCTCGAGGACCTGTCCGGCACGACGGAACGGCACGTCGCGGCCGTTCACGGTGAGGCGCGAGGCGGTTCCTGAGGACGGCAGGACGATCTGAAGGTCTCGAACCGTGCCCGGCTCGCCGGACACGCCACTCACAGACACAACACCCTCGCTCAGAGCGGCCTGTCCCGCGGCGCCAAACAGCATCGGCGTCGCCGCAAGGTCCTGCACGGGGATGATCTCGAGAACGATCGCCTCGGTCGCCGGCATCACCATCCGCACGTCGTCTCCGTAGTTCCAGATGCCCGCGCCTGGCTTCCCCACCAACCGACCCTCGTCGGGGTACAGTTCGCGGACCATGAACCGTGACCCGGTGGCCGTCCCACGCGGACGTTCATCCGCCAGGCCAATTGACGAATCGAGACGGAAGATCGCCTCCGTCTCTCGATAGTTGGGATTGAACGCGAACACAAACCCCCGGTCACCATCGATCGCCGCGGTGCCGTCGACGCGCCCGATCATTGGTGGGCCCATGATGGGTTTGAGGTGCCGCAACACCTCGGCGTGGGTGTCGGTCCAGTCGAGCCATCGACGGAAGAACGCCTTGTCGGCTTCGCTGAACGCCGCGAACTCGTCCTTGTCCCTTGCGGGCAGGAAACTGATGGTGTGGTTGAACGGCGCAGTGCCGATCGACGACAGCAACGAGTACTTCCAGCCCAGGACGTCCCAGTCGCGCGGCCGGAATCGATTCCGGCGCATGACGTTCTCACCGTCCGTGCGTTCAGTCTGGTGCGTGATGTAGCCCGGCATGATTTCGGGCGGCGCAAAACGCTCCACGCGGTATTTCCACGCCGCGAACCGCTGGCGATTGGCTGAGACCCGATCAGTGTGCAGATCTGGAAACGCGATGAAGCTCTCTGGCTGCTCGTCGGTCAGCGTCGGATGGGGATAGGAGCCGGCCAGCCAGGTCCACGGGCCGAAGTTCATGTACTGCTGGCGGCCATCCATGATGATGTCCGGTACGCGGCGGCGCAGTTCTTCGAGGATACGGCGGGCGCCGAACCACTGCGCGTACTTGCTCGTGGCCGCCGGGTCATCGTACGCAATCCACCAGTGGTCAAACGCGAATCCTCCGGCGCCAGTTGCCGTGACGAAATTCACCAATGTCTCAATCCACCAGTCCTGGAAGCCGCGCTGGCCGGTGTCAACGCCACGGTAGCCGCCAAGGTCGTCTTTCGCCCATGCCGTCCACGCCGGATCCTGAAGGAACGGCAGCGTCGGGTAGGCATACGCCACGAACTTGAGCCCGCGCGACGCGCCGGTCTCAATCATGTCGCGGAGTGATTCGGGGACCGGATCGCGGCCAGGGACCCAGTCGCCTGTCCTGATCTTCTGGCCGAGACCAAAGAACAGCAGGTTCTCCCAGCCCCAGGCGTCCCGGTTGTCCCTCAGGCGCGCCAACGACGAGTTGGAGGGCGCAAACAAGGTGGCCTTCGCGCCAAGTTGGCCGGCCATGTCCAGGATGCGCTGGTACTCCGCCCAACCGTCTGGCGTCGCCACGTCGATTTGATAGTCGTTTTCGGTCCACGGCACGTGCACGCGGAGGCTCTGTGTCGGGCGATACCGCAGAAACGCCCGGACGGACTCCACGAGCGCGTCGGACTCTGCCTGGTCGATCACCGGATTCTCTCGCAGGTACTGCTCGTAGTCCGTCACGTGTGTCCACTCCGGCACGGATGTCGCGGGAATCAGGCGGCCGCGTCGAGCAACCAGCCCGATGAGGAGCCGGTCGGACTCGAAAACGCCGTCCGCGGGATTCCAATCCATCTCAGGCGCGTAGCTGCCGCCCACACGGGTACCGGAATCGGAGAACACGTTGTAGGGATTCTGGTGGAGCAAGAACACGGAAAGGCCACGGTCATCATTTGCCGGCAACCGATAGATCATTCCGAACCGGCCCTCAGACAAGGGCAATCGCTCGACCGCCGATGGCTCCATCGACGCCTCGAACGTTCCGACGTCATTGACGCGGAACACTCCGGCCCCGGCCGGCTCGATCCGGAGTCGCTTGGAGATGAAACCCCAATCCGGCTGCAGCTCGTAGGTCGCGGTGATCCGCATTCCTGGCGCGGTGTACGAAAAGGCGAGGGTGTGTGCCTGGCTCTGCACCTCCGTCAGCGTGGCACTCGACACGTCCAGCGTCACACCATTTACGGTGACGCTGAACCCTTCGCCCTGGAGCCGAATCTCTTCTCCCGTGCGGAGGTAGACCAGCGACGCCAGCCGGCCATCAGCAAAGACAGCCTTGATGGCGCCATTCTGAAGGCCCTCAGGCTGTGCCGTGCACGACGCCGAGAGCGTAGCAAGAAGAACGAACAACACGCCGCTGCCAAGTCGTTTCATGGAGGCTCCTCCTCAGCGCGAGAACAGGACAAACCAGACGGAGGCGCGAACGCCGGTCACGGTCCGCGCCTCGGACCGTTCGACCGGCACATCCAACTGGAACCGCAGCGCCTGACTTCCGGACACCCTGACGTCAAGCCCGAGGCCCGTCAACACAGCCCAATCCGGCGACCGCTGGCGGATCACCGTGCCGGCCAGGCCCTGCCCGAAGAGGGTCACGCGATCGCCGCCGGCCAGCGTCGCGCGCACGCCTGCCAGTGCCCGCCAGTCGTTGTGTCCTTCACGACGCGTGCCGCCTCCTTCGAAAACACCGCTGAGCGGTCCGAATCGACGAGCCACCGTCACGCCTCCGCCAAAGTGCGACTCCGATGAGTGCTCACGGCGAATCAAATGGGGACCGAGGGCCAGCTCCCAACCGCGCTCCGCGGCCGCGCCCGGCGGCGCGACGGCGCCGGCGGAAGACTGCGCCTGGGCGCGCGCCGGAATCAGCGAGCAGAAGATAACCAGGAACAACACCGGGACGATACGCATTCGACGCACGCTATCACGCTATAATCCGCGGCGTATGTCCCTTGGACGAATAGCGGTCGCGTCCCTGGGCTCCACGCTTCTGGCGCTCATGCTTGCCTGGGGTTGCGCCTCTCACGCCCCTGTCGATCCTCAGGTTTCTGCCGATCGACTTCATGCACTGGCCGGTGCCGCGCCTCGCGTAGACGGTACTCTCTCTTCAGAAATTCCTTCCGAGGTTCGGCTGGACGACGGGTTGACGGATGACGAGGCCGTCGCGCTGGCCTTGTGGAACAACGCCGCCTTCCAGGTCAGCGTCAGCGAACTCGGCTTCGCGCGCGCCGACCTGGTCGAAGCCGGGTTGTTGACCAATCCGGTGCTGTCGCTGCTGTTTCCGATCGGACCGAAACAGCTCGAAGCCGCGCTGCGGTGGCCTGTCGAAGTGTTATGGCAGCGGCCGCGCCGAGTCGCGGCGGCTGAGTTGGCAGGGGAGGCAGCGGCCGAACGACTGGTCCTGGCTGGACTGGACCTCGTCCTCGCCGTCAGGGTGGCGTACGCCGACTTCAGCCTCGCCACGGACCGACAGCGGCTCGCCGAAGAGGCGGCGTCGACGCTGGCGCGCATCAACACGCTGACCCAGTCACGACTGGCTGTCGGCGATATCAGCGAACTGGACGCACGGGTCGCGGAAGTGGACTCGGCACGAGGCGCCCAGGACGCCCAGCGTGCTGGGCACGACGTGACGATCGCCCGCGAACGGCTGCGGCTGCTCCTGGGCCTCCCAGCCGACGCCGTCTTCCCGGCATTGGCCATGCCTGCGACGCCGCCGGTTGACTGTGGGCCGGCAGAGGCTCTGCTGCGGGAGGCACTGGTCGCGAGGCCTGATGTGCGCGCGGCCGAGATCACCGTCGAGGCCGCCGCGGCAAGACTCGGATGGGAGAAGTCACGGGTTGTCACCCTGACCGCCGTGCTCGACGCGAATGGCGAAGGCCGAAACGGTTTTGAGGCAGGACCGGGAATTGAACTCGGCCTGCCGGTGTTCAACAGGAACCAGGGAGGCCGGACGCGCGGTGAGGCCGAACTGCAGCGGGCGGCGGCCTCGTATGTCGCCATTCAGCAACGCGTCGCCCTGGAACTTCGCGAAGCGTCGACGCAGCTTGAGCAGGCCCGCCAGTCACTCACCGCCTGGCGCCAGGCCATCATGACGCCGCTGCTGGCCAATCTGGCGAGCGCACAGGCCTCATTCGACGCAGGCGACACATCATCTCTGTTCGTACTCGAGCACAGCCGGCGCCTTGCCGACGCCAGGGTGCGTGAACGCGAACTCGACGCCGACCAGCAACGCGCACGAGCGCGCATCGAGCGAGCTGTAGGTCGATCGTGCCGCGTGGCATCCCAGGAGACATCGCGTGAGCATTGAGACACGTTTACTGGCCGTTCCCGTATTCGCCATGTTCTGTGCGTCATGCGGCGGCAGCGCTCCCCCTGCGGCGCCAGTGACACCGGCCGCCACGATCGCGGGCAAGGTGACAGAGGCGTCACTGACGACCATCACGCTCACCGCGGAGGCCGAGACGAGGCTGGGCATCGAAACCGTCGCCCTCGAGGAGCGGGGTGTCGTTCGCACCCGGACGGTGGGCGGCGAAATTGTGGCCGCCGGCGGCTCCGAAAGCACACTCACGGCGCCATTTGCTGGCACGCTTGACGCCGCGAGCGCCGGGCCGTCAGTGGGCGCCTCCATCAGGAAGGGCACGACACTCTTTCGGCTCATCCCACTGGCCGCTTCTGAGCGCGATGCGCGCATCGAGGCCGATCGCGCCGTCAGTGAAGCGGCTGGCAGACAGGAAATGGCGGCGCTGCGCTCGGAGCGCGCGGTAAAACTCGCGCAGGACGGCGCCGGGAGCCGTCGCGCCGCGGAAGAGGCGCAGGCAGAACTGGCCGTGGCCAACGCGGCACTCAAGGCTGCACGCGAGCGTCTCGCCCTGGCCTCTGGCGGCGTCGGTGCGTCAGGCGCCATCACACTCGATGCGTCGTACGATGCGCTGCTGCGAGCCGTCCATGCCGTCCCGGGCCAGACCGTCGCGGCCGGCGCTCCGCTCGCCGACCTCGTCCGCCTCGACAGCGTGTGGATCCGTGTTCCTCTGTATGCCGGCGACGTCCAGGCCATCGATCGGGGCGCTTCGGCGCGGGTCATGGCACTCGGCGCCGACGACACCACGCCGGGGACCTTGGCAAGACCGGTGGCCGCACCGCCCTCGGCCGACCCGTCAACCGCCGCCGTGGACCTCTACTTCAGCCTGGCCAACCCAGGGGGCTCGCTGCGTCCGGGTCAGCGCGTGAGCGTTCGCCTGCCGCTGGCTTCCGAGGTCAGCAGTCTGGTCGTGCCACAAGCCGCGTTGCTGCACGACGCGTTCGGCGGCACGTGGGTCTACGAGGCCCGCGGGGGTCACGTCTTCGTCCGCAGACGTGTGTCGGTGATCGATATCGCAGGCGACCTGGCCGTGCTGGACCAGGGCCCGTCCGTGGGCACCCGCATCGTCACCGCTGGTGCTGCGGAGCTCTTTGGCACTGAATTCGGCGTCGGCAAATGATGCGCTGGCTGGTCTCGGCGGCACTGCGGCTCCGCGTTCCGGTGGTCGCCCTTTCGGTCCTGCTGATCGTGGTCGGAATCAACTCGGCCCGCCAGGCACCCTTCGACGTCTTCCCCGAATTTGCGCCGCCGCTAGTGGAGATCCAGACCGAGGCTCCTGGACTCTCCAGCGCAAACGTCGAAGCGTTGATTAGCGTCCCGTTGGAAGCTGCCCTGAGCGGGGTCCCCGGCCTCAAGACGTTGCGCTCGAAATCAGTCCTTGGCTTGTCATCAGTGATTTTGATCTTCGAGACAGGCATCGATCGCATTCCGGCGCGCCAATTGGTGCAGGAGCGGCTGTCACGGGTGGCCGCCGCCCTTCCGGCCGCCGCCCACGCGCCGGTCATCCTGTCCCCGCTTTCGTCGCTCAGCCGCGTGCTGAAGATTGGCATTTCGTCAGACACGATGTCGCAGGTCGAGCTGACCACGCTGGCGAAGTGGACGATTCGGCCTCGGCTGATGTCGATTCCCGGAGTGGCCAACGTCGCGATTTGGGGCCAGCGCGATCGTCAACTGCAGGTGCTGGTCGATCCGGACCGGCTTCGCGCGAACGGCGTGTCGCTGGACGACGTCCTGACATCCACACGTGACGCCACGTCGGTGGCGGCCGGCGGCTACATCGAGACTCCGAACCAGCGGCTCCCCGTTGCACACGCGTCATCGGTGAGAAATGCCGAGGATCTCGGCCGGATGGCGGTGGTGTCCGGGCGGACGAGCGGACCCGGGCCAGGCGCGGCTCGCCGACTCAGCGACATCGCTGTTGTCACCGAAGGGTTCCCGCCTCCCATCGGCGACGGCATCATCAACGATGGCCCCGGCCTCCTCCTCATCGTCGAGAAACAGCCGGAAGGCAACACCCTGCAGGTGACGCGCGATGTCGAAACGGCGCTTGAGGCCCTCAAGCCCGGCCTGGCCGGTGTCTCGGTTGATTCCACCATCTTCCGGCCCGCGACGTTTATCGAAATGTCGCTCTCCAACCTCAATCACGCGCTTCTCATCGGGTGCCTGCTGGTCATCATCGTGCTGGCGCTGTTTCTCTGGGACTGGCGCACGGCGATCATCAGCCTGACGGCCATCCCGGTGTCTCTGTTGACGGCTGCGCTCGTGCTCTACTACCGGGGCGGCACGCTGGACACGATGGTCATCGCAGGGTTGATCATCGCGCTGGGCGAAGTGGTGGACGATGCCATTATCGATGTGGAAAACATCGTCCGCCGGCTGCGACTCAATCGACAACTGGCACAGCCTCGTCCTGCATTTCCCGTCGTGCTGGAAGCCTCGCTGGAAGTCCGAAGCGCCGTCGTGTACGGCAGCGTGATCGTGGCGCTCGTATTCCTGCCGGTCTTCATGCTGGAAGGCCTGTCGGGGTCATTCTTCCGGCCGTTGGCGCTGTCGTACGTCCTGGCGATTGGCGCCTCACTGCTCGTGGCGCTCATCATCACACCGGCCATGTCGCTGCTGCTCCTGCCCAAGGCCGTGCATGAACACGAAGCGCCGATGGTGTCATGGCTGAAGCAGTTCTACCGCCGGTGGCTGCCCGGGCTGGTGGCTCGGCCGACGCGCGCACTCGTGATTGTGGCGGCCTCACTTACTGTGACCGCGGCGTCCTATTCGCTCCTGGGCGAGGAATTCCTCCCGCACTTCAAGGAGTACGACTTCCTGATGCACTGGGTGGAAAAGCCCAGCACGTCGATCGAGGCCATGAACCGGATCACGATCCGGGCAAGTCAGGAGTTGCGTGCCATTCCAGGCGTACGGAACTTCGGCGCGCACGTGGGCCGGGCAGAGGTCGCGGATGAAGTCGTCGGCATCAACTTCACGGAGCTCTGGATCAGCCTCGACCCGGCCGTGGACTACAACGCCACGGTCGCAAAGGCCCAGGAGGTGGTGGACGGATACCCCGGTCTTCGGCGCGATCTGCTGACGTATCTGCGTGAACGCATCAAGGAAGTGCTGACTGGCGCCAGTGCCACCATCGTGGTCCGGATCTTCGGCCCGGACCTCGAGATCCTGGCGGCCAAAGCCGCTGAAGTCGGCGCGGTGATCAGCGCGATTGATGGCGCGTCGGACGTGACCGTGCAGGCGCTGACGGTCGTGCCGCACGTGGAGATCGCGTACCGGCCTGACAGGGCCCAACAGGTGGGGGTCAGTCCGGCAACGGTGCGGAGTACCGTGGCGACCATGCTGCGCGGAACGAAGGTCGGGGAGATCTACGACCAGCAGAAGGTGTTCGATGTGGTCGTGTGGAGCACACCGGACACGCGATCGGATCTCTTCGCGTTACGGCGTTTGCCCATCGAATTGCCCGGCGGCGGTTATGCGCCGCTGTCGTCGGTGGCCGACGTCACGATTCTGCCGACGCCGAACGAGATCACGCGCGAGGGCGGATCGCGTCGCATTGACGTGACGAGCAATGTGCGCGGCCGCGATCTGGGTGCGGTCGCTCGCGACATCGAGGCCGCGCTGGAGACGGTGCCGTTCGACACGGGCTATCATCCCGAGATTCTCGGAGAGTATGCGGCCCGCGAACAATCACAGAACCGGTTGCTGGCGCTCGGCGCGCTCTCACTGCTGGGCATTCTGCTGGTGCTGCATGTCGACTTCGGATCGGCCCGCATGGTCGCCCTCATTGCGCTGACGATTCCATTCGCGCTCATCGGCGGCGTCGCCAGCGTGTTCCTCAGTGGAGGCGTTCTGTCACTCGGATCGCTGGTCGGATTCGTCACTGTCCTCGGCATTGCCGCCCGGAACGGCATCATGCTGGTCAGTCACTATCGGCACCTGGAACAGGAGGAGGGCGTCCCCTTTGGACCGGAGTTGGCCATGCGCGGCGCCGAAGAACGGCTGGCGCCTATCCTGATGACGGCGCTCGTCACGGGTCTTGCGCTCGTGCCCATCATCATGGGCGGCGACAAGTCTGGGCACGAGATCGAACATCCGATGGCGGTGGTCATTCTCGGCGGCCTGGTCACCTCCACGGTCCTCAATCTCTTTCTGCTGCCGGCCATCTACTTGCGCTATGGCAGGCGGACCGCAGCGCCTGAGTAGGGCCCAAGCCGAGTACACTAAAAGGCGTGTCGGCGTCCCCGCCCACGCCAGTGTTCACCGCCCGCGGCCTCACGAAGGTCTATCCCATGGGCGATGTCGTCGTTCATGCGTTGCGCGGCGTAGACTTCGACCTGTTTCCCGGTGAGCTGGTGGTCTTGCTCGGGCCTTCCGGGAGCGGCAAATCCACGTTGCTCAACGTCCTGGGGGGCCTCGACGTGCCGACGGAGGGCCATGTGGTCTATCGTGACCACAATCTGACGGAGGCAGGCGAGGCGGCGCTCACCGAATACCGGCGGGACCACGTCGGGTTCGTCTTCCAGTTCTACAACCTGATCCCGAGTCTGACCGCACGGGAAAACGTCTCCCTCGTCACCGAAATCTCGACGGATCCGATGACGCCTGAAGCAGCGCTGGAACTGGTGGGCCTGAGCGGAAGACTCGACCATTTTCCCGCGCAACTGTCAGGGGGTGAGCAGCAACGCGTGGCGATCGCCAGAGCCATCGCCAAACAACCAGACGTGCTCCTCTGCGACGAGCCCACCGGCGCGCTCGATATCACCACCGGCGTGGTCGTCCTCGAAGCCCTCGCCAAGGTGAACCAGGAACTGGGCACGGCCACTGTCGTGATCACGCACAACGCGGCCATCGCCGCCATGGCGGATCGGGTGGTACGGCTTGCCGACGGCCATGTGAGCGGCGTGGAACGCAACCGGACGAAGGTTGCCGCGAGGGATGTCACATGGTGAGCCGGCTGCCGCTCTCCGCGCTCGATCGCAAGTTGCTCAGGGATCTCTGGGGCATGCGCAGCCAGGCCCTGGCGATCGCGCTGGTGATGGCCGCCGGCGTGTCGATGTACGTGACGTACTTGTCCAACTTCGACTCACTGCGGAGGACGGTTGACACCTATTACGAGCAGCAGCGGCTGGCGGACGTCTTTGTCACCCTCAAGCGCGCGCCCGAGCGGCTGACGGATCGCCTGCGCAATATTCCTGGCGTCGAGGTGGCGGACACGCGGGTGGTCGCCAGCGTGACGCTGGATGTGCCCGGCCTCAATGAACCCGCAGCCGGCCTTCTTGTCTCAGTGCCCTCCGGCACGCGGCCGCTGCTCAATGACGTGTTTCTGCGGCAGGGCCGGTGGCCCGATGCGGGCCGCCCCGATGAAGTGCTGGCCAGTGAGGCGTTCTGTACGGCTCACGGCTTCGAGCCGGGCGCGTCGGTCGCGGCCATCATCAACGGGCGCCGCAGGAACCTGCGGATTGTCGGCATCGCCCTGGCTCCGGAGTTTGTGTATTCGATTCCGCCCGGCGAAATGATTCCTGACGATCGACGGTTCGGCGTCTTCTGGATGGAGCGTCGCGCCCTGGCCGCGGCCTACAACATGGAGGGCGGGTTCAACCAGGTGGCGTTCTCGCTCACGCCGGCCGCGCAGGAGGCGGAGGTGATCGCCTCGGTCGATCGACTGCTGGAGCCGTATGGCGGCCTCGGTGCGATTCCCCGCGCGCGACAGTTTTCGGCGTGGACGCTCGAGAACGAGCTGACGCAGCTCCAGACCTTTGGATTCCTCGTCCCCCTGATCTTTCTCGCCGTCGCTGCGTTTGTCCTGAACGTGGCGATGGTCCGCGCGCTGGCGCTGCAGCGACCGCAGATCGCTGCCCTCAAGGCCCTGGGCTACTCCAACCGGCAACTGGCCTGGCACTATCTCAAGTGGGCGCTTGCAATCGCGCTGACCGGCGCGGCGGTGGGTGTGGCGGCGGGCGGATGGCTCGGCACCGCCATGATCGAACTCTACAATCAGTACTTTCGATTTCCCGAACTCGAGTACCGGCTCTCCGCGGATGTCGTCATCGGCGCGGTGGCGTTCAGCCTTGTGGCCGCCGCGCTGGGCGCGAGATCGGCGGTGTCGCGCGCCGTGCAGGTGCCGCCGGCGGAAGCCATGCGGCCCGAGGCGCCCGCCCATTATCGCCAGAGTCTTCTGGAGCGCGCCGGCCTGAGCCGCTATCTCAGGCCTACCACCCGCATGCTGCTGCGGACGCTGGAGCGCCAGCCCATTCGCACGGGGGCATCCGTGCTGGGTATCGCGCTGGCGGGGGCCGTGCTCTTTGTCGGCTTCGTCTTCATCGACGCGATCACGGAGCTCGTCGACTCCGAGTTCCAGGTGCGGATGCGCCAGGACGTCACGGTCTCGTTCGTTGAGCCCAGGTCGGCGCGCGTCCTCTACGACATGGAGAGGCTCCCGGGGGTCGTGTACGTGGAGACCCAGCGAACAGTCCCGGTCCGCCTGCGCGCCGGACATCGTGAACGCACACTCGCCATTACCGGACTCCCGCGCACACCCACGCTGAACCGTGTCATCGACCAGTACGGCCACGAGACCTTGATGCCCGCGACGGGCCTGCTGCTATCCTCGATTCTCGCCGAAGTGCTCAGGGTGGCTCCCGGCGACGACGTCACTGTGGAGGTCCTGGAGGGTGCGCGCCCGGTCGTCCGGCTGCCGGTGGCCGCGCTCGTGGACGACGCGATGGGGCTGCAGGCGTACCTGGCGTCGGATGAACTGCATCGACTGATGCGTGAGGGCAACCTGGTGTCTGGCGCCTATCTGCAGGTGGACGAAGCCCGCATGAGCGATCTCGAGGCCCGGCTCAAGCTCATCCCGGCTGTCGCCGGCGTGGCGTTGACCGAGACGATGCGGCAAAGTTTCCGCGAGACCATGGCCGAGAACATCAATATCCAGATCTTCATCAACGTCATCTTTGCGGGCATCATCGCCTTTGGCGTCGTGTACAACGCGGCCCGCATCTCCCTGTCAGAGCGCAGCCGGGAACTGGCGAGCCTGCGCGTGCTGGGCTTTACACGACAGGAGATCTCCCTGATCCTGCTCGGCGAACTCGGCATTGTCACCGCAGTGTCCCTACCCCTGGGCTCACTGATTGGCTACGGCTTGAGTTGGTTGATTGTTGGAAGTTTCGCAAGCGAGGTGTACCGGATACCGCTGGTCGTTCGCGCCAGCACCATCGCGTGGACCTGGATCGTGGTGGCCACGGCCGCGGTCCTGTCGGGACTTGTGGTCCGCAGGCGGCTTGACCAGTTGGACTTGGTGGCGGTGTTGAAGTCACGGGAGTAATGATGCAGACGCGACGTTGGTCGAGAATCGGGTGGTGGGTGATTGGCGTCGGTGTCGTGGCCACGCTCCTGGTGGTTGCCCTCCGGCCTACGGTCATTGATGTGGACGAAACAGCGGTCTCGCGCGGGCCGATGTCCGTCACGATCGACGAGGAAGGCGAGACCAGGATCCGCCATCGGTTCGTGGTCTCCGCTCCGGTTTCCGGACGACTGCAGCGCATCGACCTGGAGCCGGGTGATCCGGTCGTGGCCGGGCGCACGGTCGTGGCCAGAGTCCAGGCGGGAGCGCCGCCACTGCTCGATGCGCGGACACGCGCCGAGGCCGAGGCCGCGCGATCGGCCGCCGAGGCGTCGCTTGGGCGGGCCCGCGCGGATGAACAGCGCACGCTGGCGGAATTGGACCTGGCCCGCCGCGATCTCACCCGCGAGCGAGAACTCGACAAGAGCGGCCTGACCACCAGGCAGGCCGTCGAACAGCGGGAGACGGCCGTGCGCAACGCTGAGGAAGTGGCGCGGGCGGCCACGTTTTCGGTCGCCACCGCCGAGTCCCAGTTGCAGCAGGCTGCAGCGCGCCTGCGGCCGGATGGGATCGCCGCCGAAGGCCGCCTGCTCAGTGTCGTGGCGCCAGTGAGCGGCGTCGTGCTTCGCCGGCTGCGCGAGAGTGCGTCGGTGGTGCCGGCTGGCGAACCCCTCCTCGAGATTGGGGATCCGCTGAATCTGGAGATCGTGTCGGACCTGCTCTCGACCGACGCCGTGCAGGTTCAACCTGGCGCGAAGGTCTATCTTGAACAGTGGGGAGGCGACCAGCCGCTCACCGCGCATGTCCGTCGTGTCGAGCCGTCGGGGTTCATGAAGATTTCGGCACTCGGTGTCGAGGAGCAGCGGGTCAACGTCCTGATGGACGTCGACGATTCCGCCAATGCTCCAGCCTCGCTTGGCGACGGATTCCGGACTGAGGTGCGGATCGTGATCTGGGAGAGCGAAGACGTCCTGCAGGCGGCCACAAGCGCGCTATTCCGGAAGGGCGACGGGTGGGCTGTCTATGTCATTGCCGGCGACGTCGTGCGCGTCACGGACGTCACCATCGGCCATCGGAACGGACAGGTTGCAGAGATCCTGAGCGGGCTGACTGCCGGTGACGCCGTGGTCGCCCATCCGCCCGACACGCTGTCGGATGGCGCCAGAATCAACGTGCGCGCCCCACGCTAGTGTCAATCGAACCAGAGATCTTCACCATGTAGAGCGTGAAGACTCATGAAGGCAGGGCTGGGTGCCGCCTTCGGCGGCAGGCACGATTGGAGGGACGTCGGAGACGAACAGACCGAGCGCAGTTCAGCGGTGCGTTCGTCGCCGACATCCCTCCGATCGCGCAGCCCGGCAGCGCCGGGCTCGGCAACCCTGCGTTCTGTCAGACGGCTCCATGGAGCCCCAGGCGCTTCATGGTGAATAGGCAACCGCGCGCGCTACACAGACGTGAAATCCACGCGAACGAGCTTCTCCCTGATGAACCGAGGGACCTCCGGGAACGTGCGGGAGTCCACGAAATGTCCGCGGTCCGTGAACTCGAAGTAGCTGCATCGAAGCTGCGCGGCAACGAATCTCGGCTCTGCAATCGGAATATGCGGGTCATCCGTGGAGTTGTAGATGGCGATCCACTGCTGGTGCGCGCGGATATCCTCCCACCGCCATGGGTCGGCGTAGTAGCCGCTGGCCGCTTCCCCGCTGTCACCAAGGTCGGTGTGGCAAACACCGACGAGAATTGATCCCAGCAACCGGTGCCTCTCTGCGTAGCGCATGGCCGCAACGGCGCCGGACGAGTGGCCTATCAGAATCGTGTTCTCGTCGGCACCGAGGGACTCGAGAAACGGCAGCCAGAATCGTGCGCGGGCCCTGACGTTGTCGGGAAAGGTCTGGTTGATCACGTCAAGCCCAAGGGTCGTGAGTTCGCGCTCCAACCAGGGCAGCCAGATGTCATCGGCGGTGCCGCCGCCGTTGCCGTGGATGAGGATGGCCTTTGGCATGCGGGGTGGCGTCATGACACCGGCGCGCCGATCAACAACCGGTTCTTCGGAGTGATGGAGGCCGGAATGGTCTGCGTCCAGACGCGATAGCCGTGACGTTCGAGGCGAATGGCGCGCATCACATCGACCGACGTCCCCAGATCGAGCCAGCCACCAAATGGCCCCGCGTCGCACGTGTCCTTGTCGTGACAACACGGCAATACGGCGACCCTGGCGCGGGCGTCGACGGCGCGCTCGAGAATCTGATCGGTCAGCGCCCCGCATCCATGACTCGACACCACCACATCGTCCGCCTCGAGATCGACCGAGTCGATTGCGGCGGTGACGAACGTGATGCGGTTGGACAATCGGGGCCACACGTCGACCAGCGCCTCGTGGACACGGGCTGCGGAGGGTGGCGGCGAGGTGTCGACCACCAGCGCCGACGGTGACGAGTTGTCGAGGAGCAGCATCACCTGTGCCAGCAGGCCGTGACCACCCCCGAGGTCGACGATGCGCCCGCCGCGGAAGAGCCGTCGCGTTCGTCGCGCCAGTTCCCAGGATTCGTAGAGTTCTTTCCGGGGCAAACAACCGGCCTGGCACACCGCGCGACCCAGCCGGTCCAGAAGCGTGCTGCCGGGGAAGCGGGCAAGATCGTAGGGCGTGAGCCGGCCGCGGGAGGAAGGCGAAAAACCCGGGGTCTGGCCCGGCTGATTGTCACGTAGTCGCGTCGGCACCCGTGTTCAGCGTATCTTGGAACGGCGTGGGCATCGAACTCATCGTCACCACCTGGTTGCTGGGCCTCGTCTCGGGCGTACGGCACGCCTTCGAACCGGACCACGTGGCGGCGGTCTCCACTCTGGTGGCCGGCGGTCACGGAAGCCGGCGGGCGACGTGGCTGGGGGTCTGGTGGGGGCTGGGTCACACCGTCGCGCTTCTGGCCGGCGGCCTTGTGCTGGTGGTGCTGCGTGCCGAGTTGCCCTCGGCCGCCAGCGAAGTAGCTGAATTCGGCGTCGCGGTCATGCTCGTCGCCCTTGGCGTCCGGGCGATCCGGCACGCGTACAACCATGTGGCCGGCGCCCCTCATGTTCACGTCGCCAGCTCGGTGGACCTGAAGCGTTCGTTCGGTATCGGGATTATCCACGGGCTTGCCGGAAGCGGCGTGATCTCGGCGCTCGTGATGTCACAACTGTCGACCCTCCCCGCTCAGCTGGTCTATGTCGCGCTTTTCGGCCTGGGCTCAACCGCCGCGATGGCGGCCGTGTCGGGTGTCGCTGGCTGGCAACTGGCAAGGCTGGGCAACTGGCAGCGGACGCGAGTGCCGTTCCAGTGGGCCGCAGGCGTCCTGTCATTGGTGGTGGGTCTGGCGTGGGGCTACCCGTTCGCCAGCCGGATGCTGTGGCCGCTGGCCCAGTGAAGGCCGCAGGCGATCAGGTGCTCCGGCAGGTCGACCCGAGGCGCGCAGCCTCAAGCCGGGATCCAGGTCGACACAGAGCGGCGAAGTGCCTTGGCCGGGTCAGGCGCCGCTACGCGCCCCCGCCACGTCCGCCCCGGCCGCGGCCGCCGGCAGGTGTGGAGGGAATCGCATAGTCGTCCGGCGGCGTGCCGCCGAGCAGATGGCGCACGAAGAAGTCCCAGCGGCGGCGCATCATGTAGTTGCCGTCCTGGCCGTATCCGTGGCCCGCATTGGGGAAGATCAGCAGTTCGAAGTCTTTGTTCGCGCGGATGAGCGCTTCCACCACCAGCATGGTGTTGGACGCCGGGACATTGCTGTCCATGCCGCCGTGCGCGATCAGCAATTTGCCCTTGAGGTCCTTGGCAAATTCCTGGTTCGCCTCCACGGAGTAGCTGTCGTCCCGGCTGCCCGGGGGCCCGGTCAACTCGCCCTGATAGCGCTCGCCCCAGTCGTCCTCGTAGTTACGTTGGTCGTGATTGCCGGACTCGGAGATGCCGACCTTCCAGAAATCCGGATACCTGAACATGGCTGATGTCGTGGCGAATCCCCCGCCGGAATGTCCCCAGATGCCTGTGCGTTCGAGGTCGATCCACGGGTATCGCGAGGCCAGTTCCTTCATCGCGGCGATCTGATCGGGGATCGTATTGTCGCGACCCATCGCACCGTAATACGCGTCGTGGAAGGACTTCGACCTGTTCGGCGTGCCCCGGCCGTCGATGGACACCACGATGAAGCCAAGCTCGGCGAGGGCCTGACGGTCACCGTGGGCCACGTTCCAGGAACGCGATCCGATGCTTCCCGACTGCGGGCCGGGGTAGATCTGGTTGATGATCGGATACTTGCGGCTGGCGTCGAAGTTGGTGGGCCGGAACAACATGCCGTAGATGTCGGTCACACCGTCGGCGGCCTTGGTGTGGAACGGCATCGGCATCTTCCAGCCCGTGGCCATCAACTTCGAGGTGTCGGCCTTTTCGAGTTCCAGCACCTGCTTCCCCGTATTGCCGTCGCGCAAGGTTGTGATGGGCGCCAGGTCCCAGCGCGAGTACGTGTCGACAATCCAGCGGCCCGATGGCGACAACTGCATGCTGTGATTGCCATCGTCTGGCGTCAGCGACACGTAGCCGGTGCCGTCGAGATTGATCTTGTAGTAGTGCGTCAGGTAGGGGTCCTGCCCCGCCTCGCGTCCCAGGCCCGACAGCCACATCGTGCGCGTCTTCTCGTCGAGGCGGGTCAGGCCGGTGATCGGCCCGTCGCCCTTCGTGATCTGATGCTTCAGCTGGCCGGTGGTCAGATCGTACAGATAGAGATGTCCCCAGTTGTCGCGCTGCGAATACCAGATCAGTTCGTTGGAATCCCACAACACGCGCCAGTTGACGCGGGATTCGTACTGCGTCTCTTCTGATTCGGTGAACAGCGTCCGGACCGCGCCCGTGCTGGCGTCGGCGATGCGGAATGTGGCGTCCTTGTGGTACCGGCTGGTGGAGACCAGCGCCAGTTTGGTGGCGTCCGCATTCCACTCGTAGTCGTTCACGCTGATGTCGTCGCCCAGCGTGGCACGGTGGAAATCAGGATCCATCTGCAGCCGCGTCATGCGCCCGGAGTCCACGTCGATGATGACGCGATGCACCATCGCCACGTCCTTGTCCCCGGGCAGCGGGTACTTCCATGCCGACAGCGTCGGATGACCCACGTTGGTGCTCACCATGTACATGTCGCCGACGTTGCGCTCGTCCTGCTGGTGCGTCGCGATCTTCCTGGAATCCGGCGACCAGAGCACGATGGCCCCGGCGCTCTTCGTCCATCCTGCGTTGTCGGTGGCGTATCCGAAATTCTCGATGCCGTCTTTCGTGAGCTGGCGTTCGGTGCCGGTGGCCATGTCCCGGAGCCACAGGTTCCAGTCGCGAATGAAGACACCCTTCGTTCCGTCAGGCGCCATGCTGATGGGCGGTCCTCCGCCACCCACGCGTCCGCCACCTCGTCCTCCCCGGCCGCCGGCGCGACCGGCCCCGCCGCGGCCCGCGGTGGCGGGCGCACCTTCCTCCGGCGATACGGTTCCACAGGCGGCGCCGCGCACGTCGCACGACCATCGGTTGGCGCCCACTGACACGATCACGGCCGTGGCGGTCGGCGATAGAGTGAGCGGCGTCGTCGCGATGGTTTCTGCGGTGAAGCTCTCGCCCGACACCGCCGACAGGGCGGCCGCCACACGGGCGTGATCGAAGGCTGGCGCGCGCGTGCCCTGTGCGGGATCGACGAGCACGATCTCGGTTCCAGCGGGCCTCGTGCTCGAGTACCAGAATCGTTCGTCCGGCAACCATGTGGCATCGGCGGTGCCGCCGATCACCAGGCCAGTGAGCGCCCCGCCCAACTGCTTCGCGGCGTTGTCATAGTCTGCCGCCGTGAAGACACGACCCGGTGAGGACTGCGACTGGGAACCGAGCGGAACTGCCAGCGCCAGGAACAGCGGCAGCGCGAGAACGAGACGTGAAACCCGGACCGTCATACTGGCCTCCTCAGACCTTGCCGCGCCCAGGACGGAGCGCACGGCCGATGGTACGCCGGTCGTCCCCTGCTGGCAACCGCAGGGCGGAGGTCAAAGCGGGAGGTTTCTGAGGGTAGCGCTAGAATGGGTGGATGAGCATCCGCGCGGTGGTCGTCGCTGTCGCCCTCCTCACGCTGTCGCTCCCGGCGGTAGCCCAGCCCCGGGTGGAGGGCTTCGGTTCGCTCGGCACAGCCGTGAGTCAGCCGAGTGGCCTCTTCATCACCGATTACATTCCCGAACTCGTGTACGGCGGAGGAACCGGCGGCCGAGCCGGCCAGACGATCAACCTCGACAGCAGACGCGAACTCGACTTCGAGGGCGGCTTCAATCTGCTGTTCGTGCCCAAGGCCGGGCTGCAGGTCTTCGTCAGCCGCGTCAGCGGTGCGTTTGACGGCCCGAACACGCCCTACGACTATCGACTCGAATATCTCGCGCGACAGCCTCCTGACTACATCCAGCGCGCCTACACCTCCGAGCGGTCATTCGACTGGCCGGACACGGCGGGTGACATGACCACGTGGCATGTCGGGACCAACGGACTCCTTCGGTTCGCTGGGAGCCGGGCCGATCTGACGGTCACAGGAGGACTGCTGCTGTCACGTTTCTCCGGAGGGTTCGAGACGGCCGCGTTTCACCGGTTCAGGCTGGGTGGACATTCAGTACTGTTCTACGAGGAAGCGCTCGTCGCCATGCAGTTCGCGCCGTCGTGGCATACCGGCTTCAACGCCGGCGTGGACGTAGCGGTGCGCGTCAGCCGGCACGTGGCTCTGACCGCCGGCATGCGCCTGCTGACTGTGCCGGATCCGACGGTCGACGTCGCCACAATCGTCGACGATGACACGATCTTCTTCGATCTGACGCTCGACGATATTCAGGCCGCGCTCGGCGGCAACCGGGCCGACTTCGACCGGTTCGTGCCAGTCTTCCGCTTCGGGATTCGGATCCACTAACTCTTGCAGGACACGCCCCCGTGAACTTCAGATAGAGTCAGGCGCATGTGTCCCACGATACGGCCTGTCGGCGATGATGCTCGGCCAGACGCCCGGGCCTACGCTGCGGGACGTCTAGCCACTAGTCGCGAAGCGCAATGATCGGATCGATAGCTGAGGCCCGCCGGGCCGGTACCCATGACGCGGCCAGTGAAATGACGAGAATGACGCCGGCATGGGCGGCCATCATTGGCCAGGCGACCGCATCCATTCTGGGAACATAGGCTGCCAGAAGGGAAGCGGCCATCTTCGATCCGGCCGCGCCGATGACGATGCCAGTCATGGCGAGGCGAAGCGCGACGCCGACGATGCCGCGCCGCACCCGGTGCGGGTCGGCCCCGAGGGCCACGCGGATGCCGATCTCGCGAGTCTGCTGTTCGATGACCTGCGCCAGCACGCCATACAGACCCACACCTGCCAGGACCAGGGTCAGCAGCGCGAAGCCACCAAGGACAACGATGGCCAGGCGGCGGGTTGCGAGGAAGCCGTCGGCGATATCGGCCATCAATCGCAGGTTGTAGACCGGCAGCGTTGGGTCGATGGCGGCGATGGCTGCCCGAACGGCCGGTGCCATCGCGAGCGGATCACCTGTCGTCTTGAGCGCAAACGACACATTGCCGAACGGCGGATGTTGCGCGATCGGCCGGTAGAAGTGCATCGGCCGGCCCGGCACCTCTGGGCCGCGCAGCGAGACGTTGCGCACGACGCCCACCACTTCCGCGGAGGCCATGGTACCGAATCCAGATTCCACCTGCAGGCCAATCGGGGAGCGCCCGTCAGGCCACAGCAGTCGCGCCGTGGATTCGCTGAGGATCGCCACCGGGGGCGAGCCCCGCCGGTCGTGTTCGGTGAAGGGGCGCCCCTCCACGACCTCGATGCCCATGGATGCGAAGTAGCCTGGGGTTGCCGAGAGGAACGTGGCGAATCGCGGCGGTGCATCGTCGGCGCGCGGTTGCCCCGGGACTCCGAGCGTGACCCCGATACCGGTTGACACGTCGCCCGGCAGCATCCCCGTTGCCCCGACCGAGGCGACTCCCGGCAACGCTCGCAGTTGTGCCAGCGCCTGATCGACAAACAAGGAGGCCGGCTGCGGCCCTTCGTACGTGGCGGTGGGCAACGTCACGTCAAGACCGAGCACGCCCCGACCGTCAAACGCCAGGTCCACCGAGGCCAGCCTGCGCATGGTCGCCGTGGTCGCCGTCGTGACGGTCAGCAGGATGAGCGCGCAAGCGACCTGACCGACGACCAGACCGTGCCGAGTCCAGCGCCAGCCCCGCCCGTCTGTGACGCCGCCGCGGAGTGCGTGCGCCGCCGGCCGGGCCGTCACCGCCAGGCCCGGCGCCAGGCCGAACAGCAACGCCGAACACGCCGAGACACCCAGGGCGATCCACAACATCCGACTATCCACGCCGATGGCCGCGGCACCAGGAAGCCATTGGCGCCCGAACACCGAAAAGGCCTGTAGCACCAGCACGCTCAGCGCCGTGCCTGCCGCGCCGGCCACGACCGCATGACAGCCCGCGTCGATCGCCATGAACTGGATCAGGCGCCGCCGGCTGGCGCCGAGGGCGCGGCGAAGCACGAACTCAGACTGCCTGCGTGCCACTCTCGCCAGAAGCAGGCCGGCCACGTTGGTGGTCGCCACCAGCAGCACCAGACCGACACTGATTGCCAGCAGCAACAAGGTGGGACGCACCTGGCTGGTGAGCGAATCCTGCAATCCTGTCAGGCGCGGCCCCTGATCCTCTCGTTCAGGTGCGCCGCGTTCCAGATCGAACGCGTCAAGCGCGGCCTGCGCCTGGTCGAACGTGACACCTGTCTTGATCCGCGCGATGACCATCGGCGCGAATCCCTGGCCGGTGACCTGAAGATCGGCACCGGAAGGCAGCCAGAGCTCCGTCGTGCCAGGGAACGAGAATCCCTCGGGCATCACGGCCATGATTCTGAACGGGCGGCGATTGATCGACAGTCTCCGCTCGAGGACATTCGGATCGCCGCCAAGGTAGCGGCGCCAAAACCCGTCGCTGATGACCACCAAGGCATTGGCCGTCGCCACGTCGTCTTCAACCGTGTACGGGCGGCCGATGTGGGCGGGAACCGCCAATGCGGTAAAGAACCCCGGCGAGGCCACTGTCGCTGTTGCGCGCACCGGGTTCGCGAAGCCGTCGACATTGACGCCGCCTTCGGCATAGAGACCCACGCCAGCGAACACCGGAAGCTCAATCATGCCGCGAGCCGGATTCATCCGGTTGTCGCCGAACGAATAGGCCGGATTCGCGACGAGGACGAGCCGATCGGCTGCTGGAAAGGGTAGCGGACGCCAGAGGAGCCGGTCGACGCTGGTGAAGATCCCGGTTGACACGGCAATGCCCAGGGTCAGTGTGACCAGCGTCATCGCTGAGAACACCGGCTGACGCCGCATCAACCGGAACGAGTACCGCATGTCGTGCCACATCGTGTGCACGCCTGCAAGGAATCCCCAGTGAGCGTCCTGCTGGATGGCCGACGGCTCCGCGCCCACATGCAACAGCAGGCTCATCAGGTCGCGCGCGCCCCTGAACAGGAGCGTCCGGCATCCGGCCGCGCGGCGCCCGGCCCACAATTCCGACAGGTCGCCAAGATATTGTTCGGCGCCTGCGTCCTGGCGGCGGCCGAGCCGCCATCGCAGCAACGTGCGGCTCACCGCGAGGAACCACCGGGGTGGTGTCTGGCCCGGCGTCATGAGCGGAGCCTCACCTCGCGGTAGGCGGCGGCCCGGCGTAATCGAAGCCGGACCTGCTGCATCGAGTCGAGTGCCTGGACGCCGGCCGGCGTGATGGCAAACGCCCGACGACTCTGGCCGCCGCGCATCGCCGTGCCCGGCGCCATTCTTGACCGGACGAGTCCTTTGGTTTCCAGGCGGGCGAGCGCGGCATAGACCGCACCGATCGACACGTCGCGTGAGGTGTCCCGGGCCAGCACCTGCTGTACCGGCACACCATAAGCGTCCGCGTCGAGTCCCCGCACGGTCAGGAGCACCAGCTCTTCGAATTCCCCGAGATGATCGCCTTTCATGTTTCGCCTTTGTATATCAAATATTGATCTGTCTGACGTTCGGCCTCGGGATCTGGTTGGGGCCTGGCATGCCGCATCTGGCCCTGGGCCGACACGGGTTCCCAGAAGTGAGCGCCCTTGGGGGGCGCACTCTATCAGGCGGCGCCGGCACGTTCGTACCTTGGCCTCCCTGTCCTGTGCCGGTGTGTGGAGAGCCTGGGCGGAGCTGATGCGTGCGCCCTACCGTCCTCCCGGCGGCAGATGGGTGTTCAGGTAGTTCGTCAGCAGGGTGTAGAGGTGCGGCGTGGTGCCTGGTCCCTCGGAAATGCCGTGGGACCGGTTCGGATACGACATCATCGTGAATTGCTTGTCGTTGGCGATGAGCTCGTTCACCAGCATCTCAAAGCTCTGGTAGTGCACGTTGTCGTCGCCGGTGCCATGGACGATGAGCAGATTGCCCTTGAGGTTCTTCGCGAAGGTGATGGGCGACCCGTTCTTGTAGCCCTCGGCGTTATCCTGCGGCAGGCCCATGAACCGTTCCTGATAGATGCTGTCGTATACCCGCTGATCCGAAACGAACGACACCGCGACGCCGGTCTTGTACAGCTCGGGATAACGGAACAGTGCGTTGAGCGTCATCTGTCCCCCACCGCTCCATCCCCAACTGCCCACCCGATCAGCATCCACATACGGCCACGCCGCGATCGCCGCGCTGACGGCGGCGGCCTGGTCGGCAGAAGCCAGGATGCCAATCTGGCGATACACGCTCTTGCGCCAGGCCCGGCCGCGCGGCGCCGGCGTGCCGTGGTTGTCGAAACTGGCGACGATGTAGCCCTGTTGGGCGAGCATGAGGTGCCAGAGATAGCGGTTGCCGCCCCAACTGTCCTGCACCGTCTGCCCCGCCGGCTCACCATAGACGTAGACCAGAAGCGGATACTTCTTCGTCGGATCGAAGTTGGGCGGCAGGATGCGCCACGAATCAACCTGCACGTCGTCGCCGATGTCGAGCGTGGTGTATTCGACTCGCTTCCGGCTGAGCGCCTCCACCGTGGCGCGAAGTGCGGTGTTCGCCGCCAGCGGCCGCACGGTCTCCCCACTCGGCAGCCGAACGAGTTCGACCTGCGGCGGTGTGTCGAGCGTAGAGAAGGTGTGGAACGCCCAGCGGGCGGTCGGCGACACGTCGTAGCGATGTACGCCCGTCTGCGTCGCAGGGCCGACGCGCTCTGGGGTGCCGGTGCCATCCATGAGAACGCGGTACTGGAAGCGCGTAGTCGCGTTGTCAGGCGATGCGGTGACGTAGAGCACGCCGCTCTTTTCGTCGATCGCGTCAACGCTGATCACGTCATAGTCGCCGGGCGTCATCAGCCGGACCTCGCTGCCGTCGCGCGAGACGTAGTAGGCGTGGCGCCACCCGTCGCGCTCGCTGAGCCAGAACAGGCCTTTCCCCCCGGCGAGCCAGACGTAGGAGGCCATGTCGTCAAGCCAGGCCTCGTCCTTATCGACGAAGATCGTCCGCACCTGTCCGGTCGCAGCGCTGCCGAGCTGCACCTCATTGGTGTTCTGCAATCGGTTGAGCTGCTGAAAAATGACGTCCTCGGCATTGTCGGCCCAGTCGATCAGGGGGATGTAGATGTCGTGCGGGTCGCCCGCGGTCTGCATCCAGATCGTCGGGCCGCCTGCGGCCGGCACGACGCCGACGCGCACGGCTGAGTTGGGCTGGCCGGCTTTGGGATGCTTGAACGAGGTCGTCTTCGGGTACAGCTCGTCCGTGTTGTTGATCATCGTAAACACGGGCACGCCGTGGGTGTCGAACTGCCAGTAGGCGATGAGCCGACTGTCAGGACTCCAGCGAAACCCGTCGCGGATGCCGAACTCCTCTTCGTTCACCCAGTCGGACGTGCCGTTGATGACGTCGTCCGTGCCGTCAGTCGTCAGCGCGCGAATCGTGCTCTCGGCGAGGTCTTCGACGTAGATGTTGTTCTTGACGACGTAGGCAGCCTTGCGGCCGTCAGGCGAGAGCTTGGCGAACATGAGCGTGGACGCCTCGAAGCGCGCGCCCAGTTGGCGGAGCCGACCCGAGGCCATGTCGTACGTCCAGAAGTCGCCGCGCGTGTTCTGTCGCCAGACGCGGCGCGAATTCGTCATGACGATCAGGACCTTTCGGTCCGGCGACCACGCGTAGTCGTCGATGGCGAGCGGCGCAGACGCATCTGGAGGCACGAGTCTGCCGGCGTCGACAAGAACCTCTCTGGCGCCACTGTCCGCGCGGTACAGGACAAGATCGAGTCCGGCACCACCGCCGGCGGTCGGTTCCACGGTGGTGTACGAATCGCCGTCGGCCATCCAGCGTGCAGGCCCGAATCGTTCGGCAGCAAAATCGCGCGAGGCGAAGATTCGGTCGACGCTGAGCAACGTGCCGTCAGCAGGGCTCGTCTGCGGGACAGAACATCCTGCGACGAGTGCAAGCGTGGCGGCCAGCGGAAGGAAGCGGTGGGCACTGGGCATCGCAGGAGTCTAGCGCACCGGCCGCTTCTTGCCGTGGAACTCGACGCCGTCTGCCACGGTCAGCGGGGCTTACGGCGGATGTACGCCGACCGGGAGAGGAGGTACAGCACAAGCCCAGGCGTCTTCAACAGCTGAACACCCGTCCGCTGTGTTGACTCCAAAATGAGCTCGGAGGCGATTTGGCTCGCGTCGCACGAATCGCCTCCGAGCTCAAGTCCGAGATGGCAGGGCGCTGCTGATGGTGCGCGCGAACCAGCGCAGGTACTTCGACAGACCCCATATCGCCGCCACGCCGGCCACAGACAACACCGGACCGATGGCGATGGCCAGCGCCGGATGCACGTCACTGGCGCGCCCATCGATGAACGGCAGGCTGATGCCCAGGAGGTCAACGATGCCCGCCAACAGCACGGCAATGCCGGAGACAACGAAACTGACACCAACGGCGCCGAGCGTCACCACAATCACCAGCGTGGGAATGCTGGTCAGCGCCAGGATTCCGGCAAGGGCGAAGAACCGCTGGAATCCCGACATCGGCGGCCGTCCTGGCCCCGGGTTGAGCACCAGCTCCACGGCGTACGCTCGTGCCAGCATCTCAGCCGGCCCCAGCGCCGCGAGGGCCGACTCGAGCGATGTGCCAGCCGCCGTCGCCTCCGCAATGTGGCTGCGAATATCGCGAACAACCTCTTCGCGATCGGCCGGTGGCATCGACCTGAGGCCCTCCTGCAGCCGCGACAGATATCGTTCAACGAGCGGGTGTTCCTGGGTCATCAGTCTTGTCCTGTCCGACCGAACCGCTTGACGGCGTCGGTCATGGCATCCCATTCGCGCTCGAGCGCCTCGAGGCGCGCACGGCCCTGTCGCGTGATGCGGTAGTACTGCCGTGGCGGCCCCGTCGGCGAATCCTGCATGAAGGTCTCGAGCAGTCCGTCGGCCTTCAGCCGGCGAAGCAACGGGTACACGGTGTTCTCGCCGGCAGCCAGCGGACTGAATTGATCGAGCGTAGTCACTATCTCGTACCCATAGTTCGGGTGTGCCGCGAGCAGCCGGAGAATGCACAACTCGAGGACGCCTCGTCGAAGTTGGGACGTCCAGTCACCGAGCGCGTGTGAATTCAATTGTGTCTCCCCCAAGCACGAGACCGAGCCTTGTGTCAGACCCGACCGTGGTCTGCCGCAGGATGGACGGACCGATCACGGCCGTGATGTCGGACCGCTGCCAGAATGCGGCGACACCCCCGTTCGCGACGGGCCGGAGGGTAGCACGGAGCGCAGAGCCGTATTGCAACTCCAGGCCGTTGCCAGCGGGGACAATTCGCAATTCCCCATAGATCGGCGACGTGTAAGTGCCGGCCCATGTGGCGGGGTCAACCGCGCCATCGGAAGCCACAGGCCGTTGCTTTGCCTGTGCCGAGTCGCGCGCGCGCTCCGCGGCAAGGTAGTGCTGCGTCCAGTCGCGCGACGTGCGGCCGGCGTACGCGTCAGCCACCGAGTACGCCATCGCCCACGGCATCACAGAGCTGTTCATGTTGGTCAACACCGCCACGCCCAGTTTCAGGTCAGGTTGCAGAAACACGAGGGCCGTCCATCCTTCGCCGTTGCCGCCGTGCTGGACGATGAGGTGACCGTGGTAGTCGCTGAGAAACCAGCCGAGACCATAGGATGAGAGCACCGCGTCCGGATACATGTACGCCGGCGGCGTCACAATCTGCGGCTGGCGCGTTGCGTTGATGACCTGCGGGCCGAGCAGCCTTGCGCCCTTCCAGGTGCCATCACCCAGGAGAAACTGAAGCCAGGTGGCCATGTCGCGTGCGGTGGCGTTGATGCCGCCTGCGCCATATGGCGGTCTCGGCACCAGCGAAACGGGACTCACCTTCCCTTCGACACGCGCGTGCGGTTGCACAGTTGTCGTGCCGGGCGGGGTGTGGCCAAGACCGGTGGCCGAACTGTGTGTCATGCCGAGCGGCGTCAGCAACCGCTCGGTCACGAACTGCGACCACGGCTTGCCGGAGAGGCGCGCGACTATCTCGCCAAGCGCGAGGTACATCTGGTTCTGATAGGTCAGGCGCGTGCGGACGGGAACGATTGGCGCGATGCCCTTCAGGCGTCCGATCACTTCGTTGTCCGACAATCCGGAGAACATCAGGAGGTCGGCGCGCGGCAAACCGGTTCGGTGCGCCATCAGGTCCCGCACCGTCAGCTGCGCGGAGAGCGCGGGATCAGCCGTGGCAAATTCAGGCAGGTACTTCACGACCGGGTCGGCAATGCGCAACTTGCCTTCGTCGGCCAGCATGCCCAGCGCCGCCACGGTGAACGTCTTCGTCACCGACGCGGTGTAGAAGGACGTCAAGTCGTCCGTCGCTCCGCCATAGCCCTTTGACAGCACGATCTGGCCGTCCTTCACCACCGCCACGGCGGCAGCGGGAACATCCCAGGCGTTGAACACCGTGGCGACCACCGACCCGATGCCCACAGAGGTTGGCGCGGCCGGCGCCTGAGTGGCAGTGGCGACGGGCCACACGGCGAGCAGGCACACTACGAGCGCAATTGGACGAATCCTCATGAAATCCTCCGATGTTTACTTGATGTCGAGCGAGGCCGTGCCGACTCCTACACGGAGTGTGACGGCGTCAGGTCCCGTGTCACTGAGCCGAAGCCGATGGCCAGGGCCTGGTTCACGAGGACTGATGATGCTGCGGCCGGCGAGAGTGACCCGCGCGTCGCCGACGTGTGACTCGACGTCCACGGGGCCTCGCGCGGCCGATGATGTCTGGGCGTGAATGTCGCCAACATGCAGCGACAAGTCCAGGCGGCCGCCCGGCACGTTGACACGAATCGATCCAGGCGCTGAGCCGAGACCGGCATTTGCGCGGACGCTGACACCGCCACTGACGTCCGAGACGATGATCGTGCTGTCGTTTGCATTGAGCAACACTCGGAAGCGATGAGGCACATGCACCGTCCATCGTTCAACCAGCGCGTCACTGCCTGGCACGCGCAGGCGTGCCGTAAACACGTCGCCGCTGCGGCCGGACACCAGGTTGGTGCGCGCCAGATCCGCCGCGAATCCGTCTGTCCGTTTTCGTCTCTGAGCCGGAGTCGAGATCTCGGTCGAGATGCGGATGCGATCTTCATCGGTCCCGATCACTTCGATCGAGCCGTCGCTGGTGCGCAACTCGATTGACTGCAGTCCGGCGGCCGCCTCATCGACACTCAGGGTGCGAGGCGCCTGCGGTGGTTGTGAGGCACCTCGAAGGGCCACAAGTTCAGCCGCGACCGCGGTGCCCGCGATCCAGACTCCAACGACAATCACAACGACGCGACGGGACATGGGAACTCCTCTCGCTTACGGCTTACGGCTTACAGGGCTATTGTGCGCTGCACAGTAGCATCAGACGGGAGGCGCGTTCAGAAGGTTCCATCCAGGTCGATTCCTTCCGACAATAGGGGGGACGGGTCTCGATCTGTGGAAAGCTCCAGGGCTTGCACGATCCCGCCCGGGGCCGGAATAGACGTCGTCGTTCTCTACCGCGAGGATATCAAGACCGATCGTGACGAAGGCCCGCATCATTTCGTCGAGCCGCCAGCGCACACGAGGCCCGAGCGCCAAGATGCTCTCTTCGAAGTGGTCGCCGGGCACGGCGTTGGCGACTGGGTAGGGAAATCGACCCAAAGGGTAGTAGCCGAGGGCGCCGCCCCAAGCGTGCCGTCCGTGCCCGTAACCGAACACCTAGGCCTCCACCCGACCCTCCCCAGGCTAGGTCCCCCATCCCGGTCAACCCGCCGGGCGAGCACCGGACCTATGGCGAAGGTCGTCCCACCCTGGGCTGAAGCAGGCTCCGCGAACGCAGCCGCCAGCGCCCAAAAACAACAGGCAAAGGATCCGTCCCATGCCCGATCTCCCTCTCGTCCCCCTATACTCTTCCGTCACGTTCGCCCTCCGGTCGGTTCAGGGATCCCGCCTGTCTTCTTCGTTCGTCAGGCCCAGGATCCAGTCGGCCTGCGGTGCAGTGCGATTCATTCGCGCCACTTGTCCGTACCAGCCATGGTCCATCAACTGCGGCAGGTCCATCGCCACGGTTCCCATGACCGCAACCAACTCCCATCGGTTGTCGAAGCGGGCGAAGACGCCGCCACCGCTGTCGCCGCCCAGGGGGATGTACTCGAGCGCGTCGGGGGTGGCGTCCCCCAGCACGTTCCATTGGGGAGCCTGGGGCGCATCCATGTCAAAGAAGGAATGGAGTGCCGCCACCGAATCCAGGACATTGAATCCCCCGTACTTCACCCCGGGAGGGGTCTGGTCTCCGGCGCCTCCCAGGGTGTTGGCGGGCTGGGCCGTGCCGAAACCCACGATGGCGACCCGACGCCCCAACTCCCGTCCACTTACATGCAGCGTCGCGGGCTCGACGCCGGCCACGTCCTGGTCGAGGCGGACCATCGCCAGGTCCACTCGGTGATCCATGTTCGCGGCGCCGGCATACCTCGGGTGGATGATCACGTCCTCGGTCCCCGCCGATGCGCCCTCCCACTCCCAGCGGTGGTCGGCCCCTGGTACCCAACCGTCCACGACGTGCGCTGCGGTGAGCACCCAACGGGGGTGGA
Source organism: Acidobacteriota bacterium (assembly GCA_024640135.1). Taxonomy (GTDB): domain Bacteria; phylum Acidobacteriota; class Vicinamibacteria; order Vicinamibacterales; family SCN-69-37; genus SYFT01. The sequence goes on from JAHEFO010000014.1 coordinate 30,294, forward strand.
CGAGGACTCCGCTACCTCCCTGATCGGTGTTCCCGGCCCGTACGAGCCTCGCCACGGCGGCGTATTCGGGGCGCGCTCCTACCTCCCGGAAGACGGAACGGTCGAGGTCGTGCCGCCAGGCCCCCGACTCCGTGGCTTCGACACGGGGGCCCGGGACGAACCCCACAGACAGGACTGCGACCCCCACCCAGAGAGCCCTGACCTCTCGTCGATACTTCAACGTACTCGACTTTCCCACGGTACCTCCTTCAGGGCACAACCGAATGTCCCCCCTGCACTTGCTTTCGCCCCGCGTTGGTCGGCCTCAACGTGCCGCAGGTGCCCGAGCGTCGACGCGCAACTCATATCCCGCCACCCCTTCCCTGAGTGTTCCGTCTACGTCGGCGAGTTCCCTGAGCGTGAAACCGGCGGGCGGGCGACGTCGGCCACCCCACGCTCGCCAATGCTGAACACACTCGGAAGGAGAGCGCGCAACCGCGACTCACGGGTGGGCGAACGTCGGATTCACTCGACCCGCAGGGCAATCGACGGATCGATGGTGCTGGCTCGCCGCGCGGGCCATACGCAAGCCACGAGGGCGACTGCCAACACGAGCAGTACGGCTACGCTCATGCTCGGAATGTCACTCGCCTCCACCTGAAACAGCAGCGTCGACAGCATCGACGCCATCCATTGCCACGCCAGCAGACCAATGATCGCCCCCACGGCCACAGGTCGCATGCCTCGACGGGCAATCAGACTGACAATCCCCCTGGCATTCGCGCCCAGGGCCATGCGCAGACCAACCTCGCGAACCCGTCGGCGCACCTCGAGGACAATACTGCCGTAGATACCGGCCACGGCCAGGACGAGGCCTATGCTGGCGAGACCAGCCAGCAGAAGCGCCACAAAACGATGTTCCGCACTCTCAGCCCGAAGCAATTCACGTCCGGTACTCGCTGACAGCAGCGGCAACATGGGATCGAGCTCGGCGATGCGGGCGCGAATGGTACTCATGACCGAGCTCGGGTCCACGGTCGTGCGCACGATGAACCTGACATACCCGTCGAGGGACTCGCGTGTCGGCCCCCAGATCTGAGCAACCTGCCCGTCGTTGGTTGACAGTCGACTCCCGACAACATCGCCGACCACACCAACGATCTCCCGCGGCACGAGTTCTTCGTGCCGAACGCCTCGCCGGGGTATGTACAACCGCCGGCCCACAACCTCACCTCCGTGGGTTCTCGCAAAGGTTTCGTTGACAATCACCACTCTGTCGTCACCCGGCTCGAACAAACGCCCCTGCTTGAGGGGAATACCGAGCACGTCAAAGAAGCCCTCAACAGCGCCACCGCTGAGGGTCTCGCCAGACACGGGTGACGGGACCTGCCCATCAAGGTACGGCTGCCCTTCCTGTATGGTCAGACGGAACAGCGGCTGGCCGGTCGAGGTCACGCCCCGCACCCCAGGGAGGGCCGCCACCTCATCACGGACGCGGCGGAGGAATACGGACTTTGCCTCACGCGTGGGATACCGGCTCGTCGGCGTCGACAACGAGAAGGTCAGTAGCTCCTGCGCGGCAAAGCCCACGTCAACACTCGTCAGGTGATCGACACTGCGGGCCATCAGGACCGCACCCGAGACCAACACGACGCCGATGCCAGCCTGCACTGCCAGCAGGCCCTGTCGCAGACGTGACGACCGGCCGACGACGTGTGCGCTGCCACTGTTCACAAATGTGACCGCTCTCTTCTGTCGACTCACCTCCAACAGCGGCACGAGTCCACACAGAAGGGCCGCCAGCAGGCCGCCGACGGCCGCGCCGACCATCGCGACGCCAAGGACGCCGTCAAAATGCGCAGGCGGAATCTTGCCCCCGGCGACGGCGGCCAGCAGCCGGCTGGAGGCCCAAGCGATGGCCACCGCCAGCACCGCTCCCGATCCGGAGAAGAGGAGGCCTTCGATAAAAAACTGGGACGCCAAGCGAGACACCGAGCTCCCGAGCGCCAGCCGGATGTTGAATTCGCGGACTCGGGCACTCGACCGAGCGAGCAGCATGTTCGCTGCATTGGCAACTGATACAACGGCAAACAGCAGAGAGGCTCCGAACACGAGCCACAGGCCTCGAATGTACGCGTCACTCAACATCACGGTCGGCGCAATCAGCGCGGGCTGAAACCCCTCGCGGAGCCCTTCGTGCCCGCCAAGACGGGTGACCAAATCCGATTCGGCCACCGCTCTCGCCACCCCAGTGTGTAGCCGCCCGATGCCATACGTCAGAGTCGACGCCTCAAACAGGTCCACATCCTTTCGGACAAAGAAGAGGTCGGGCTGTTCCCAGGGATCAATCCGCGCGCTTTGTGGCCAGACTCCGGCGATCCGATAGATCGTCGTCCCCACCGTCAGCGGACGATCGACGACATCCGCAACGCCGCCCAGTTGTCGCCGCCAGAATGACTCGGAGATCATCACCACCGGCGCCGTGTCTCCAGTTGTGTCTGTCGGGCCGAGCACCCGACCGGCAACCGGTCGCACCTGCAGTAAGGCCGCAAGATCCGGTGTCACATTCGCCGCCGACACGACCTCTGGAGCAGCGCCGCCGATGTACGTGGCCGAAGTTGGTTGATAACCTCCGACGCCGGCAAACGCTCCAGACGACCGGGCCTGCTCAATCACCGGGAGTTCCGGTGTCGAAATCCACCCACGTTCCACGCTCCGAACCATGAGGTAGACGATCTGGCCGCCCTGGGGAAACGCCATCGGGCGCAGGACAACACGGTCGAGGGCGGCATACGACGCCGCGCTCACACCGATGCCCAGTCCGAGGGTCACCACCACCAGGACAGTCAGGGCCGGCTGACGGCGCGCCATGCGACCTGCCTGGCGCAGGTCCCTACCCATCTGCCCAAGTACGCGCAACGGGCTCGTCCAGAAGGGCGCCGACCGCGCCGCGAGGGAAGCCTCCCCCCTGGCGGCGTGACGCCAGGCAGCGGGCACGCCGAAGACCGTGTCACGCGCCATGACCCGGCCGAGCATCGCCATCGCCCGAAGAGGGTGGCCGGACCGCCGAAGCTCGTTCACATACCAATGAGCAGCGACGTCGGGAAACTCCCGGCCGTGGTTCAGGCGAAAGCTGGGGGGGTAGAGCCAGGCAACTGCAGCGGCCAGGTACCGGA
>JAHEFO010000168.1 GCA_024640135.1 Acidobacteriota bacterium
CATCCTGCCGCATGCGAAGACTCCAGAGCCGGCAGCAATCCCTCGTGCCGTGCCAGCCACGCGAACCCTTCCAACGCGACCTCGTCGTCAATCCATTCATACGTGGCGCGTCCGATCGATGCGAGCCACGCGTGCTCGGGCCCGATCGCCGGGTAGTCAAGACCGGCCGAGATGGAATGTGTCGGAAGAATATTGCCGTCAGCGTCCTGCAACATCAATGTGCGCGTGCCATGCAGCACACCTGGTGCGCCGCCCGCAAACCGCGCGGCGTGTTCTCCGTCGACGATCGCCCGCCCACCCGCCTCCACGCCAAGCAGCCGGACGCCGGGGTCAGCTACGAACGCGTCGAAGATCCCCATCGAGTTACTGCCGCCCCCGACGCAGGCCACCACCAAATCCGGCAGCCGTCCGGTCGCCGCCAGAATCTGCTCGCGCGCCTCGGCGCCGATGACGGACTGGAATTCGCGAACCATCAGTGGGTACGGATGCGGCCCCAGCACCGAGCCGAGAATATACGAGGTGGTCGCCACGTTCGCCACCCAGTCACGCATCGCCTCATTGATCGCGTCCTTCAGCGTCTGGCTGCCTCCCGAGACCGATGTGACCGTTGCGCCCAACATTCGCATGCGGAAGACGTTCAGGGCCTGTCGCGCCATGTCCTGCGCGCCCATGTACACCACGCACTCGAGGCCGAGCAGCGCACATGCCGTGGCGGTTGCGACACCGTGCTGGCCTGCCCCCGTCTCCGCCACCACGCGCACCTTTCCCATGCGCCTGGCCAGAAGGGCCTGGCCGATGGCGTTGTTGATCTTGTGGGCCCCGGTGTGCGCCAGGTCTTCGCGCTTGAAGAAAAGACGGACGCCGGTACCGGCTGCGGCGTTACGTGCCTCATAGAGCGGCGTCGGACGTCCGACAAATGTTCCCAGGAGGTGTTGCAGTTCACCCAGAAACGCCGGGTCCTGTCGCGCCTCGAAGTACGCAGATGTCAGAGACTCGACGGGCGCAACCAGGGTCTCCGGGATGAACCTCCCGCCGAACGCCCCGAAGTACCCGCGCGCATCCGGATCCCGGCGGCCGAAACTGGGTGATGAATTCACATGTCCTCCTGATGCACCAGGCGCAGGAACGTCCGGATTCGTTCGCGGATCTTTACGCCTGGCGACGATTCCACGCCTGAAGAGACGTCGAGGCCCCATGGGCCGACCTGCTCCATGGCCTGTCTGACATTATCGGGCCGCAGTCCGCCGGCGAGAATCACGGGACGCCGGGCCGCCAGCGTCGCGGCGCGACTCCAGTCAGCACGCCGGCCCGTGCCGCCGCGCCGAATGGGATCATGAGCATCCACCATCACCATGACCTCCGGGGGCAGCGCCGCTGCCCGTGCAAGATCGACGTCGGTCTCGAGGGACACCGCCTTGATGATCTCGAGTCCGAGTTCGAGGAACGGCCCGACGTCCTCGTGTCCATGGAGTTGGAGCGTGGTGATCGCCGACTCGTCCCGCAGACGCGCGGCGTCTTCCACCGAGACATCCACCACGACCCCAACGCGCTTGACGCCTGGCGGCACATCGGCGACCAACTCGCGCATTTGAGCCGGCGTCACTGCCCGCACACTCCCTGGCCAGGCCACGAAACCCACGGCCCATGCCCCGGCCTCGACCGCATCCGCCACATCGGCCTTTCTCGTGAGGCCACAGATCTTCACGCGGGCGGTGCGCATGACGCCGAGCCTCCTTCAACCGCAGCGAGCAAGGAGGCCAGAGCCTCGCCCGGCGCCGGCGCAGTCATGAAGCGCTCCCCAATCAGGAACGCGTCAAATCCCGCTCCACGCAGCCGCCCGATGTCTTCTGCAGATCGCAGGCCGCTCTCCGCAACGGCGATCACACCATCGGGGATCGCCTCGACGACATCGTCCAGCACCCGCAGGTCCACCGTGAGCGTCTTCAGGTTGCGACTGTTGACGCCGATCAGGTCTGCTCCCGCCGCAAGCGCCAGGTCCAGCTCCTGCCGTGAATGCACCTCCACCAGCGCGGCCACTCCCTGCCGGACCGCCTCGGCCAGCAGTGCGGCCAGGGTGACCGCCGTCAGGCCACTGACAATCAGCAGAATCGCGTCCGCGCCACTGGCGCGAGCCTCAGCGACCTGAAACGGCGTCGAAATGAAATCCTTCCGAAGCAACGGGACCTTCACGCGGGCGCGCACCGCCGACAGATGCTCCAGTGAACCGTCGAAGAATGTCGATTCCGTGAGGACCGAGATCGCGGCCGCCCCGGCCGCCGCGTATCCGGCGGCAATGACCGCGGGTTCGTACGGCTCTCTCAGGATCCCCCGTGAAGGAGATCGACGTTTGCACTCGGCGATGATGGACACGCGCGGAGCGGCAAGGCGCGCGCGAAATGCCGCCCCACGCGGTGTGCATAGCGTAGCGGCCTCCCGCACCGAGTCTCCTCGAGCACGCTCACGATCGTCAGCCGCCCGCTTCGCGGCCGCCATGATCGCCGCCAGCACGCCGTCGCTCATCCCGCGTAGGCCTCGCGAAGCGCGGTCAACGTTCGGGCCGACCGGCCGCTCGTCAATGCCTCTCCGGCCATGGCGATACCCTCCTCCACCGTGGAGGCCACCCCTGCAATGAGCAGTCCGGCCCCGGCATTGAGGCAGACGATGTCGCGGCGTGGGCCGGTCTCCCCTCCGCAGAGGTCCTCAATCATCCTGGCATTCTCGGGGGCGGTGCCCCCGGTCAGCGATGCCTTCGCCGCGACCGGAATCCCCACATCTGCCGGGTGCAGATAGAACGTGTGCACCATCCCGTCCCGGTATTCCGAGATCTTCGTGAATCCCGTCGTTGAGAGTTCGTCCAGACCGTCGGCCCCATGAACCACCCATGCCCGTTCGGTCCCGAGCAGCCCCAGGGTACGCGCCATCAGTTCCGTGTGCTCCGGCCGTGAGACCCCAACCAGTTGCCGCTTTGCGCCCGCCGGATTCGTCAACGGCCCCAGCAAGTTGAAGGCCGTCCGGACGCCCAGTTCCCGACGCGTCGGACCGGCATGTTTCATCGAGGGGTGCCAGGCGGGCGCGAAGAAGAATGCCAGGCCGACGCCGGTCAGCGTCTCCACCACCCTGGAGGCTGGCGCGTCGAGCGCGACGCCGAGCGCCTCGAACACGTCGGCGCTGCCGCAGCGGCTCGATACCGCGCGGTTGCCGTGCTTGGCGACCCGCACCCCGCAGGACGCCACCACCACGGCGGCTGCGGTCGACACGTTGAAGGTGTGCGCGCCGTCGCCTCCGGTGCCACACGTGTCAAACACCGAGTCCACCGGTGTCGGCAGCGCCACGGCGCGTTCGCGCATCACGCTGGCGAATCCCACCATTTCAGCCGGGCGTTCCCCTTTGAGCGCCAGAGCCATCAGCAATCCGGCGATGTGCGTCGGCAGTGCCTTTCCATCCATCACGACGCCCATCGCCCACGCGGCCTCGTCCGGCGTCAGGTCCTCGTGCCGACGCAGTTTCTCCAGCAGGTTCGCGAACATCATCGATTCTCCAGGAAGTTCCGCAACAGTTGATGTCCAGCCGGCGTCAGCACTGACTCCGGGTGGAACTGCAGGCCCTCGACAGGCCACGTTCCGTGCCGCAGCCCCATCACAGTTGCATCCTCGGCAGTCCAGGCCGACACCTCAAAATCGCGTGGCAGGCCATCTCGCGGCACCACGAGCGAGTGGTAGCGACCGGCCTCGAACGGCGCGGCAACGCCGCGGAACAGACCTCGACCATCGTGCTGCACCATCGAGGTCTTGCCGTGCATCGGAGAAGACGCGCGATCCACCCGCCCGCCAAACGCCGTTGCGAGCGCCTGGTGTCCCAGGCACACACCCAGGACCGGAATCTGCCCCGCAAAGCGTCGTATCGCGTCGACAGAGACGCCAGCGGTCTCCGGCCTGCCAGGCCCAGGTGAAATGACCAGATGGGTCGGGCGCCGCGACGCGATCTCCTCCACGGTGATGGCGTCGTTCCGAATGACTTGCACCTCAGCACCCAACTCACCCAGCCGGTGTGCCAGGTTCCAGGTGAACGAATCGTAGTTGTCGAGAAGTAGAACCATGGGTCGGAACTAAATCCCCTCCTCAGCCATCTCCAGCGCCACGATGAGCGCCTGGGCCTTGTCCCTGGTCTCCTGGTACTCGGCCGTGGGACTCGAGTCCGAGACAATGCCCGCGCCGGCCTGCACACTGGCCACCCCGTCCGCCATGCAAATCGTCCGAATGGCGATGCAAAAATCCAGGTTGCCGGCAAAGTCCAGGTAGCCAACTGCCCCCCCGTAGAGGCCACGCCGAGTCGGCTCGAGCTCGCCCAGAATCTGCATGGCCCGGATCTTCGGTGCGCCCGACACGGTGCCGGCCGGGAACGTCGCGACCAGCGCATCGAGCCGATCGCATCCCTCGGCCAACTGGCCTTCCACACGGGATACGAGATGCATCACGTGGGAATACCGCTCCAGCGTCATGTACTGGGGCACCCGCACGCTGCCCACCTGGCAGACCCGACCCAGGTCATTGCGGCCCAGGTCGACGAGCATCACGTGTTCCGCGCGTTCCTTCTCGCTCCGCCGGAGATCCTCGGCGAGCCGCTGGTCTTCGTCGGGCGTACCCCCGCGGCCTCGCGTCCCGGCGATGGGATGCGTCTCCACGTGAGACCCTTCCACCCGCACGAGCATCTCCGGAGAGGCGCCGACGATGGACTGGCCACCCATACGGATGAAGAACATGTACGGCGAGGGATTGACATGCCGGAGGGCCCGATAGACATCGAACGGCGGCGCACCGGTCCGCGCGGCAAATCTTTGGGAGATGACCGCTTGGTAGACATCCCCCGCCGCGATGTACTCCTGCACTTTGCGGACTGACGCCTCGAATGTGGCCTTCGACTGGTTCGACTCCAGGGCCAGCGGCGAGGAAGCCCGCTTTGCCCCCCGAGAAAGATTTCGATCGAGCTCACGCTCGAGAAAATCAATCTTCGCAACAGCGAAGTCGTAGAGCGAGCGAAGGTCGGCATCAGGCCGCACCCGGGCATTGGAAATCGCCAGGATGCGGTGCTTCACGTGGTCGAACGCCAGCACGGTGTCGAACACCATGAAACCCGCCTGATCGCGAGGCCCCTGGTCTGACGGTGATTCGGACGCGCCCTCGACGCCGGGATCCGCGCGTGCCACGCTGGGTTCGAACCATTCGGCCGTGTCGTAGTCGAAGTAGCCGACCGCGCCCCCGGTGAAACGCGGAAGATCCGGGACGGCGGGCGCTGAGAACTCCGCCATCAACCCTCGCAAGGTGGCGATCATCGGTTCCGGCCGCGTCACGCTGGCCCCGGCCTGCTTGATCGTGGTCTCTCCAGTTCGCCCCGTGACGACCAGAAAGGGATCCTTGCCCAGGAAGGAATACCGGCCCACATGCTCGCCGCCCTCCACGCTCTCGAGCAGAAACGCGTAGTCGGAATTCTCCGCGATCTTCAGAAAGGCGGAGACTGGCGTCAACAGATCCGCCATGATCTCGCGCCACACCGGCACGAACGTCCCGCGCTGTGCCAACTCGACGAATGCTTCAAACGTTGTCTGTTTCATTACTCACCCTGCAGCCGAGGCCGCGATCCACACCCGGGCGGCTTCCGCCATGATCACTGACGACGGGGCCAGGCCCGTCCACCACACCTGCTGCCGGACCGCCTGGCCGACCAGCATCTCGAGTCCTCCGATGACCTCCGCGCCTGCGGCGCGCGCAGTGCGCAGCAGGGTTGTCTCCTCGGGGTTATAGACCAGGTCATAGACCAGCGACGCCCGCGCGCTGGAATCCATCAAGGGACTTGCCGTCACATCCGGCCACGTCCCGACCGGCGTGGCATTGACCAGCACATCCCACTCGCCCTGCGGAGGCCAGGGCGTGGCCGCGGCTCCAAGGGTGGCGGCCAGTCGATTCGCTTCCTCCGGCCGGCGCGCACAGATTCGCACGAGGCTGCCCCGTCCGATCAGCGCCCGCCCCACCGCGCGTGCCGCGCCACCGGCCCCGAGAACTATGGCGCGCTTGTGCGACAACTGAATGCCGCGGACGTCAAACGCATCGAGAAACCCGTCACCGTCCACGTTCCGCCCGACCCAGCCGTCCGCCGTCCGCTTCAGGGTGTTCACCGAGCCGAGCGCGCGTGACGCTTCGTCATCAAGGGGCACGTGCCATCCGCGCTTCAACGGCGCCGTGACACTCATCCCGCACACGTCCAACGCGTCTGCCACCGCCCGGGCATCCTCGACACTGGCGGCCTGCAGAGGGACATACGCCGCGTCGAGCCCCATCGCCTGGAAGGCCGCGTTGTGCATCGCCGGCGAGGCCGAGTGATCGAGCGGCAACCCGGTCACCGCGAAGAGCCGAGTGGACTCCGTGACGTCGCGCACCCGGAAGTCGCGCGCCAGAGTGCTCGCCGAGTACTGCCCCGGCGCGACCGTCCCAGCGTACGTCCAGCAGGACCCGAACCGCCCAGGCAGGACGCGCGTCACGCGGCCGTACGGCCCCATCGCGATCACCACCGTCGAGGCCTGGCGACCACCCGCGTCACGCAGTGTCAGGCAGTCGGAAGCGGAACGCGCCATCGCCGAGATCTTCACCACGTCCGGATTCTCGGCACGCATCGCTGCGACCCGCGTCGTCAGGTCGTCAGGCACCTGGGCGAAGTCATGATCCGACAACACGAGGCGGGTGGCCGATCCGCCCGTGTCCGGACGCCACCCCGCCCGGCGTTCGACGTCGACAAACTCCGCGCCCAACGCCACGGCCTCGTTGAGAATCCGGCGTCTCGTCTCTTCGGCCCCATCAAACGCGCCGCCTTCCCACTCCGGCCGGCACGTCACGACGACCGGCTTCGGCCGATCGCGCAGTGCCCCGGCCACATCCAAATCGCGCACTCCGTCCAGGCGCAACTCCACCAGATCGGCATCGGCCGTCGCGTCTCGGCGGCGCCGCAGCGACAGCATGTCGCCGGCAGTCACGGTCTCAACAATCTGGGCCTTCATCATCGCCACGCCTGGGATCGAACAAAAAAAAGAGCCCCTCCAGCAATTCACTGAAGAGGCCTTTCGGTTTCGCGTCGAGTCGAACAACTATCGGCGCGCGTCGCCCTCCGCAGTGCCCTGGGCATGCCACCGCCAATACGACACGGGAGTCGCCAGGAGGTAGCCGCCGCGGAGAACTGAGGTGTGCGCCATGACTCGAATCGTCGAGAGAGTACCAAACGACTGCCCGATGCGTCAACTTCGCGCGTGTTATAACCAGACGAGACATCCGTGACGCAACCTCTGTCCAATCGATGGGTCGGTCCGCTGGCCGTCCTGAGCCTGGCCCTTGTGACGCTGGTCACACCCCGGGCCCAGTCGGCGTTCCTCCCGGTCTCCGAGATCCGTCCAGGAATGGTGGGTGTCGGCCGAACGGTCTACGGCGGCGACCAGCTCGACGAGTTCCGCGCGAACATCCTGGGCGTGCTGAAGAACGTCCTCGCGCCAGGCCGCGACCTCATCCTGGCAAGACTTGAGGGCGGCCCACTGGCCACCACCGGGGTCATTGAAGGCATGAGCGGCAGCCCCGTCTATGTGGACGGCCGGCTGATCGGCGCCGTGTCGTATTCGCTCGGCGCGTTTTCGCGAGAGGCGATCGCCGGCATCACCCCAATCGCCGAAATGCTCTCGGCGATTGACGGACAGGCGCCTCGCTCCGCGGTCAGTGAGTTCGACCTGACCTGGCCGACCACGCCGGACCAGGTGTTCGCCGCCCTGGGGTTGGTCGTTGAGCGCGCCCTGGTGCCGGTGCGATCGTCGTTCCGCGTCTCGGACGTTGTCGGGGCGCCCTCGCTGGCAGACTGGGCGCCGAGGCTGCGCCCCATCGGCGCGGCGATGGTGGCGTCCGGACTGGCTCCGGACCTGGACTCGTCGCTGCGCCGGGCTCTTCCGGTCGGCGCCACCCTCCACACTCGCGCCCCGGGATTGGCCGAGGCCCCGCCTCAGGCACCGACGACAGACACCGGACCGCCTCTCCGGCCTGGCGACCCGGTCGGAATCAGTCTCATGCGCGGCGACATGGAAATGGGCGCCACCGGCACCGTGACGTACATCGACGGTCAGCACGTCTATGCGTTTGGGCACCCCTTCCTCAACATCGGCCCCACCTCCATGGCGATGACGCGCGCTCATGTCCTGACCGTCCTCCCCAGTCTCGACTCGTCAATGAAGATCGCGTCGATGGGCTCCGTCATCGGCCGAATGACGCAGGACCGGTCCACCGGCGTCGGTGGGGTCCTTGGCAGCGGCCCCGACGAATTGGGCGTGTCCCTCACGATTGAATCGTCCCGCGCTGAGACCCGTCATCTGCGATTCCACGTGTTGCACGACCAGAGCCTCACGCCGCTCTTCGCCTACGTGGCTATCCTCAATTCCCTCATCACGCACGAACGGCAGACGGGAGCCTCCACGATCACGGCGCAGGGGTCGATCAGCTTCGACGGCCTCGGCAGCCTGACGATTGACGACGCCTTTGCCGGCGAACAGGCTGTGTCTCTCGCTGCGGCGACGGCCATGAACCCGATCGGCGCACTGGCGGCGAATGAGTTCAGACCCACGCTGCCACGCGAGCTCGACCTGACGTTGCAGGTGTCGGAGAACGAGGACGTCGAGACGATTGAACGCGTCTGGCTCGACACGACGCGCCCCACCCTGGGTGGCAGCCATATCCTGCACGTCATGCTGCGGCGCTTTCGCGGCGGGACCAACGTCGTCTCGATACCGGTCACCATGCCTGCCCAGGCCACCGGGCCGGTGACGGTATTGGTGACCGACGGCCCCACACTGACCGCGCTTGAACAACGCGAACTCCGGCCGGACCCGCCGCCTTCCCTGGAGGCCCTTTTTGAGCGGTTGCAGGAGACACACGCCGGAAACCGGCTCTACGTGCGCCTGCTCACCTCGACTTCGGGCAAGGCCATCGCCGGTGAGTCATTGCCCTCACTGCCGGGCTCCGTGCTTGCAGCGCTTAATGCGGATGGCTCTGTCGCGGCGTCATCCTTGTCGCGGGCAGTGGTCGGCGCCTGGAATCGGCGCCTGCCACGCGTTGTCCGGGGGTCGCGCGAACTGACAGTGACACTCCGCCCCGCCTCTCCTCCTTCACGCCCATGACCAGACGTTCACGCTTCTTCCTTCTCTCAGCGGTCGCGGTGGCCGGAACGCTCGGCG
>JAHEFO010000169.1 GCA_024640135.1 Acidobacteriota bacterium
TTGGCAAGATTGGAGGTCGGTGAGTCGACCTAACTTGTTGCCGTGGAGTGATTTATAGCTGCCCACGCTGGCGAATTCGGCCAAGGTGAGGTATAATACAGATTCGTTCGGGCGCCTGAAGAGCCCGCCTGCAAATCTGTTTATCCAACCAAACCGGGGGGCACGTGTCATTCGAGATAGGCGACAAGGTCATCTACCCAAATCACGGACTCGGCATCGTCGAGCGCATTGAAAACAAGACCATCATGGGCACCACGTGCGGCTTCTATCAGCTGCGCATGGCCAATGAAACCACCGTCTTCGTCCCCGTTGATAACGTCGATGGCGTCGGCCTTCGACGGGCAATCACGGACGAAGAGACGGAGCGGCTGTTCGAGCTGCTGGGCGATGGGAAAATTGAGAGCCATCAGAACTGGAAAGGCCGGTTCAAGGACAACTCCGATCGGATGCGTACGGGCTCCATCTACGACGTCGTGGAGGTCCTCAAGAGCCTGAGCCATCTGGCTCGCTCCAAGAGCCTGTCGTTCCGCGAGAAGCGGATGCTGGACAGGGCCAAGTTCCTTGTCGTCTCTGAGATCTCCGAGGTGATGGGAGAGAAAGAGGCCGTGATTGATGAACGCGTGGAGCAGGCGCTGGAGCGCTGCTTCACGACCAAGGCCCGCAACACCGCACGCTCGGCCGCCGCGAAGGCGACTCGCGCCAAGACCGCCGCTGCCGCGTCCGCCAAGGCCACGCCTGCAGTGGCGCGCCGCGCGGCTCGCGCATCGTAGCGCCCCCCTCGCAGGCAAGATCGGGGTCGGGCGAGTGATCTCCACCGTCATTGCGGCGATCCGCACGTTCGCGACGCTCGCCGGCCTTGCCGTATTCCTCTTGCTGGTGGGAGTTCCCGCCCTGATCTGGACGGCGCTTTCCCGCGATCCACGGCTGCTCTTCCGCGCGGGAGGGCTTGGCGTCTGGCTCGGCTTCATGCTGTCGGGTATCCGAGTCGAGCTCGTTGGGACGCAGTTCATCCAGACTGGACGAGCGGCGGTCTACGCGGCGAACCACAGCAGCAATATTGAGCCGCCTGTCGTGTTTTACGCCCTCAGGTCTCTGTCGCCACGCCTGAGCTTCCTCTACAAAGCCGAGCTACGGAAGGTGCCGATTCTGGTCTGGGTGTTCGACGCCGCCAAGTTCGTCCCACTAGAGCGGGCCAACCGCGATCAGAGCTTGCCGGCCGTGGACCAAGCCGCGAAGGCCATGATGTCCGGCCAGTCGTTCATCATCTTCCCGGAGGGCACGCGCAGCCGCAGCGGGGAGTTGTTGCCGTTCAAGAAGGGCGGTTTCGTCATGGCCCTGCAGGCGCAGGCGCCGGTGGTGCCGGTGGCGGTATCAGGAGCCGGTGCAGCCCTGCGTCGCGGGAGCATGCTTATCCATCCGGCGACCGTGCGCGTGGAATTTGCGCCGCCGGTGTCGACGGCCGGCCTGGGTTTCAGTGATCGGACGGCGCTGGCTGCGGAAGTGCGCGCGGCGATCGAGCAGCGGCTACCGCGGCGCGCCTGACGTCGTGAACCGCAGGGTCATCGGCACGAGGCCCATCCCATCAGTCGCCTGGATGCCGTCGGTGAGCTCAACGATGACTCCCACGCCGGAAGCCAGGGGCGTGGCGAAGCGAATCTCAGCCGCAACGGGGCCCGGCCTGTAGGTCACCGTCCACTCCGGGAGGGAATCTCCCACGCCCTCGGCATACCGCACACGGATGTTCTCTTTCAGCGATTCGGGCAGGAGGGGCCGGGAAAACTGCACCTGGATCACCGCGTCCGGCGAGATGCCTGTTTCGTCCTGGGCCGGCGCGGTAAAGACGACGTCGGGAGCGGGCAGTGGCGGTGGAGGTGCGACGTCTGGCTCCTCGACCTCGTCCTGCGGCTCCGCGGTCCGGAGCTGGTCAGCGACGATCAGCGGCAGGTCGTCGACAATCTCCACACGCCCCGTCACCTCCAGCCATCGCCCGGTGTGCGCGCGCGACGTGGTCGTCAGGTCGAAGCCGTCACCACGGGGTCGCTTTCCGACGACCCACACGGCGGCATCAGCGGTCTGGAGCACGAAGTCCCACTCACTCTGCCTCGGCCAGGCGGGCAAATCACCCAGCAGATTCCGGCCGCGGAACCGGCCCCGGAGAACCACAGTCTTTCCGTCGAAGGCTTCCGGCCGCAGGGCGATATTCCGCATGGTGGGAATGGGTTGCTCCTCGGTTTCGGTCCAGGTGGCTCCGGTGAGAACGAAGAGCTGCTCCCGCGCCGGCCAGCGATCATCGGGCGCCGCTGCCTTGACAACCCTCAGGAGATCGAGCGGGCCAAGGCGCGAATCGTCCGAGGCGAATCGACCGATATCGAGCAGGCGCCCGCGTAGCTCGACTGGACGCGTCGGAACGCGGCCGGTTCGAGGCGCAATGATGAACTGGCGTGGAGGCTCCGTCGCCAGGCCGGTGAGTTCACCAGCGGCAACCATGACGGGTGATCCAACAAGGGTGATGGCCTTGTCGTGAAAAAAGGCCGGGTACTTCAGAATTGCCGCGATGGTGGTCGCTCGGCGCGACATCATCTGGCCGTCCAGAGGTGTGGGAAGCGCCACGACCGCGGCCGCAGCGAGTGCGAGGCCGGCCAGGCCCGCCGGAGAGGTCGGCCACCCGCGCTGGGAACTCATGTCTCGATGTTAGTGCAGGCCGCTGATTCGCGCTAGAATCCTTCGCTTGTGACTCCAAGCAACAAGGTGGGACTCAGGGGCGGAGATCAGGTATCAGAGCTGACGGCAAGTCGATTGTCGGTGTACCTGCGATGCCTGAACGCGCTTGATCTTGCGGACGTCAAGACGGTGTCCTCGCGCACGCTGGCAGAGCAGTTTCATCTCAATGCCGCACAGATTCGCAAGGACCTCGCCTACTTCGGCGAGTTCGGGGTTCGCGGTGTGGGCTACTACGTCAAGGATCTCAAGCGCCACCTGCGTGTGATTCTGGGCCTCGATCGCGGGGTGCGGGTGGCCGTCGTTGGCGCCGGCAACCTCGGTCTGGCGCTGGCAGACTACCCGGGGTTCCATCGGGAAGGCTTTGAGATCGCCGCGTTGTTCGATGTCGAGCGAGGCAAGGTGGGACGCAAGTCGCGCGGTGGCGTCCGCATTGTCGACATGACGGAGTTCCGCAAGGTCATCAAGCGCGAGAACATCGATATCGTGGTTCTGGCAGTCCCGGCGGCGGCAGCCCAGGACGTGGTCAACGTGGCGGTGGCGGCCGGGATTCGCGCGCTGCTGAATTTCGCTCCGGGCACGCTGAAGGTGCCGCGCGGGGTGAAGCTCAAGAACGTGGATTTGACCGTGTCGCTCGAGAGTCTGTCGTTCTTTCTCGCGAGAGGGGAGTCGGATGAAGGCCAAGACTGACCAGCGGGTCTTGTCGCATGTCGACAGCGGTGGCCGGGTGCGCATGGTTGACGTGAGCGACAAACCGGACTCGGTGCGCGAAGCCACAGCGGCGGGGGAGATTCGGATGAGTCCGGCAGCCGTGCGCGCCATCCGGGACGGGGCTGTGAAGAAGGGAGATCCGCTGCAGGCCGCTCGCCTGGCGGGCATCATGGCCGCCAAGCGCACGGCGGATCTCATTCCCCTGTGCCATCCCCTGGCCGTGACGTTCGTTGACGTGAGTCTGACAGCCCGGCGGTGGGGCTATGTGATCAGCGCCACCGTCCGGACGACCGGGCCGACCGGTGTTGAGATGGAAGCGCTGACGGCCGTGAGTGTTGCCGCCCTCACGATCTACGACATGCTCAAGGCCGTTGACCGCACGATGGAAATCGGGGCCATTCGCGTCACCGCGAAAGCCGGTGGCCGCAGTGGCGTATTCCGCCGCTAGCGCCCCACTAGTTCCAGGGTGAGAACACCCGCGCGTGATTGAACGGCCACCACCGCAACTGCACGCGGCCCAGAATGTATTTCTTCGGCACGAAGCCCCAGTGGCGGCTGTCGGAACTGTTGTTCCGATGGTCCCCCATGACGAAGTAGTATCCCTCGGGCACGAGCTCCAGTGGGAGGTCGTCCGACGACCGGTATTCATCGGGAATGAAGTCGTCCGGGACCAGCTGGTCATTGACAAACACCGTGCCGCCGACGATGCGAACGGTGTCGAGTGGCTCAGCCACGATTCGCTTGACGAAGGACTTGTCCGGGCTCTTGGGATAGATGAGCATCACGACGTCACCGACCTGGGGGGAATCCAGGAGGTAGGCAAGCTTGTTGACGATCAGGCGGTCCTGATCCTGCAGAGTGGGGGCCATGCTCTGGCCCTCGACCCGGGCCACCTGGAAGCCAAACGTCACGATCAACGTGGCATACACGGCAGCGGACGTCAGGGTCTTTACCCAGGCAAAGACCTCCTCGCGCACCTGGGACAGCAGGGCGGAGCGGCGATGCCTCCGGGCTTCGGCTGCCTGCTCGGGTGACGGCAGTGAAGGCGGAACCGGGACGGGGCTCCGGGGCATGCCCAGGGCCTCCCAGGCCTCGTCAGACTCCGGGTCAATCGCACGCGGCCAGCCGACGAACTCCGCCGGGGCCGGTTCATCCGCCGGTGCCGAATCTCCCGTCAGGACGGGATCGTGCCCCTGGACCTCGTCCTTGGGCCGTTCGCGTTGTTCCACGTCGTCTCCTGCATGCTCCAAGGCACCATCTCCTTTGTTGGTGTATTTAGACGTGCCCAACGAAGAGTTTGTCACAATCGGCGGCATCGGGGGACTCCTTTGGTATCATCAAGTCCATGATTGGGCCGTTTATCAAAGGGTTTGCAAATACGCTCCGGCACATGTTCAAGCCATCGAACACGGTGAACTATCCGGACCAGAAGGTTCCCGTGTTTCCGAGGTATCGAGGCAAGCAGGTGCTGATGCGGGACGAGAACGGCCTCGAGAAGTGCGTGGCGTGTGGATTGTGCGCCGTGGCCTGTCCGGCCGACGCGATCTACCTGGAGGCTGGCGAGAACAACGGGACCGTGCAGGCCGGGCCTCGCTACGCCGAGATCTATCAGATTCACAAGACGCGCTGTATCTTCTGCGGGTTCTGCGAGGAAGCGTGTCCGGTGTCCGCCATCTTCATGGGCAAGGACTACGAGCTGGCCGTCTACAGCAACACGGATTTCATCTGGGACAAGCAGGAATTGCTCGTTCCCCCAGCGCCGACCTCGGCTGCCTGAAGTGGGAGAAACCCCGGGACCGACTGAAGGGCGGGGTGCTTTTCTCGAGGCCCTGTCAGAGCGGGTGCTGGTGTGCGACGGCGCGATGGGCACGCTGCTGTACGCCAAAGGGGTATTCCTCAATCGCTGCTTCGACGAACTGAATCTCACTCAACCGGGATTGGTGTCGAGAGTGCACAGCGAGTACGTGCAGGCCGGAGCCGACGTGCTCGAGACCAACACCTTCGGAGCGAACCGCATCAAACTGGGCACGTTCGGGCTCGCGGATCGTATGCACGCGATCAACGTCGCGGGCGCCACGCTGGCGCGCACCGCCGCCGCGGTGTCCGAGGGCGTCTTCGTGGCGGGCGCCATCGGTCCCCTCGGGGTGCGAATTGAGCCCTGGGGCCGCACGGGTCTGGACGAGGCTGAGGCCGTGTTTCGGGAGCAGGCCGCCGCTCTGGCTGAGGGTGGCGTCGATCTCTTCATTCTCGAAACGTTCAGGGACGTGAACGAACTGACGGCCGCCATTCGTGGTGTCCGGCAGGTCAGTAGCCTGCCGGTCGTGGCTCAGATGACGACTGAGGACGACGGCAACACCCTTGATGGAACCCCGCCCGAGACGTTCACGCCGGCGCTGGAGTTGGCCGGCGCCGATGTGATTGGTATCAATTGCAGTGTCGGCCCCGCCGCAACGCTCGAAACGATCGAACGGATCGGGCGCTTGACCACGCGGCGTCTGTCCGCCCAGCCGAATGCCGGGCGGCCACGCGATGTCGATGGCCGGAATTTGTATCTGTGCTCGCCGGAGTACCTGGCCAGCTACGCCAAGCGATTCGTGGGGGCTGGCGTGCGCCTGGTGGGAGGATGCTGCGGGACGACCCCGGACCACATCAGGCAGATTGCCGCCAGTGTTCGGACGTCCGCGCCGACGTCAGGGCGGACGGCGATTACCTCCGAGACCGGACCGGCAGTCGAGATCGTGCCGGTCCCGCGCAGAGAACGGTCAGCTTTCGGCCGCGTCCTGGCAGAAGGGGGCTTTGCCCTCCTTGGAGAAGCGTCTGCCCCGCGGGGGCTGGAGGTCGAAGCCGTTGTCGCAGGTGTCCAGAGGCAGCAGGCGGCAGGCGTGTGTGCCGTCAGCGTTCCGGACTACCCACGCAACGGTCCACGCGTGAGCGCATTGGCCCTGGCCCTGTTGCTGCAGCAGGGCGGCGTTGAAGCGGTGCTGCACGTCACGTGTCGCGCCCACAACCTGATGGGCCTTCAGTCCGACCTGCTGGGCGCGCACGCCATGGGGGTGCGTAACGTGGTGCTGACCACGGGTGATCCGGCGCCGCTCAAGGCGTATGCCGACGCCACGGCCGTGTTCGAAGTCGATGCGATTGGTCTGCTCAACATCGCGTCCCGCCTGAATCGCGGCCTCGACATTGGGGGACAGTCGCTTGGCGAGCCGACGAGTTTCCACATCGGCGCCGCGGTCAATCCGTTTTCTCCTGATTTGGACGCCGAGTGGCGACGCCTCGACTTCAAGATCGACGCCGGAGCAGAGTATCTGCTGACGCCACCCATTTTCGACCTCGACGCCTTCGATGCCGTGTTGCCCAGGCTTACGGCGACGGGTGTGCCAATCGTGGCCGGCGTGGTGGCGCTCGAAAGTACGCGGCAGGCGGAATTCCACGCCAGCGAGGTCAGTGGCGTGGTGCTCCCGGACGCCGTCGTGGACCGCCTGCGTCAGTC
Organism: Acidobacteriota bacterium; assembly: GCA_024640135.1. GTDB lineage: Bacteria > Acidobacteriota > Vicinamibacteria > Vicinamibacterales > SCN-69-37 > SYFT01. Next base: position 6,923 of record JAHEFO010000169.1, read on the forward strand.
CACCGATCCGGCCGAAGCCGGACACGAATTCAGCCTGGCGACGGCGCGGGCCCTTCGCGACCGGGTGCAAGGGCTTCGGATCAGCACACTGCATGGCAGCCCCGAGGCGGGCGAGCGCTTGCTGGTGGATCTGGCCAACATCTAGCGCGGTGGTGCTGTTCTGGCCCTGTATTGGCGACATTCAAGGTATAGTGCCCCGACGATGAACGAGCATCTATTGATGCTGGGCCGGTTCATGCGGAGTCCGAGAACCGTCGGCGCTGTGGCTCCTAGTTCCCGGGCGCTGGCAGCGGAGATGGTGCGGGATCTTGACCTCTCCGGTGCCCAGACGGTGGTGGAACTGGGGCCCGGAACCGGAGTCGTGACGCGCGCGATAGCCGAGCGCCTCGGCCCGGACGCCCATGCTCTGGCCATTGATGTCGAGCCGGAGTTTGTTGCTGCGATCGCCCGGAAGTTTCCCAGGGTCGAGGCCGTCTGCGGGTCGGCAGCCGACCTTCAGGCCCTGTTGCAGGCGCGTCATTTGGCCCCGGCGGACCACATCATCTCCGGCCTGCCGTTTGCCAGTCTGCCGGGCGAGATGACGACGGCCATTCTCGATGCCGTGGCCGCGTCCTTGAGACAAGGCGGGACGTTTACGACTTTTCAGTATCTCAACGGCTACCCGACGCCGCTCGCGACGTCGTTCCGCCAGGCCCTGACAGCACGGATGGGCGCAGCCCCGGTACGTCGGGTCGTGTGGCGGAATTTTCCCCCGGCATTTGTGCTGACATGGCGCCATCAATGAGTTCCGACAAGGTCCCGGAGGCCGTGTCGGCTGTCGAAGTCGAGAACGTGCTGATGGCACGCGTCTACGACAATATCTCCGCTATTTACGATTTGGCGTTTGGACCTGTGATGCAGGCCGGACGCCGGCGCGCTGTCGCGGTCATGGGGGACACGGCCGGACAGCGGATTCTCGAGGTGGGAGTCGGCACGGGGCTGAACCTGCCGCTGTATCAGGCCGGCACAGACGTCACGGGCATTGATTTCTCCTCACAGATGCTCGATCAAGCAGAGGCGCGCGTCGCGCGCGAGGGGCTGCGGCCCAGGCTGTTCCAGATGGATGCGGCCGATCTCCGGTTTGCCGACGACAGCTTTGACATCGTGTATGCGCCGTACCTGATTTCGGTGGTTCCCGATCCGCTGAAGGTGCTTCGCGAAATGCGGCGGGTGTGCCGGCCGGGCGGGCGCTTGTTGGTGCTGAACCACTTCCGGAGTACGCATCCCGTGCTCTCGCGGCTGGAGCAGGGGATTTCTCCACTCACCGTGCGCATCGGCTTCAAGGCCGATGTCGATATGACGGCGCTGTTCGAGCAGGCCGCGCTGGTGCCGGACTGGACCGAAAAGGTCAATCGGCCGCGGATCTGGACCCTCGCGCACTATACGTGTCCACGGCAGCCTGAATAGCGGCCGCCGCGTGGCGGGCCCCGTCCGTTGCCACCTGCCGTGATGCAGGTGGTGCTTGCATCACCTGGTCCAGCGCGGTCTTCCAGCGGCCTCCAAGGAGATCGGTCTGGCTAATGAACGTACAGCGGAGCCAGGAATCCATCTCCTCCACCATGCGGTCGTACTCCCGAAAGCGGCCTCGCGACGTGTAGAGCATCGCCGTGCCATGGGCGACGCACTCGCTCACGATGCCGTACCCAGGCTTGGTGACGACGACATCGGCGGCGGCGACCAGATCTTCGTACCGGAGCGTGCCGTCGAAGGCCGATTCCGCGATGAATCGCACCTGGTCGGGGGAATGGGCGCCCAGACTGGTGATCCGATCCGTCAGCAGGACGGTCCAGTCGCTGAGGCAGTCCAGTTGAGCCGGGTCGAGTTGCGGCAGGCCATATCCTCCGAACGACAGCAGCGCGAGCGGGCGTTCAGGATCCAGGTTGAGGTGCCGTCGCGTCTCGGCTCGTGTCGAAGTCGAATGGCGCGCAATGAACGGGAGGGGGGACACGCTCCGAAAGACATCGAACCCGCCCGACAGGGGCAGTTCCAGCGCGTGGCTGGCGCGGCGATAGCTGCGACGAATGTCCTCCAGCAAGCCTGGCGCATGACTCAGGGATTCCGGATACCACTCGTAGATCCAATCCCAGGTGAAGTTGGCGATGGCCAGCGACGGCACGCCGAGTCGGGCTGCCACGTCAAAGGCCAGAGGCGGAATGTCGCCCACGATGGCCCTGACGTCAAACGGTGCCAACCGCGCGATTTCGTCCTCACGGCGACGGTCCATGGTCTGCT
>JAHEFO010000015.1 GCA_024640135.1 Acidobacteriota bacterium
CGAGAAATTCGACGCGGGCAACACGATCACTGGCCATGTGCTCAACAGCAGTCCCGACCACCCGCTCGTCCACATCGGCCCGTTTTTCGGTATCGATTTCTCGGTCACGAAACACGTTTTCATGGTCTGGGCCGTCGCGCTCCTGGTGTTTGCGACCGTCACCTGGCTGGTGCGGAGGTACTTGGCGCAGGAGCGCAAGGTGCCGACGCGCGGCATGAGCGCACTCGAATTCATCGTGGAATTCATCCGTGATTCCGTGGTGGCGCCTAACGTTGGCGACAAGTGGGTCTCCATGTGGACGCCCCTGCTGCTGACGTTCTTCTTCTTTATCGTGTCGGCGAACGCGATTGGCCTGATCCCCATATTTGAGGTCCTGGGGCTGCTGGATCACTACGTGCTTCATACCGCGGACGACTCGTTGCTGAAGGGCTTGTTGCACGGGGGGGCGACGGCCACTGCCAACTTCAACGTGACCGGGGCGTTGGCGGTCGTCACGTTCTTCGCCATCATCGCAGCCGGCACCAGGGCCAACGGCTTCGTGCAGCACTGGGTGAACCTGGTGCCCAAGGGACTGGCGTGGCCAATCTATATCCTGCTGATCCCGCTCGAGATTGTGAGCATGTTCGTCAAGCCGTTTGCGCTGACCATGCGGTTGGCTGCCAACATGATGGGGGGCCATATTGCCATCCTGGCCATCCTCTCGTTCGTCTTCATTTTCGCGGAATTGGCCTCGAACGCAGCCGGCGTGGGCGTCGGCCTCGCGTTCTCCGTTCCCCTGGCCGTGGCGATTTCGGCACTCGAAATCATTGTCATCCTCGTCCAGGCTTACGTGTTCACGCTTTTGTCGGCTGTGTTTATCGGCATGGCCATTCACGCGCACCACTAACTCTCGTCACCAGTCAGTCATCAGGAGAAGGAAAGACATCATGGATCAGGCAGCAAACCTCACCGCCGAAGTGGCAGGGATCATCAAGCCCACGTGGCACTACATGGGCGCGGCGATTGGCTTCGGCATCACCACGCTGGGCGCGGGCATCGGCATCGGTAGACTCGGGGCCGGCATCGCGGAAGCCATCGCCCGGCAGCCCAGTTCGGCGGCGCAGATCACAGCGGGCGCCAACCTGCCCCTGTTCCTTCTCGAAGGCGTCGCGATCCTCGCGCTCGTGTTCGGGTTGCTCGTGGTGTTGACGCTGTGAACAACCCGTTCACAGCGGTTGACCCGGGCCTGGCAATCTGGACGATTGCCACATTCCTGGTCCTGGTCGCAGCGCTGAAGAAGTTTGCCTGGGGACCGCTCCTCGCGGCGCTTGATGAGCGCCGTGCCACGGTCGAGCAGACGGTGGAGGACGCCAAACGCGCCACCGCTGAACTGGAGCAGGTGAAGGAAGAGTCCGCTCGCCTGCTGGGGCTGGCCCGCGCCGAAGCGGCGACCATCGTCACGCGCAGCCGCGCCGACGCCGATCGATTCCGCGAAGAGATGCGGACGAAGGCTCATGAAGACGCGGCGGCCATCGTCCAGAACGCCGATCGTGAGATCAAGCAGGAGACGGCGCGCGCGATTGCGCAGATTCGCACCGAAGCGGTGGATCTGTCGCTGGCGATCGCCAGCAAGCTCCTCCAGCGGAACATCTCTGAGACTGACAACGAAGCCCTGATCAAGGACGCGATCGGCCAGTTCAAACAGGTCCAGTAGGTTCCAGGGGGACGGGTGTCGATCTGTGGAGAACGCCAGGAACGCAAGTCGCGCTGTTCCTGGCGTTCTCCACAGATCGACGCCCGTCCCTGTCATTGACGCGCTGCTTGTCTTGATGGTTCTCGTGTGGGGAGCCAACTTCAGCGTTATCAAGCGGGCGTTTGAGGAGGTTCCGCCGCAGCCATTCAATGCCCTGCGGCTCGTGATTGCCTCGGCCGTGTTTCTGGCCGCCATTGAATACGCCAAGCGCCGCGCTCGTCGTGGCCACGTGCAGTCCTCCATCCTTCATACCCCACATTCCCTGACCAGGCGTGACCGTATCGACCTGGTGTGGCTGGGGCTGGTCGGCCACCTCGGATACCAGTTCTTCTTCGTCGGCGGCGTCGCACTGACGTCGGCCTCCAATGCCGCGCTGATCGTTGGCGCCACGCCCGCGATGCTCGCCGTGGGCTCGGCGGTCCTCGGACGCGAGCGCATCAGCCTGCTGCACTGGATTGGCGCCGGCGTCTCTGGCTTCGGTATCTATCTGGTCGTGGGTCTTGGCGCGTCGTTCGGCGGCGCCACGCTTCGGGGCGACCTGATGGTGTTGGCGTCAATGCTGTGCTGGACGACATTCACTCTGGGCGCGGTTTCCCTCATCAAGCGCCACTCGCCCCTCTATGTCACCGGCATGACGATGGTGTTCGGGGGCGTGCCGTACGTGGTGATGGCCATTCCCCAGATTCTCAAGGTCCAGTGGCTGGAGGTGAGCGCGTGGACGCTCTGGGCGCTGGTGCTCTCTGCGACCCTGGCGCTGAATCTGGCCTACATCATCTGGTACGTCGGTGTGCAGCGACTGGGACCGGCGCGCACATCGATTTATTCGAATGGCGTGCCGGTGGTGGCCATGATCGTGGCATGGCTGTGGCTCGGTGAGCCGCTGACGGTGAACAAGCTCGCCGGCGCGGCCGCCGTGTTGACCGGCGTGCTGCTGACACGGCTCGGGCGCCGCATCCTGCGCCCAGCCCTGCGGTAGAGAGGTATCATCGAGAGTAACGGTGTCCAAGTCTCACTACTACAGTGCGCACGCCCACGCGCTCCGGGCTGAACTGGGGCAGGCCATCTCGCGCGACCAGATGCGCGCACTGCACACCAAGCAGCCGATCCGCCATTTTCTCGTGGCCGGCCGCCAGTTCCTGTTTCTTGGCGTCGCCACCTGGGCGTTGATTCGGTTCGAGAATCCTCTTATCTGGCTTCCGGTGGCCGTGGTGCAGGGATTCACGGTCTTCAACTTCACCGTGTTGTTGCACGAAGTGCTCCACCACAACGTGTTCCAAAAGCGCCACCGGCTGGTCGAGCGTGCGCTCGGCTTCCTGTATGCCGTGCCGAGCGGCATCGCCGCCAGCCAGTTCACGCGCTGGCATCTTGATCATCACGCTGAATTGGGATCGGAGGAGGACGACCCGAAGCGGCACTACCTGTCGCCCAAGCGGAACGCCCGCTGGTACAAGATGCTGTACGCCACGCCGGCGCTGTTCCCCATCTACTTCCGTGCCGCGCGGCTTGAGAGCGCGACGTACCCGGCGGAGTTGCAGAAGACCATCCGTTGGGAACGGCGCATCTCAATGCTGTTTCACCTGGGCGTTCTTGGCGGCATCTGGTGGGTGTGGGGCGGGGCCGCCGCGATTCGAGCCCACGCCTTCCCGGTGTTCTTCATCTTTCCGATTGCGTTCACGCTGAACAGGCTCGGCCAGCACTACGACATTGACCCGGGTGATCCGGCCAAGTGGGGCACTTTGCTGCGCAGCCACTGGTTCTGGAACTTCGTGTTCCTCACCTCCAACCTGCACCTGGAGCATCACTACTTTCCCGGCGTGCCGTTCTACCATCTGCCCGCGCTGCAGCGGGCGCTCGGTCCGTTCTACGAGCGCAAACAGATGCGGTGGCAGACCTACCGCGGGCTGCTCTATGGGTGGATTGTGCTCAACAAGCACCCGCATTCGGACTGGAGTCTCGTCTAGCGGTCTGTGCCGGGGCCTACTTCGTGTAGCGAACCGTCTGAAGAAACGTCTCGAAGTCCCTGTCCCAGCGCGTGACCGTTCTTGTCGGTCCGACCACCTTGATGAAGTACGGTCCATCCGGCGTTTGAACCACTGCCGCGCGCATGCGGAACCCCGGCTTGTTGAAACGTTCAGGTGAACCGGGTGTGACCTCTGCGACGTACGTGCCGGTAGCGTCGAACGAGGTGACGGAGAGGCCATTGATCAGCCGGCTCGACATCTTTGCCACGTCCTTCGTCCGCCGGCCATCGGGTTGGGTGAGCTGACCCAGCCAGCGATCGAGGTTGGCCTGGACCGAGCCACCCGTTCCGCCGAAAAAATAGATCACAAGCGACGCATCCTCAGCGTCGTTGTCGGCCCTCGGCAGAACGAATTCGCCAATGCGCATCATCGACGTCACTGCTCTCGGCCGCCACCCTGATGACGCGGTAAACGTCAGTTCGGCAGGCGCCGCCGAAAGGAGAACGGACAAAACCGCGGGTAACAGGAGCATGCCCTCATTGTAGCGTCCCAAGTTCCGGGCCCGGCGGGCGATCTGCCGGAGACGGTCGCTCGTCTCGCAGTCGAAGACGCTCTGTCTTGATCAGCCTTCGGAGGATGGCTGATACCGACTCCTGTTCTTCCGTGGATCGTTCGTGGAGCAACCGGTGGTCACTTTCCGAGATCCACACGTGGATCTGCCGATGTCGGTGCATACGCTGCCTCCCTGGTGATTGAGCGAGCAACGTCCGTGCCACCGACTGGAGGTCCGGCGTGGCGGCCGCCGAGCTCCCAGCTCTCTGTGTACATGGGTACGCCGATGCACGCTCATCCTCACTGGGTAACATCGTTCCCAATAGCGGGTAGGTCGGGCATACTCGTCCTGTTGACCTCACGCCGACTTCTGATCGTGTTGTTTGTGGCCGGGCTGGTTGTTCGGGTGGGGGCATTGCCTCTCCGCGGGACGATCGATGTACAAAACTGGAAGTTATGGAGTTACGGCGCGTCCGAGGATCTTGGAGGCGTGTACGGATCAGGGGGCCAGCCGCCCGAGCGACACCTCATTCGGTGGCTCGACATTTCCGGCCATGTTGATTATCCGCCGCTGGCGATTGAAGAGTTCGCCTTGGCGGGCTCTGTCTACCGCCTTGTCGATCCTTCGTATCCTGACAGCACGCTCCTCACGGTCCTCGTCAAGCTCACAGGGCTGATCTTTGAAATCGTGTTTGTCTGGTTTCTGCTCAGGTGGGGCCCGGCAGTGATGGGAGATGCCGCAGCGAGGTGGGCGGCCGCCGCGTTCTGGTTGAATCCTGCAATCTGGTATACAGGCTCAGCGCTGGGCTACGCGGATGCGCAGGGCGCCGTGCCGGCAGTGATGGCCCTTCTGGCCGCGCTGACGAGCCATCCGGTAGCGGCCGGAGCCCTCATCGCGGTTGCGGTGGGCACGAAGCCGCAGACGGTGTTCCTTCTGCCGGTGATCGCGATGGTGCTGTTGGGGACGGCTCAGAAACGGTGGCTGTCGCTGGCGTGGGCTGCGCTGTCCGGTGCGGCCACGACGGCCTTGATTCTTGCGCCGTTTCTCTTGCGCGGCACAGTCGCGAACGTGATCAACGGCGTGTCGCGACTGCTCCTGCACGATATTCTCTCGGCGCAAGGCAGCAATCTGGCCTGGATCCTGACCTGGTTGCTCCGTGTGATCTATGCGGTGCCGGAACTTGGCTGGTACGAGTCGCTCACGCTCAAGATTCGAATCCTCGCGACCTCGCGTGTGGTTGAACTGGGGTATCCCAATCCGAAAGTGATCGGCACCGTCCTGGTCTTCACCGCACTGGCCTGGGCTGTATGGCGGGCTTCACGGGGCCTCTCCCGCGCCGGAGCGATGGCGCTGGCCGGCTGGTGCGTGTACGCGTATTCGATGTTTGGTGCGCAGGTGCACGAGAATCACCTCTATCCGGTAATCCCGCTTCTTGCGCTCGCCGCTGCTGAGGTGCCGCGTCTACGACCGGTGTATTGGATCATGTCTCTGGTGTTCGCGCTCAACATCTATCTGTTCTACGGCCTTGGTGATGGCTGGCCGCCAGTAATCGATCGCGGCTGGACGTTTATTGACATGTCCGTGCTGCTGGCGATGGTGAACGTTGTGGTGTTCGTCTGGTTCACCGGGAGACTGCGCAGGCTCCTCGATGCGCCAGGTGATTCGCCAGATCTTGACTTTAGGACAGGAGAGGTTTAGCTTCGGGATAGACCCATCGTACGTCTGCCGATGAGATGAGGTTCATGGGTCGCCTCAGAACTGGAGGTGGGCAGAATGGATCCCTCTGCTGGAGGTGCTCCGCCGAAGAACGCACGACGTCCCGGCTTGTAACCCCTGCCCCTGCTGCCTTCTGGTGGCCGTCGCTTCGCGACCTTTTGACGCAAGGGTGAGAGCCTGACGACGTCACGAAAAAAGGACATCCTTCACTTGCTGAAGGGTGTCCTTTTTTTGTCACGGCCACGCAGGGACTCACGCGCGCCGGCGACTACGCATTGTCGGGCGTCGCCCTACTCCGTCCGTCTCGGTATCGGGGAGACATCAGGCTCCACGAACCTGGCGCGAGCGGCCCCGGAGAACAACACTTCAGCGGAATAGGGAGAGTGCAGGATCGTGGTTGAAGGTGCCGGCAGGCATCTCGAACGCCTCGAATGCCCGACAGAACTCTTCATCTTCCTGCGACAATCGATGTGTCATCGTGTCCGACTTGTCCAACGTGTGGGCGTACCCGCCGCGTCGCGCACGTGAATGCGCTAGAACCCGACGACGGCCGTCAGTGCCGCATTACGGCCCGGTGCAAAGACCCATCGTGGCGACGGACTGGCGTGGTACGACGAGTTCAGGAGATTCCTGGCCGCTGCCCGCAATTCCAGGTTCGGAGAGAACCGCCAGGAGGCAGCGGCGTCCACCAGGGTATACCCCGGTGCCACTCTCTCGTTTGGCCCCGGGTCATCCAGCTTGCCGTGGGCGGCTGCGCGGACGAACACGTGGCCGCGGTCGCGAATCTGTTGCCGCAGCACCACACTGATGGAGCCCGGAGACAAGTCATCGAGCGGCGCATCGTCGTCAAGGGCCTTGCCGTCGGTGAGCTGACCGCTCATCTCCAGACTCAACCCACGGCCCAATACCGCCTGCATCTCCACCTCAACCCCCTGGACGCGCGCCTTTCCGCGATTGCGGAAGAAGAAGAAGTCCTGAGTGGTCTCGTATCGCTCGATCAGATGACTGATGTCGTACCGGTACCCATACATCCCTACGCGGATGGCCCCGGCCGAATAGTGCAGGCCGAGATCGAATTGCAGACTCCGCTCCGGGTCAAGGTCGGGATTGCCCGTAATGTAGCCGCGTCCCGTCGGTCCCCGGTAGTACAAATCGGAGAGACGCGGATCCCGTGCCCCGCGCGCGACCTGGCCCGTCACCGAGAATCCATCGGCCGCGCCAATCGTGGCCGAGACGAAACCCGATGCCGATGTATTGGTCTCGTCGCGATCGCCGAAGTAGCCGCCGATGTTGCGATTCTTCACGATGTCCCCGCGCAGCCCCGCCGACACGTCCACTCGCGGTGCGATCGTCGTCGTAATCTGCCCGAAGATTCCCGTATCGGTCTTCCGGGCATCTTCCGTCGCCAGAGCATCAGAGAGCGATGTCTGCGCCCCGGCGAGATCGTACCCGATCGAGATCTCATGGGTCTCGAGTCCAAACCGGCCATTCAAGTCCAGACCAAACTCGAACTTCGTGCGGCCCGTGCTGCGCTCCGCAATCGCGCGCAGGCCGAAGTCCTTTGCCGTGATGTCTGACCTGGACACACTCCGTGCCTTGGTGGCGGTTCCGAACGAATCCTGATCGGTGCGCTGATCGCTGGAGCCAAAGAAACCGGTCACGCGGAGCTGGCTCAAACCGGCCAGCCCGGAGGTCTCATACCCGGCCGTCAGGCGATGGGAATTCTCGAATGGATAGTAGAATCGCGTCGTGGCCGAGTTGTTCCGTGGTCGCTCGACATCGCGCGCCATGTCACTCTGCCAACCCAGCGACCAGATGCTGCTTCCGGAAATCCGCTCGCCCTTGATCAGGAAGCCGGTGTCACGCCAACCCGAGTTGAGGACCGGACCGTCGGGACCGTCGTAGTCCTCCGCCTTGCGCACGTGGAATTGCGCCAGCAGACTGCCGCTTGAAAAGCCTTTGGTCATTGCCACGGACGCGCGTCGGTCTGGAATTCCCGTGGCGGTGGTGCCCGTGACCTTCACGCTCAAGGGCGCGTTCAATGCGGTGCGCTTCGTTCGCACGGAAATCACACCGCCGAACGCGTCGGACCCATAGGCCACCGAGCCAGGCCCTCGCGCCACGTCAACACCGCCGATGACCGCGGGATCCAGGAAGGTGGCGCTCGGACCCACCCGACGCTCAGAGGTGACACGCCCGCCATCAATGAGGAGCAGTGTCCGGCCCTGTGCCAGCCCGCGCACCGCCGGGGCCGCCGCCTGGCCTTCAGACACCTGGTTCACGCCAGGGACGTTCTCGAGGGACTGCAAGAGGTTCGCCGGGTTTCGCGAGGACACCTCCAATCCCGACAGCATGGTCATCGCCGCACCTGGCGACGTATCGATGCTCGGAGCCACTCCCGTTACGGTCGTGCTGGTTTCCAGGACCGATTCGACCTCGATGTTCATCACACCTGATGCGTCGACGCGCTCGATGCGCACCGGCTTCGCGACCTGTCCTCCGGGGAGAATCACCAGCAGTTCGAAGGGCACCGCTGGGTCCGGAGACAATGTGAAGCGACCATCCGCATCGGTTCTGACCGACACGTTGGTGCCGATCACCAGCACTTCAGCATTCGCCACCGGCGCTCCCGACAGCTTATCGATCAATCGTCCCTGCGTCTCAGCAGCCTCCGCGCTGGTGAAGACAGCGAATGACAGCATTACCAATCGGACAGTATTCAACGTCGTGTGCTCCCAGTGCTCGCCCTATGCTCGCTCTATGACCGTACCGGTCGGCAGTCAGCTACTACCAGATATAGTTGACCAGCGCTGACGGTTACAGATGATGGTTGGCTCCGTCGCCTTCAATTCAGGTGGCACTCGCCTCATACCAGTCGTCGTGCAGCGACCATTCGCCGCAACTCAGACATGACGTCCACCGCCACTGATGCCCGCAACCCGGGCACTTGCCGCGCGTGACGAATGTGTTCCACGAGGTCCCGCACGACTCGAACGGCGGTTCCGGACCTGCAGGACTCCAGCAGACCCACCGACTGGATGGCACGGGCTGCCAGTCGCAGTGCGGACACCTGATGCGGCTCACTGATTCGGAATCCCACTCGCCGGACGTATCCGTCGTGATTTGGGGAGGCGAGATGCTCCTGTTCGGCAGTCTGAGCAGTAGCCACCCGGGGGCCATTTCGGTCCGCCCCTCCGTCACAAGCAGCCTTTCGGGTACGCCGGGGATACGATGAGGTGCCCTTTCGCGTCATAGAATTCTGCCGTCGGGATTCGCAGTTCCTTCCATGGCGTCAGCGGCGGCGCCGGATCGCTGTCGCACCACATGTCGGCGGGCTGTTCGAGCCGAGCGCGAATGATGCCTTCCTCACGGCCCAGAATCAGAAGATGACCCTGTGGGCTCTCGACGATGCCCTCCACCAGTCGAATGTCAGGATCCCCGCCAAGGTCTCTGGCATTGAACCAGGTGCCTTGCGGAAAGGGGTCCTCCGGCAGCTGGAACCAGTCGCCGCGCCGGTCAAGATAGGTCTGGTGAAAGAAGGGGCCATAACCCCAGTCCCGCACTGTGAAGTCCGCTTCGAATTCGACGGGCGCGCCCCCTGTCATCCGCACAAAGAAGAAACGCAATCCCACGCCTGGAGTGGCCTGAACGAGAATGGAACCTCGCGAGCCTGCCTTCGGATCTGGTCCGGAGTACAGGTTGATGACCAAGAGTTTGGGTGCCATCGTTGCTTCCCGGCACCGTGAGGCCTCGCTGGCGTTCCCCGGACACAGCTTCTGGAGTTGGTTCTCGTTCTCCAGCCAGGCGACCATGTCGTGGCTGTACAGGCCCACCCAGCCTGGATCGACGTTGGTCATCGGTTTCTGGGCCCTCACCAGGCACACGGCGACGCCCACGAAGGCCACGCAGAGCGCAAGGCGACGAGTCATGGCGCGCCTACGGTTCCTGATGGCCGCATGACGCGATGACCTCGTAGCGAGGGGAGGGGACATATGTCGGGTCACCGTCATCCCCGCCATCCCAGCGGCCTTCGACCAGGCAGAAGACGTCCTGCCTGGCGATTCGGAATGATGTGCCATCTGGACCATCTGCCTCTCTGTCAGCCCGCCACCCCAGCCGGTACAGCTCGGAACCTTCAGAAGGGTAGAGAAGAGGGCCGGGATAGTGGACGTCTGTGATTTCTGTTCGGCTACCCTCAAGCCGAACAATGCAGCCGCGGTGTGCATGACCGTCGTCCGAAAACGTGGCTGTCGACTGGCCGAGTCTGGCGTTCGGAACCGAGCTCAGGCGCTGCTGGGCCAGGTCACAGGCCTCCTTGAGCGGTCCCGCCTGAGCGGAACATCCGTAGCCTGCAAGCGCCAGCCCTACGAGACACGCCGGGATTACTATCTTCACGCCTGATTCCTTGATCGTATAACCTTCTGCAGTCCGTGCGGGGTCCCTCCTGCTCCCCCTCGGATTACGGGACCAGTTTGTTCACAATTGGATGTCTACTTTCAGCCCCTCTCACAATGGCCGACCAGGAGACAACCGTAGCCAGGCGACCCATCGCAATTGTCTGCCAAGACACCGCAGACGGTTGTCTTTGCCAGTCGCCTTGACGGAGAGAGCGCCTCACAGCCCGAATTGGCGGAGGTGATGGTCGACGTGGCCGTACCCCCACAGGAGCCACTCGTTCCGTGTCATCGCGCCGAAGCCGGGATGGCGCCCGAAGCGCGTGTCGGGTGATACGAACCGCCGGATGAGTTCCACAACCTTCTGGCGATCCCGGTCGAACTCGACGGGCTTCGTGCCGCCGCGTTTGGGATCCACCTCCGGCCGCGTTGCCACGCCTCGGGGCCAGGGCAAGCTTGTGTGCAGTGCGACCCACTTGACGAGCGTGCGTGACAACCAGGTGTCCGTGGACGACACCGGCCTCTCTCCCAGAACCGCAGAGAAGGAATCCGCGAGGTGACAGAGCATCTCGTGGGGCGTCATCGTGCCCCATTGGCGATTGGTGGTTGGCTGAAGCCGACCAATTCTTCCGATCACGTCGTCGATATTCGCCGGCGTGCTGAGGGATCGATGTGGGCGCATGGGCTGATCACAACACGAATGGAGCGTGGTGCGGCTGGAAACCTGATTCTGAAACTGACGGCCGAACGTTGAGGCTCAGCACCGTCCTTGGCAGGCCTGGCGCCAAACCCATACGACCTCATTCAGTGTTCAAGCGACCTTCCGGTCCGCATCCTTGCGGCCGCATCACGCCACGGTACCGAAGAGCATCCCGACGGCCGCTGTGGCTGCCATCGCCAGGGCTCCCCAAGAAGTGACCCGGGCCGCACCCGTGGCGATGTCGGCTCCCCCCGCTCGTGCAGCCAGCGCTCCCAGCAGGGCAAGGCACAACAGGGAGCCTCCGGCCACTGCCGGGACCAGAAACCTCGCCGGGCCGAACCAGGCAATGGCCAGCGGCAGCGCTGCCCCCACAGCGAAGGTGCCAGCAGACGCGACCGACGCCTGAATCGGGCGAGCGCTGTGCATGTCGGAAAGTCCGAGTTCATCGCGAGCGTGAGCTGAAAGTGCGTCGTGCGCCATGAGCTGCTCGGCTACCTGCTTCGCGAGTGATGGCTCAAGCCCTCTGCTCACGTAGATCGCCGCCAGTTCCTGGTGCTCGAATTCGTTGTCGTTCTCGAGTTCACGACGCTCGCGGGCCAAGTCGGCCTTCTCGGTGTCTGCCTGGGAGCTGACTGAGACATATTCCCCCGCAGCCATTGACATCGCGCCTGCAACGAGACCGGCCACCCCGGCAATGAGGACTTCGCCTCGGGCCGCATGCGCAGCGGCGACCCCCACCAGCAGGCTTGCCGTTGAGACGATCCCATCGTTTGCGCCCAGAACTGCGGCTCGCAACCACCCGACTCTCTCGGAATAGTGTCGCTCGGGAGCACGCACCTTCGTCACCTCCAGTCGTGGGTTCCAGTTCGAGGTCCGTCCAGCTACATCACGTTGCGGGCCCCACGCGGCTGGCACAAAAACCGGCCAGCCGATCGGTTCAACCGCTTGGTGGAGTTCCTGCCAGACTCCAGAATGGCCCTCTGAGATCTGGGTTCCCAGAATGGCCACTGGACCCTGGGCCAGGCACTTCCCGCCACTCGCGAGGATTGTCGCCCGAAACCCGCTCTGGCGTAAACCTCACCGGGCGAAGAGGATTGACTGAGTTGCGCCACCGTCAGGCCAGCGCCCGAAGCCGGAGCTGCGCCAGCGTGGCGGCGACCACCAACGCGCACAAAGAAACTACCGACCACGACATGAGGCCGCCATATGCCGCATGGCTCAGAAGGTCGAATAACGAAAAGCCCATCACGGCGAGCGCAGTGCCGCTGGCAAAACGCCATGGCGTCCGCAACTCCCGCCATCGATCGACCACACACACCACGGCAGGTGTCCCGAGCAACAACAGGTAGTCCCACCCTCGCGGGGAGATGAGCGGAATGATCAGAATCAGAAACGCGAACTCGGTGTAGTCAGGCTCCAGCACCCGTTTGCGCTGCCGCCACATGGTGGCCGCCACCGCCAGCAGCAGGATCGCCGATACCCCGCTCAACACCACGGCGATGGTCCCCGGACCCACCCACGTCGCCCACATGGTCGTCAGTGACACGTTGGACGCGCCAGGCAGATGGGGCGCGGCGGCATCGGTAACGAGATGCCACCAGTCCGAAAGTTGTTCCAGATTGCCGGTCCAGCCATAGAAGACGGCAGGCAGCAGAAGCCCGGCGCCGAGAATCGCGCAGGCCATGAGGCCGGGTGCGAAGCCGTACGACGCCACCAGCCACGGCAGCAGGACAATGGCGAAGGGATTGAGGAACACGCCTGCCGCAAAGCTGGAGGCGGCCACTCTGGGCGCCTCGAGTTGGAGCGCGCCGAGTCCCGCCATCAGCACAACTGCCAGCAGCAGGTCGGACTGGCCCAGCGTCAACTCGCGCGCGTAGAACTTCGCGAGCACGACCACTGCCACGATGACGAGCGACCGCTCGGACCATCGGCGCTCCGGCAAGGTGACCACCGACCAGCGCAACAGGAGCACAAGGCACGCCCAGGACAAGGCGTACCACGCCACCCGCGTGGTGTCGTCAGAAAACAGGGTCGTGGCGGCCATGGCCATGGCAAACCCCGGCAACTTGTCAAAGGCGGATTGCGGGTCGGTTGCCTGAGATGCCCGATAGAGCGGTTCGGCCGCGATGGCGTGCCGTCCCGCCGCGCGGTAGCCCTCGAAGTCCACCATCGCGTTGCCGATTCGCAGGTTGAAGGCAGCCAGCGCGACAACGATCAACAAGACCGGCAGCAGCAGGGGGCGCAGCGCTGCAAACCGGTCCCCTTGCATCAGTCCTTCCGGCGGGGCCGCATGTTCGCGGCCAGTACGCGCTTACGCATGCGCAGGTTGTGTGGTGTCACCTCCACCAACTCATCGTCGTTGATGAACTCGATGGCCTGTTCGAGGCTGTGGAGGCGGGGCGGAATGAGCCGGATGGCCTCATCCGCGCCGGACGCGCGCATGTTGGACATCTTCTTTTCACGCACGATGTTGACATCGAGGTCGTTGTCGCGGGAGTTCTCTCCGACGATCATGCCCTCGTAGACGACGACGCCGGGCGTGACGAACATCTCGCCGCGATCCTGCATGTTGGCGATGGCATAGGCCGTCGCCACGCCCGCGCGGTCCGAGACCAGTGCGCCGGTGGGACGCGATGCGATGGGCCCGGACCACGGCGCCCATCCGGAGAAGATGTGGTTCATCATGCCGGTGCCGCGCGTCTCGGTCAGGAACTGCGAGCGGAAGCCAATGAGCCCACGGGCCGGGATACTGAACTCCAGGCGGACACGGCCGCTGCCGTGATTGACCATCTTGGTCATGGTGCCGCGTCGAATGCCGCACTGGGCGATCACCACGCCCTGGAACTCCTCCGCCACGTCGATGACCAGATCCTCCACCGGCTCCAGACGGACGCCGTCGGTGGACTTGGTCACGATTTCCGGACGTGAAACCTGCATCTCAAATCCCTCGCGGCGCATCATTTCGATCAAGATCGACAGTTGCAACTCGCCGCGGCCATAGACTTTCATCTGCTCGGGCGACTCCGTCGGCTCCACCCGAATGGACACGTTGCCGATGAGTTCGCGATCGAGACGATCCTTCAGCTGCCGGGATGTGACGTACTGACCATCACGCCCCGCCAGCGGAGAGGTGTTGATTCCGAAGATCATAGACACCGTTGGCTCGTCGATGGCTATCGTCTTGATCGGCACGGGGTTTTCGGCGTCGGCGATGGTCTCCGCAATCATGATGTCGGCGATGCCGGCCAGGCCGATGATGTCACCGGCCGCAGCCTCGGTTGCGTCGACGTGCTTGAGGCCCTCGAAGGTGAAGAGCTTGGTGACAGTGGTCCGCTGAATGGATCCGTCCAGCTTGCACACCGCGATGGGATCTCCCACCTTGACCCGGCCGTTGAAGATCCGGCCGATGGCAATCCGCCCGAGGTATTCGCTCGAATCCAGGTTCGCCACCAGGGCCTGCAACGGCGCATCCACATCGCCCCTGGGCGCCGGCGTATGAGCAATGATGGCTTCGAACAGCGGGCGCAGGTTGTCACCGGGAATTCCCGGATCCGTGGTGGCCGTGCCGGCGCGCGCGTTGGTGTACAGGACAGGGAAGTCCAACTGATCTTCGGTGGCATCAAGGTCGATGAAGAGGTCGTACACCTCGTTGAGCACCTCCTTGATCCGGGCGTCAGGGCGGTCAATCTTGTTGATGACCACGATCGGCGGCTGGCGGCGTTCGAGCGCCTTGCGCAGCACGAAGCGGGTCTGCGGCAGCGGGCCCTCCGAGGCGTCCACCAGGAGCATGACGCCGTCCACCATTGACAGCGTCCGTTCCACCTCGCCACCGAAGTCCGCGTGGCCCGGGGTGTCCACGATGTTGATGAGGTGGTCGTGGTAATGGACGGCCGTGTTCTTGGCCAGAATCGTGATGCCGCGCTCACGTTCCAGGGCGTTGGAGTCCATGACGCGCTCGGCCACTCGTTCGTTTGAGCGGAAGATCCCGCTCTGGCCGAGCAGCGCGTCGACCAGGGTCGTCTTGCCGTGGTCAACGTGGGCGATGATGGCGATATTACGCCGAAGAGGGTTGGCGACCTTCTGTGAGGTTACGGGGGTCGAAAGCATCCCTCCAGTCTACTACCGGTGGAGGCCAAGGGCGGAAGACTGTGCCGCGGCACGGGCCAATTGCCACACCGCCGGGTCGGTTGGAATCGTGCCTGCCTCGGCGTCCAGCATGCCGGGCCAGGCATGGTCCAGTACCTGAACTTCCCGGCCGAATTCCTCGCTGAACGGGGCCATCGCAGTGCGCAGGTTGGCCATCGACCCGCACGCCAGGATGCGGAGGTCGTCCTGCGAAACGTTCTCGAGCACCTGCCGTAAGTGGGGCGCGAACGCCGCGGCAAACTGGTAGCGCGCCAGCGCATCGCCTGAACCGGCGGTCGCCCTGCACCACTGGGCGTCCCACCGGAGATAGGCCGGTCGCGGCCCGGCGCGTCCGTCCCGGGCCAGCGAGATACAGCCCCCGTCACCGTGGAAGGCCGCCGCCAAGGCCAGCGTGGCGCCCTGCTGAAGGGCCAACTCCGCCAGTATCTGATGGGGCAGCGAGACGTTGGTGATCAGGAACCCCGCGCGGAGCAGGGAGCCCACACGTTCGCGAACGGCCAAGGTGGACGGGGGCGACAGCGGCGCGCCCGGCTTCGCGGTGATGGCGGTGACGCCAGCTTCCTCAGGGCCGGGCCACAGCACCACGCGCAGGTGGCTGGAGATTCCGTTGTCGTCGCGGAACTCGCGGAGGCGCCTGGGGGCCCGCTCGTCCAGCGTGCACTCCTGATGGGCGACGACGCGCTCGGCGGCCTTTCCAGAGCCGACCGAGACGATCCGGCAGTGGGACCCACTGAGTTCCGCGGCTGCATGGTTCATCAGACGCGGCTCAGTATATGCACCTTCCGCAGGTAGAATCCTAGTTTCATGGAACCACGGCGATCTTTTCTCACTCGATTCGTGACTGCAGGCGCGGCACTCATCGGCGCAGGGGTGGCCGGCCTGGCGGCCGCGGTCGCCGTGCCGCGACGCCGCGGAGCCACGCACCGCTGGCGGGCCGCGGCATCGATGTTCGACTTGCCACCGAAGGGCCCGTTCGTCGCGACCCTCACCGAGCGGCACGCCGACGGCTGGCACGAGACACGGAAGAGCATGGTCGTGTTTCTGGACAAGGATGGCGACGAGTACCGCGCGCTGTCGGCCACGTGCACTCATCTGGGTTGTCGCGTGGCCTGGAACGAGGAGAGTGGACACTACAAGTGTCCGTGTCACGGGGGCACGTTCAATCGCGCCGGCCAGGTGGTGGCCGGGCCACCGCCCGAAGGTCTTCGACAATTGCCCGTGCGTTTGAATCCTGACACGGCTGAACTCGAGGTCGACCTGTGATCGTTCGCCTGGCCGATTGGCTCGACCATCGCACCGGATTTCGCGCCGCGCGTCATCACCTGTTTGATGAAACCCTTCCGCCGGGGACGGGGTGGGCGTTTACGTTCGGCAGTCTTCTCCTGCTTGGACTGACGCTCCAGGTGGTGACCGGCACGCTGCTGGCGTTGTTCTATGCGCCGACGCCGGATCACGCGTGGGACAGCGTTCGCTACATCACCACCAGCGTGCGGGGCGGTCACCTGCTGCGCGGCCTGCACCACTGGGGGGCCAGTCTTGTGGTGGTGACGGCCGTCGTGCACATGGTTCGGGTGATCCTGTTTGGCAGTTACCGCGCGCCGCGCGAGGTGAACTGGGGCATCGGCCTGGTGTTGCTCCACGTCATTCTGGCGTTCGGGTTGACGGGATATCTCCTGCCGTGGGACCAGCGGGCGTACTGGGCAACAGTCGTCACGATCAATATTTCGAAACTCACGCCCCTGGCGGGAGAGTTTGTCGCCAACCTCCTGCGCGGAGGGCCGGACATCGGTGCGCTGACACTCACGCGTTGGTACGGGACGCACGTGCTGGTCCTCCCACCGGCGCTGTTCGGGCTCACCGCGCTGCATCTCTACCTGATGCGTCGCCACGGCATTTCCGGGCCAATCAGAGAGCGTGAGGGGATCCCGCAGCCGTTCTTCCCGTATCAAGCCGCGCGGGATCTGACGGTTGCTCTTGTGGTTGGTGCCGGGCTGGCGGCATTGGCCTGGCAGGGCGCGCCGGCGCTGGAACCGCCGGCAGACCCTACCGCGGCAGACTACATTCCTCGCCCCGAGTGGTATTTCCTCGGGTTGTTTCAACTCCTGAAGTACTTTCCCGGTCGGCTGGAAGTGGTGGGCGCCATCGTCATTCCCGGTGCCGTGATGACACTGCTGGCGCTGTTGCCGTGGATTGACCGGGCCCGGTCCCGCGGACTTGCCGACCGGCGGTGGCTGTTGTCGTCGCTGGCGGCCGGCGTGGCCGGAATCACCACACTCACCGTGCTGGGCGCCATGGACAAACCGCCCGCGTCCGACGGCACCTGGAACGTGCGCGAACAGGCGGGACTGGCCCTCATGGCCGGCGACACGTGCACGTCGTGTCACAGCGACAGTGCCGTGGCCGGCTCCATCGATCCCCAGCGCGTCTCAAAGCCGCGCGACTGGGTCAGTTCCCACCTGCTGGATCCGGAGATGATTTCACCGGGACTGCGCGAGGCGCCCCCGACGAATGAGTACGACAACGGGGCGATTCTGGCGGCGCTGGCGCGCGGACGGTCGGGCGACCTGCCGACTCTTTCGGCTGAAGAGGCTGGGGTTGCCGTGTTGTTCAACCGGAACTGCGTGCGGTGTCACACGCTGGGCACGGTCGGCGGCAAGGAGGGACCGGTGCTGTCGACCATCGGTGATCGCCTCGACGAGGCGGGCCTCGTTCGACAAATCACCGCGCCACTCGAGGTCAAACCAACGGGTGATATGCCCGCCTTCTTCGATAAACTGACGCCGAACGAAATAACCAGGCTGTCTCGATGGCTGGCATCGCATCGCTCGACCACCTCGAGTCAGTAGCCACGGCGGAGGATCCCCATGTCGGCCACCACCCTGAATATTGCCCATCTGCTCGACCAACAGGCCCGTCTGACACCGAGCCGAGAGGCCGTCGTGTCAGGGCCACACCGGTTGACCTACGCGCAGGTACAGGCCGCGGCCAGCCAGGTCGCGGGTGGATTGCGGGCGCTGGGCCTTCAGCCCGGCGACCACATCGCGCTGTTGTGTCCGAACGTGCCGTACTTTCCCGTTGCCTACTACGGCATCCTCAAGATGGGCGGCGTCGTGGTGCCGCTCAATATCCTGCTCAAGCCCCGCGAGATTGCCTATCACCTCCGGGAGTCCGACACCAAGGCGATCATCGTGTTCGAGGGCACGCCGGAGCTGCCCATGGCGCAGCGCGTGCGTGAGGCTTCCGACGAGGTCGACTCGTGTGCCCATGTGATCGTCGTGACCGTCAGTCCCGAGATCGCCAGCCCCGTGGAACGGGCGATGACGCTCGCCCAGCTCCAGCACGGGCAGGTTCCGTTCTTTGATACCCATCCGTCGGCGCCGGACGACACAGCCGTGATTCTCTTCACGTCCGGCACGACCGGACAGCCAAAGGGCGCGGAACTCACACACTTCAACATGGTGACGAACGCGGTGGTGTCGCGTGACCTGATGGCGCCGTTGCTTCCGTCGGGTGTCGACGTCAGGAACCACTGGCTCATCACGTTACCGTTGTTTCATTCCACCGGTCAGACCGCGCAGATGAATGCCGGCATTGCCGCGGGCGCGACGCTCGTGCTCATGCCGCGTTTCGACCCCGCAGCAACCCTCAAGCTCATGGAGGAAGAAGGCGTCAAGTGCTGGGTTGGCGTTCCGACGATGTTCTGGGCGCTGTTGCAGTGCGTGCGGGAAAGGGGCGCCGACCCGTCAGCGGTGGGAGCGTCGCTGAAAGTATGTTGCTCGGGTGGTGCGCCCATGCCGGTGGCCCTGCTCGAGGATTTCGAGAGGACATTCGACGTGCGCGTGCTGGAGGGGTACGGGTTGTCCGAGACGTCGCCTGTCGCCTGTTTCAATCAGATTCAGCGGCCATCCAAGCCCGGCACGGTCGGGATGTCCGTGTTCGGGTGTGACGTGCGAGTGGTGGATGACAACGACCAGCCCTTGGCGAGTGGCGAACGCGGCGAAATCGTGATTCGCGGACACAACGTCATGAAGGGGTACTATAAGCGCCCGAAGGAAACCGCCGAGGCGCTCAAGGGCGGTTGGTTTCACACCGGCGACATCGGGGTCATTGATGCCGACGGCTATGTCTCCATCGTCGATCGCAAGAAGGACATGGTGCTGCGCGGCGGCCTGAACGTGTATCCGCGCGAAATCGAGGAACTGCTGGTGACGCATCCAGCCGTGTCACTGGCCGCAGTCATCGGGGTGCCCGACGAGCGTCTCGGCGAGGAAATCCACGCCTATGTCGTCCTCAAGCCAGGCGCCACCGTGACGCCCGAGGAACTCATCTCCTGGAGCAAGAGCCGGCTTGCGGCCTACAAGTATCCCAGGGTGGTGGAGATCCGTGACGCGCTTCCGCTCGGGCCCACTGGAAAAGTGCTGAAGCGAGCCCTTTAATCGGTAATCTGAAATCGGCAATCTGCAATCGCGGTTCTCGAGAAACCGGCAATCGAGGAGTCGCGTAACCATCCTGCTGTGAATGGTCGGGGAACCGATCGGCAGTTGGTCTTCGAGGACCACCGGTTCATTAGGCAAAGAGATGATCCGATGCTTGCCAGATTTCCCGATTCCCCGATTCCCCGATTGCCGATTGCCGATTGCCGATTTATCGATAATCGATTCCAGATTACCGATTCCAGATTTCAGATTCGCAGGAGTCTGGCCGCGTTTCCGCCGAGGATCCCCTCGCGTTCCCGTTCGGTGACAGGCAACGCGCGCAGTGCCTCGAGCATGAGCGGAATGCTGCCGATTTGGTGCGGGTAGTCGCTTCCAGCCAGGAGGTGATCGGCGCCGGCAAAATCGATCGCCAGTCTCAACGATCCCTGACTGAAGTTGACAGTGTCGTAATAGAAATGCCGCTTGAGGTAGGCCGTGGGCGGCTCGTCAATGTGCTTCCGGCAGCCGGCGAATGCCCGGTAGCCGCGGTCAAGGCGCTCGGCGAGGTACGGGATCGTTCCACCCAGGTGACCCAGGATCCAGCGGATTCTGGGGTAACGCCTGACGACCCCGCTGAACACCAGCTTGGATGCGGCCAGGGTCGTGTCAAACAGGAATCCGTTGAGCGGCATCAACCAGTACTCGGTCATGGCCTCGACGCCCACAGGGTAGGTCGGGTGAATCATCAGCACGCCATCCCGGTCGTTGGCCTCCTCATACAGCGGCCAGAAGCACTCGTCGTCCAGGCCCACGCCGTTGACGTTGCTGAAGAGCATCGCGCCAGGCAGATGCAATTTATCAATGGCGCGGACGAACTCGGTGACGGCGGCTGCGGGGGCGCAGAGTGGCAGCGTTGCCAGAGGTGCAAACCGGGCTCCACGTTCATCCCGAATGCGCGCAAACGCATCGTTGGTGATCGTCGCCAGCGTGGCGGCGATCGCCGGCGTCTCGATGTGTGTACCGGGCGTCGTCAGGCTGATGCACTGCACGTCCACGCCCTCGGCGTCCATCACTTCCTGACGGTAGGCGATGTCGCGATGGCCCCTGACCAGAACGTTGTAGTCGCCAGGGTAGTGAACCAGCGGGTTGCCGTCTGCGTCGCTCGTGACCGTGATGGAGCTGCCGGATGTTTCGAGCGCTTTCAGGTACTCGGGTGGATAGAAGTGATTGTGGACATCAATGATCATGGCTCCGGCCTTTCGTCAATCCTCGAATTCATAACATCCCGGCATCGCCAGCACGCGCAGACTACCGGATGCGCGACTGAAGGACAGGCTGGCAGGCGAGAACGCCTCCGTTCCGTAAAACTGGACCGTGCGCGTCTTGTCGCCTGCCGCGTCATAGACATAGGTGTACGGCGCGACGAGACTGACCCAGAGATCGCCGGTGGGAGAGAGCGCGGCGGTCCGCACGATGGGCGCGACAAGCGGATAGGTCCCGTCGCCAATTGTCCGGACCGGCCATGTCGTGGGAAGCGACTGGACGTACCCGTCCACATGCGGACCCTCAATATGCCGCTCGAATTCGAGCCGGCCGTCCGCGGCGTACTTGCGGAACAGCGGCACGCCGGTCTGGAACACGAAAAGCACGCCGCCGTCGTCGGTGGCAAACGCCGCACCGATATTGAGCGCCAGGTGCAGCGGCTGGTCATCTTCATGTCCGGTGAACCGCAACGTGCCAATCTGGCGAACGACGTGTCCCTCGAGGTTGATCTCGGAGACGAGCGCGCCTGATTCAGGCGCGTTGATCAGGATCGACTTTCCCGTGAACTGCATCGAACCGGTGCCGTTGAGAATCAGGGGCCCGACCGTGAGGCGTGGTGCCGCCACACCCGGAAGCAGGAACGCCGTGAGGGGGGTGCCGTCTTCGAAGAAGAACTGAATCCGCTCTTGCGAGAACGGCGCGTCGGACACGGCGAAGGCGCCGTCGCTCGACAGGCTCAGGACTCCTGGCTGGAGCACGGTGCCGTTCTCCATCCCGGCTGTCACGAGCGTCGTCAACTGCGTGCGCGCCTTGTCAACGCTGAATACGGTGTGCTCGCGCCGATCGAGAATGAGGTACTGGCCGGAGGCCGTCTGGACGAAGGCTGTGGGCTGACGGAACTGGCCGCACATGTGCGCCGGCAGTCCACCGGCCGGGCGCAGGCGCTCCACGGCTGAGGCACCGGGCAGATCGGGAGATGAGAAGGTGGCCGACGTGGTGGAACCGGCTGAAGCGGCGGCAATGGCACAGGTGACGCCGGCCGCGCATCTACGCCAGTCGTTCATCACACATGGTCAGTAGCGTGCGGTGTCCAGGATCGCCGCCAAAACGTCGGCGGATCCCGGCAGGATCACTTCTTCGAGATCCGGACAGTAAGCCACCGGGCAGTCCATCGCAGCCACCCGCTTGACGGGGGCGTCGAGGTATCCGAACAGGTCGCTGGCCGCGCGCGCGGCCAGTTCCGCGCCGAAGCCGCACGTCAGCTGATCTTCGTGAGCGATGATCAGCCGGTTTGTGCTCCGGACCGCTCGCGCAATGGTGTCCCAGTCATACGGCATGATCGTGCGCAGATCGATGACCTGAACGCTGATGTCTTCCTTCTCCGCCTGTTGCGCGGCCAGCATCGTTCGCTGCACCAGTGCGCCCCATGTGACGACCGTGACGTCCGTTCCATCCCGCTTGATGGCGGCCTTGCCGAACGGAATCATGTGCTCGGCACCCGTGTATTCGCCCTTGTTGTAGGTCTGGCGGTACAGATGCTTATGTTCCAGGAACAGCACCGGGTCGTCGCACCGAATCGCGGTCCGGAGCAGGCCGGCGGCGTCATGAGCGTTGGACGGGTACGCGATGCGAATCCCCGGACAATGCGCAAAGATACTTTCACCAGACTGGCTGTGGTACGGGGCGCCGCCTCGCAGATAGCCGCCGATGGCCGTGCGCACGACCATCGGGTTGGAGAACGCGTTGCTCGATCGATAGCGCATCATCGACATCTCGTCGCGGAGCTGCATCATCGCCGGCCAGATGTAGTCGAAGAACTGGATCTCCACCACGGGCTTGATCCCTCGCGTGGCCATCCCGATGCCGCGGCCCACGATGTTGGCTTCAGCCAGAGGCGAATTGAAGACGCGCGTGCCCCCGTAGGTCTGCTGCAGGCCGTGCGTCACTTTGAAGACGCCGCCCTTGCCCTTCACTTCCTTCAGGTTGTCCTCGTGCGTCGCATCCGCCACGTCCTCGCCGAACATGACGATGCGCGGGTTTCGCGCCATCTCGTCTTTCATGGTGCGGTTGATCGCTGCCACCATCGTGTCCGGTTTGCCTTCAGGGACCGCTGGGCTGTCGAACTCCTTGCCCGACGGATCGATGTCTGGCGAGTAGACGTACAGGCCCGCCGTGTCCTTCGCCGGCTTTCCGGCTTTGATGGCCGTGTCGGCCGCGGCGTTGATTTCGGCGTCAACCTCCTTGGCGATCTTCGCCAGTTGAGCATCGGTGGCCAGGCCTTCGCTTGTCAGCCAGGCGGCCAGTTTCGTGATCGGATCCCGCGTCGCCTCTTCGGCCCGCTCCGCCGGTGTCTTGTACAGTCTTTCGTCATCGGACAGCGAGTGTGAATACGGCCGGACGACTTTGGCGTGGATCAGGGCCGGCCCCTTGCGCCCGCGGCACCACGCCAGCGCTTCGGCGGCCGCCCGGTAGCTCTCAAGGAAGTCCGTGCCGTCGCAGCTCAAGACCTTCAGGCCCGGAAACGATTCGACGAGCTTCGACATGTCGCCGCCGGCGGTCTGCACTTCCACCGGTACAGAAATCGCGTATCCGTTGTCCTCAATCATGAAGAGCACCGGCAATGCCGAGACGCACGCCGCGTTGAGCGCTTCCCAGAACTCGCCTTCACTGACGGTGCCGTCACCCAGTGAGACATAGACCACTTCGTCCTTCTGGAAACGATTCTCCCGGTCTGGGATGTCGGTCAACTGTTCATAGAGCCGTCCGGCCTCGGCGCAGCCCACGGCCTGCAGGCACTGCGTCCCGGTGGGACTCGACTGCGAGACGATATTGAGCGCCTTGTGTCCCCAGTGCGACGGCATTTGACGACCACCGCTGTTCGGATCCTCCGCCGCGCCCACGCCGCACAAGAACATCTCCAGCGGCGTCATGCCCAGTGTCAGACAGAGCGCCCGGTCGCGATAGTAGGGGTAGAACCAGTCATGGGCGGCCTTCAACTGCATGCCAGTCGCCGTGAGGACGGCCTCGTGTCCGGCACCACTGATTTGGAAAAAGATCAGGCTTTGGCCCTTAAGCTGGATTTCCTTGTCATCGATCCGGCGGGACAGGAGCATCGTGCGATATGCGCGAAGCAAATCGCTGCGTGTCAGGCCTTCCCAGGTAGTGGTGGCGGGGGCTGCGCTCTTCATAGGACCCACCGATTATACCGAAGAGCACCGCCTATACTGGCCAGATGACACCTCGCGCCGACGTGGTTCGTTGGGACGAGCTGGCCCTTGAGCGGGTGACCGAAATGGTCGCCCGCAAGACGGTTTCTGGCGACGAACTGACGCTGACACAGGTATTTCTCAAGAAGGGGGCCCTGGCCCCCCTGCATTCTCACGCTCGAGAGCAGATGATCTACGTCCTCGAGGGCGGGCTTCGCTTCACGCTGGAGGAGGACGTGACCGTTCGCGAAGGGGAAGTCCTCAGGATTCCGGCCGGCTTGGGCCATCAGTGCGAGGCGCTCGACGATTCGATGGTCATCGTTGTACTGGGGAAATCAGACGAGCGGTGAACGTGAGCGTGCGGTGGCCTGGCGGACCTGCTGGACGCGACGCGGTCAGTGGACCCGATGCAGATGGGTCGGTCTTGGCCTCGGCTTTGGCGGGGGCGGGCGGCGCACCGGTGTCTTCAAATACCACCAGCCCACCGCGAGGCCGCCCAGGTGCGCCAGATGCGCCACGGTCCCGCCACCCTGGCCGACCGCCTGCGTGAAGGCGATGACACCCATGATGAGCACGAAGACTCGCGCGGTCAGCGGGAAAATCCCGAAGAACAGAATCGTCCGGTGCGGAAAGATGATCGCCCAGGCCATCAGCAGGCCGTAGACGGCCCCTGACGCGCCAATGGTGGTCGCAAAATATGTACGTTCGGTGGCCGCGAAAGGCAGCAGGGACACCACCACCATGCACAGGCCTGCACCGATGCCGACCACCGCGTAGTACCTGACGAACGCCTGCGTGCCCCAACGCCGTTCCAGGTCCACGCCGAACATCCACACCGCCAGCATGTTGAACAGGATATGGAACACGTCGCCGTGCACGAACAAGTAGGTGCCCAGTTGCCAGATCCGCCCCTGCGTCAGCACCGCCGCCGGCGACAGCCCAAACAGGTTCTGGATTTCCGGCCGCGCCACGAGCGTCGCGACAAACACCGCGACGTTCGCATAAACGATGGCGCGGACGGCCTGCGTCATCGGACCTGGACCGAAGGTCACGCCTGGATTCTGGGCAAAACGAGCCACACTGGGATGCTATAACGAAACGCCGAAACGGATCGTCGTCAGCGGCGGCGCCGGATCAGACCGAGCACACGCGCGCGTGCCGCCGTGAACTCCTGCAGTCTGAGCACGCTGGCCGAGAGGCCGAGGACGCCGACGCCGACGCTGATGGCGCCGGCCACGCGGAGGCCGGCGCGCAGCGTCTGCGCCGCAGTGGCTCCCCACGTGCCGGGCAGCCACGAAATCCACCCCTGCATGTCCGGCAGCGACGCGTTCAGCCACGATTCCGTCACCATGGCCGCCGCACCCATGGCCAGCGATGCGGCCAGGATCTTTGCCGACGCCACGGCGATTCGTCTGCCTTCAAGACCGTGGATGCGGCGTGACAACAGGTAGACCAGCAGCCCGGAGTTGAAGAGCGCCGCGATCGCCGTGCCCAGCGCCAGACCCTGGAAACTGAGAATCCGCACAAGCGTGAGGTTGAGCACCAGGTTCATCACGATCGAGCTGACGCTGACCAGGACCGGCGTGCGTGGGTCGTTCAGGGCATAGAAGGTGGGAGAGGCGATCTTGACCGCCGAGTAGCCGATAAGGCCCGGGGCATAGAACAGCAGGGCCATCGCGGTCAGCCGCGTGCTTTCGCTCGTGAACTGACCCCGCTGAAAAATGAACTCCACAATGGGCCCTCCCAGCACCATCAGGCCCACGGTGGCCGGGACGCTCAGCATCAGCATCAGCCGCAAGCTGCTCGACACGGTGCGCCGCATGTCATCGAGGGCGCCGGCCGCAGCCTGGCGCGCCACCTCGGGCAGCGCCGCCGTGGCAACCGAGACACCGAAGAGCCCGATGGGCAGGTACATCAGACGAAAGGCAAACGCCAGGGCAGAGACCGCCCCCTCGCCCTCTCCCACGGCCAGGTAGGTGTTGACCACCACGTTGACCTGCGCGGCCGCCAGGCCGAGGGTCCCCGGTCCCATCAGCAGCAGGATTTCCTTCAGGCCCGGATCGCTGAAACTCAGGATGGGCCGGTACCTGAATCCCTGCCGGTACAGCAGCGGCACTTGGACCAGGATCTGGCCGAGCCCCCCAATGAGGGCGCCGATGGCGATACCGACAATCTTGTGCAGGCCCCATCCCTCGCAGAATGGAACGATGGCCACGGCGCTGAAGAGGACGCCCACGTTGTAGATGGCCGGCGACAGGGCAGGGATGAAGAATCGGCGGAGCGAGTTCAGCATGCCACCCAGCGCCACGGCGACGGCCACCAGGGTCAGGAACGGCATGACAATGCGGGCCAACTGGACCGTCAGGGCCAGCCGGGCGGCCCCGTCGGCCCCGGCGGGGTCGGAGCCGCCGAAGTCGGGCAGCAGGCTGAGCAGGGGCTCGGCGTAGATAATCCCCAGCACTACCAGCACCGTCGTCACCACCAGTAACGCGTTGATGACCAGGTTGCCCAGGCGCCACGCGGCCTCCTTCCCCTCGTTCTTGAGATACCGGGTGAAGGTCGGGACAAAGGCGGCGCTCATCGCACCTTCGGCAAACAGGTCCCGGACGAGGTTGGGGATCCGGTTGGCGATCTGGAACGCATCCTGGGCCATACCGGTGCCGAACAGGCCCGCCATCACCTGGTCGCGGACCAGACCCAGCAGCCGGCTGGTCATGACCGCGAGCCCGATGGTTCCGGCAGACTTCGCGAGGCGTTCAGACATTCGAGGAAGACATTGGCACAGCCGTGCCACCGGTGGGCACAAAAAGAAGGGGCCTCAATCCCTGCGATTGAGACCCCTGCCCGGAGGATGGATGAGAGACACTTTCGCGTCTTTCACCAAACTTAGACGGCAGAGGCGTCGGAATAGTTTGGCGAGGTTTGGCTGACAAGGTGTTGGGTGTGGATCAGGCCAGCGTGGCCAGTCTGGCTTTGACCGCCTCAGCCACTGTCCTGCCGTCGAATGACTGCCCCGCGAGGGCCGTGGTGACGGCCTTGATGACCTTGCCCATGTCCTTGATTGACGTGGCGCCGACCTCAACGATGGCGGCATCGATTGCCGCCGAAACGGCCGCCGGATCGGCGGCCGGAGGGAGATACCGGCCCAGAAATGTAATCTCCGCCTGTTCTTTGTCCGCCAGTTCGTCCCGTCCCCCCGCCCGGAACTGCTCAACCGAGTCGCGCCGCTGCTTGACCAGTTGCTGCACCACCTGGAGCGACTCGGCTTCGTCGAGCGCCCGGCCTTTCTCGATCTCCCGGTTCATCAGGGCGGCCTTGAGCATGCGGAGGGGGCCGAGCGAGGCCTGATCGCGCTGGCGCATGGCATCGGCAATGTGTTCGGTGATCTTGGCCAGGAACGTCATAGCGCAGAGTGTATCAGCGCGTCACTGCCCTGGGCCGGGCCGCCTGGTGGTAGATGGTCTCGTACGAGGCGGCAATGGCATCCGGCCGGAACAGGCGCGTCAGCGAGTCTTCGGTCGACGGGCTCGTCCGGCGACCTGAGGTCAGTGCGGCGAGCAGCGCGTCGGCCAGCGCGCTGGCATTCCGCATGGGCACCACCGTGACGTCATCACCGAATATACCGTTAAGCTCCAGGCCGCCCGGATGGTCCGCTGAGACCACCGGTGTCCCTGATGCCAGCGCCTCCACCGCGACGGTTGGCAGCGCCTCCAGCAGAGAGGGCAGCGCGAAGACGTCGGCGGCCGCCATGTACCGGGCGACCTGGTCGTTGCTGACCAGCCCCGCGAAGGTCACGGCGCCGGCGATTCCGAGGGATGCGGCCTGCGCTTCGAGGCTGTCACGCAGCGCGCCAGTGCCGCAGATGACCAGCCGCACGTCCTGGCGCGCCTGTCGAACCCGGGCGAATGCATCCAGGAGGTAGGTCTGTCCGGCCAGCTCGTGCAGCCGTTTGACGTTGACGATCAGCTGAGGTTCCCCAATGCCGAGGGTTTCGCGTGCGGTGCGCCTCGCGCCTTCGTCCTGCACCGCGAAATTGCCGGGCACAGCGGGGTAGACGGTGGAGAGACCGGCGCGCGTGAGGCCAACTTCCTGGGCGCGGGCCATCAACCCCTTGCTGTAGAACGTGACGGCGGCAGCATCGTAGTAAGCCCGCGTGAACAGATCGACGGGCCAGCGCCGGCGGTAGTGCCAGATCTCGGTGCCGTACAGCGTCAGGACATACGGCACATGGCGACGCGTGGCCCAGCGAGCCGCAGCTTCCACCAGGAGGCCGTTGCTGTGCAGGTGGAGCAGCTCAGGCCGGTCCGCCATCCGGTCCAGGACGACACCAATGTCCCGGATCCGGCGCACCGCGTCGATCCGCAGGACTCGAGACAGAGCGGGCACGCCCTGGCGTCGTTGAACCCATTCCACCGGACCGGCCGTGGGGGTCGTGACAAGGCCACCCTGCGCCGGCGGATGTGCCAGGTAGCTCACCATGTGGCCCCGGGCGGCCGACCACTCCCCGGCCAGCGCCGGCAGGATGGCGTTGGCGGCCTGATCGGGGGGGAGGTGAGGGGAGACGTGGAGAAGGCGCATCTGTCAACTCGTCCTTCTGAACTCCTGGAATGTCATCGGCTCCGCTTCCAGATCCCTGGTCGCATAGGTCAGGAACTGGCCGAGGCGCTCGTAGAATCCGTCCAGCTCTCCCTGGGTCTTGTTGTACGGACTGCCCCCGACGATCACCTCACTGGAGTGGAAGAGGAGATTGAGAATGGGGACGCCTCGAGCGACGAGTTGGCGGCCGAGGTGGCACATGTCGTCCGCCGAGCTGTAGGACGGCCGCAGCCAGCGCACGTGCGCGATTCGCGCCAGTCTCAGTGCGCGTTTGACCTGATAGTTGAATGGCGTGCGGGCGTAGAGGCGTTCGACGAAGGCCGGCACCCTTCGACTGAGTGCGGCGGAGAGCGGCAACTCGAGCACCCCGCTTGAGCCCGGGCGCGTGGCGTTGTCGTAGGCCAGGAAGTACGGCGTGAGCGGCGCGCCCACGAAGTCCGGCCCCTGTTTGTGTGCCTCATAGAACAGCGGGGCCACGCTCGAGTCGATCAGGTAACCCTGTTGCTCCAGTGACGACACATGGGAGGCGGAAAAACCGAAACGCCCGGACCGATAGGACACCGGCCGCGTGCCCACCGCGGTCGTGATGGCGTCTGTGAGTGCCGCCAATTGCGCGTCAAACTGATCGAGCGGCAACTGCAGCGCGTACGGATGCCGGCGCACGTCATCTTCCGTACAGGGCGGCGTTTCCCAGGCGTGGTGGTGCGACCCGATCTCGCAGTCACCGCGGGCCAGCAGCCCGCGCAGGACTTCTGCCGAACGCGGATCCGTGGCGACCGGATGCGTGACGACGTAGGTGGGGCGTACCCCCAGGCGCGCGAAGAAGTCGTGGAGACGACCGAGCGCGTAGATATTCTCGAAGCGCTGGTTCCGGCGGGCTTCAAGGTCCCACTGGTTGTCGCCTTCAGTGTCGATGGCGACGAGCAGGACGGGCCGGGCCGTCGTTGTCATCGGTCCTGATCCGAGTCGCCAAGTGTGACGTGCCAGGAATCGGTCGTCTTGTAGAACGAGGACGGCAGGCTGAGCGCGTTGATCTTGGCGACGAATTCCATCGAGGACTTGACCGCAAAGTACCCGGACTGGCGCAGCAGCTTCCGGAATCCGGCGTGCATCGCGAACGCGCGGATCTTGTCAGAGTCGGCCGCGCGGGCTTCGCGATCGACCCAGCGCAGCAGCGTCAGCAGGCCCGCGTGGTCGTCGGGGGCTGTCAGCCAGTCCACGACGAGCGTCACGCGGCCGCGGGCTTCCCGGAGGTGCCGATACACGATGTAGCCCGCGACGAGGCCGTCCCGCTCGAGCATCGCGATGGCGTACCGGACGTGCGGCGCCTGGATGTACTTCCAGTTGAGGTAGGCGGCGTCGCGGCGGACGGCGAAGGTGAATTGCGGCGCCACGCGCTCCCAGAAACTGGTGAAGCTGTCGTCAAAGTGGCGGATCGTGCGCACCTCGCCGTGCAGAGGACGGGTCCGCGCGACAAGCCTGACCCATGGCAACGTCACGGCGGACAGCAGACGATTGGCGGCGACCGACCACCCGGGCCGCCGCAGGGCGCGGCGCGTCAGTGGCTTCACGAAACACGGCACGGGGCCCACATCAGGCCAGCGCATCTTCTGGAACAGCCGGTACGAGGACTCGGACAGGCCGAGCCCCAGCGACGCCCCGACATTGCGGTCCCACGTCCGAAACAGCACTTCACCAAGCCCCTGGCGCTGGCGTTCTGGCGCCACCATGACGTCCATGCCCCACGCGGCGTCGATTTCCTGCCCCTCCACCGACAATCTGACGGGCATCGTGGCATATTGCCCGATGATGGTCTGGCCCTCGCGTGCCAGCCAGATGAGGGGGCCATCGTCTGGCCGATGCGGGTTGTTGTTGTACTGCCACTTCCACCGGAGCCGGTTCGCAGCCGCCGAGTCGATGCCGAAGACACGGCGATACAAGGCGTCCACGAGACGTTTGTCTCCCGTGCGATAGCGATCGATGTCGGCCATGGTTAACTTCGAATCTCAGATCTCAGATTGCCGATTCCAAAACGTATTCCATGTTGCTGATTAATGCATCCTGCGTGAGCGGGCTGGTTCTCAGCCAGCGGCCAATCGGACCGGGCAGGCGTCGCACGGTGGACGTCGCGTGCAGTTCCTCTCGCACGATGCGCAGCCCGGCGTCCGCGATCTGCTGACGCAAACGCCGGACCGTGACCAGTTCGAGCAGGTCGTCGTGTTTCCAGATACCGTTTCTGGCGTCGCGAATGAACGAATTCTCGTGCGCCGGCTCCTTGAGCGTCCACGGCGCGTACCGCGCGAGCAGGCGGAACGTTCGAAATGCGATCCAGCGCCCCGTGAGCAGGTGCAACGGAATCTGCACCTTCAGTCGCGGCAAATGCGCGCCCGCGAACGACAAGTATGGCGCGGTGGACAGAAAGACACGTCCGCCCGGCGCCAGCACCCGTCGGCACTCCCGGAGATAGAGGGCGGCGTCCTCGACGTGTTCGATGACGGCATGCGAGAGGACCAGGTCGAACGCGCCGGCCGCGAACGGCAGGCGCATCCCGTCAGCTTGCAGGAAGTGCAGGCCCGAGAGGCCTCGCTCCTGCGCTAACCGGACACCGGCGTCACCGAAACGGTTGACAGGGTCGATGCCGACGACGAGATCCGCGTGTTCAGCGAGTGACAACGGCATGCCGCCGCCGCCGCAGCCCGCGTCGAGCACCTTGCCTCCGACCGTGATGCCTGCCCGCTCCAGGAACGCGAGCACCTTGGCCGACCGGTAGTACTCGAACAGCGCGTAGTCGTATTCCGATCGGAACCGGCGGTCGGAGTGGGTCTTGATGAGGTCTTCACTGATATCGCGCACGTGGCTCCGGTCCGTCAGGAAACTTCTCGATGAGTGCGGCTCGGTCGGTTTCCGGGGTTTCGTCCACGTCAAACTCCGCGATGACACGCTGTCGAGGATAGCGCTGCAGCACATCGAGGATGACCGGACCTTCGTACCCCAGCCGCGGTTTCGTATACGTGAGTATATAGCGGGCGTCGCCACGTTCCAGCCGGTCGGCGTAGTTGCCAAAACCGTGCCCGACAAAAAGCGGCCTGATGGCGTTTTCGAGCGCCAGGCCGTTGGCCAACTTGCCGTGGACCAGCGTACCAGGCGGCAACAGGCGGCCCACGGCGCGTGACGCCTCGACGTTCAGGAACGTCCGCTCGCCCGTCCATCGCCCGAAGAGGGCGAGGTCCGTGCCGCTCGTGATGATGACCACCCCGAACGCGGCCGCGAGCGGAAGTCGGGTGCCGGCCAGCGCGCTCACCCACCGCCTCCACTTCCACCACACCGCGGCCGCAAGCAGGGCGGACAGCGCGGCCGAGATTCTTACGGTCAGCGAGTAGTCCCTGGCCAGGATGTCGTCGATCCACACGAAGCGAAGCGCGCTGCCGATCACCAGGTACGCCAGCACGCCTGCCACGCCCGCCGTGGCGATGCGTGCGACTTTCGCGTCCTCGACGGCTGTGGCCCCCCTGGCCGGACGTCCTGCGTTCGCCGCGCCAGTGGTGGCGTCCTCCACGGCTGCGTCGACTGCAGCGCGCCTTCCGAGGGCCGACGATGCCAGGGCGATGAGGCCCGGGACAAACATCACGTAGCGCCGCTGGTTGCCCGAGTCATGCACCACCAGTTCAACGAGGCCAACCAGCAGCCACAAGACGGCCAAGCGTTCCGCGGGATGCGCAGACTTCCACCTGGTGACAATGCCGGCGGCGGCGGCGCTGGCGACGAGCACCACCAGCCACATGCGCATGAACACCCCGTGCGTGAGGGGCAGCCACGAGGCGTTTCGCATGAAGGCGTTCAGGGTGTATTCCGGCTTGCGCTCCACCGTCATCACCCAGTTGTAGAACTGGAACTCGGTCCAGTGGGGAATGACGAAGAAGGCCAGAACCGCGGCGGCCGCGACCGTGAGGCCCGCCAGGGTCG
This sequence comes from Acidobacteriota bacterium, assembly GCA_024640135.1. Lineage (GTDB taxonomy): Bacteria > Acidobacteriota > Vicinamibacteria > Vicinamibacterales > SCN-69-37 > SYFT01. The sequence continues at coordinate 32,646 of JAHEFO010000015.1, forward strand.
TGGAAATGGCGGCGGTCTCCGGGGTGTCAGAGGTGCGCCCGATCCACCAGGCCGTCGCGAGTTCGATCACCACGGCCGCGACGAAGAACGCGGCAGCGGCCTTGGTGAAGAACGCGAGCACGACGGCCACCCCGGCCAGTGCGCCCCATCGCGGTTGCCGGCAGGCGCGCGCATAGGCGGCCCAGGCCACCACGATGAACATGGTCATTGTGGATTCCATGAGCGCGGCACGGTTCCACATGACGAATGTGTAGCTGGTCGCCAGCAGGACCCCTCCGCCAAGCGCGGCCCTCTGGCCGCTCACGGCCCAGAGACCCCACATCAGCGCGAGGACGGCAATCAGGCCCG
>JAHEFO010000170.1 GCA_024640135.1 Acidobacteriota bacterium
TGCTGTTCATCTCCGTCCGCAGGCGGAGCGACAGCTCCGGACTGAGTGTGTGGTCATAGGTGAAGTACACGCGGCGAATCCACATGCCGTGCTGATCTTTCCACTCCGCAAGGTGGTGCCGCGGGAACGCATAGTAGTCGCCGAACATCAGCCCCGAAATCTTGTATGGCGGAGCCGGCGGCGCAGCCTGGACGGGTTCCGGTGTGGCGGAACCTGCGGACACGGGCGCTCCCAGTTCCATGGTCGGTGTCGGGGCCTGGGCCCCTTGAGCCAGAGCCACGGCGGGTATCAACAGCGTTCCACACACAGCGATCATTGTTCGTTTCACGTGCAATTCCTCCATCGTTCCGACGTCGTTATATCGTCGTCACGTTCTCGATCACGATGCAATGACAATGTTTCAGTCCTGGTGCGTGCATGTTAAATCCGGGAAAACTCCGTGTGGAGTCCGCCGGCCGTCAGTTGTTGAGCCTGCCGCGTCAAATGTCGCGAGCGCAAAACCGCCTGGTTGACGCGTGCTGCTCAGAAGCGAAGGCTGAACCGGAGCGACGGCGCCGGCGCGATGGCGAGGCCCGCCCGCTTGTTCGGTCGTATCGTGGTGCTCGTCCAACGCTCCGGGCCGGAGCCGGCCATGAAACCGACCACGGCGCCGACGGGAGCAAGCACCACCAATCCGTTCCCTGGGCCGCCTCCGATGCCGGATTTCTCGGTGCTTGCGGCAAGAACAATGGCACCGGCGGCGACGCCGATCAACGCTCCGACAAGGGCATTCTTGCCTCGTGATCGGTGACCGCGGCTCACGTCAAGCCGTGTGATCGTATCGCGAGTCAGTGTGATGAGGTAATCGCCTTCTTCGGCGTCGATCGTCACGGTCGAGGCGTCCAACCTCGTCACCAGTCCGGTGACCGGTTCGGCTGCCGGCGACGTCCAGACGCGCACGCGCGCCCCGGCGTTGATTGATGGAAACTCCTGCGCGCTGGCGGCGGCAGGGATCAGGACGAGGGCGAGGACGAGTACCGAAGCAAATCGCGTCATTGATGACTCCTTCTGAGAACCGGGCTGCACAGCGCGTCCCATGCCTGCGAGCGTAGCGGCAGCCGATCACCGAAGTCGTGAGGAAGGCCTGAGGAAGGCCTGAGGAAAAGCTGATCGTGCTCAGCGGGCGCGTTCGGCGAGGCGGTCCAGGACCCGCCGGCACGCCGGCGTCTCCCGAATCTGCGCCAGCCACGGCTCTACCGGCAGCGTCCATCCCGCGGTCCCGGGGGGCGCCTCGTCAACCATGGCCGACAGCGTGTCGCACGCGGCGTCTGGCTCACCCGACACCACCTGCCAGTAGGCGCGCGCAGTGGCGGCCTCCGTGGCCCGGCCGCTCGCCACCAACTCGTCAATAGCGCGCTGCGCATGCGCCATGAGGTTGTCGGCGCGTGCGGCGTCCTTGCCGGCCCGACAGGCCACGGCACACCCGATCAGGGATCGGGCGTGATCGGGGTAGGCCGCCAGGGCGCGCGAGAACATCGCGTCGGCATCGGCGAAGCGGCCTTCAGCAAGCGCCAGAAAACCGAGGCCGTCGTAGGCATTCATCGAATACTCAGCTGAGTACAGCGCCGTGCCGCCAGTCGCGAGTTCCAACTCCAGTTGCTCACGCGCCGCCGCACGGTCATCGTCAGCCGCCCATCGGGTCATGCCCAGCAGCCAATGCAGGCCGAACGCGGGAAACCGCAGTGGCCGGGCGCCACTGGGCTCCGCTCGAGCCAGCCCGCGCTCGAGGACGGCCGCGGCCTCCGTCAGTGCTCCGCGTGCCACATGGACCATCGCCTCGCTGAAGTAGCTGTGCGCAAACTCGGGATATCGGCGCTCGACTTCCGCCAGGCAGGCCAGTCGTTCGCGGCCCCAGGCGGCCACGCCGCGGCGAAAATGATGCCGCCAGTTGTTGGGTTCGAGTTCGACGGCCCGCCGGCCGGACTCGACCGCCTCACGGGATTCCCCTGCGGCCATCAGGAAGAGCGCCAGCGACGCGTGCGCTTCGCCGAGGCCGGGATCGAGTTCGACGGCGCGGCGCGCGTGCCCGATGGCCAGCCGCAGTTCATCGTGGTCCGGCTTGTTCCGCATCCGCGAGGCTTCGTACAGCCAGAAACGCGCGTCGGCCAGCCCCGCATACGCCAGGGCGTATCGCGGATCCAGGGTGAGCGCGCGATCGAAGTCGCGAATAGCCGCCGGCACCAGGGCCACGTCGAGCGACTCCAGCTTGAGCCGGCCTTCCGTCATCGCGCGGTACGCGTCGATGCTGGATGTCTCGCGCGCGCCAATCCGCGCGGCTGCCGCCCCCGTCACCGGCACCTGCAGGTCCGCCAGCAACTGCCTGACCAAGGTGTCCTGCACCGCAAACGCATCAATGACAGGGCCGTCGGCCTTGGCCTGCGCGATCGCCTCACCAGTCTGCACCGCCAGCACCCGAGCGGTGATGCGCAGCCGGTCGCCAGCGCGCTGGTACCCGCCGACCACCAGCCAATCCAGCGAGGCCGCGCGTGCCGCGTCCAGGCCGGATCCCCGCGCCGCTTCAGGCAATCCCGCCCGGTCGATCACCGACAAGTCGCGCAACGCGCGCAGGTCGTTCGACAACGTTTCGGCGATGCCTGCAGCCAGCCACGCCACGTCGGGGTCGGCATTGACGTTCTGAAAATCGGCCACGGCAATCGCCCGGCGAGGCTGTGAGTCCGTCGCGGGCGCAGGGGCGGCCTGAGGCGCGGCCCCAGACGCTTCCACCTCCGCGATGAAGCGGTAGCCCCGTCTCGGCACGGTCTTGATGTATGTCGGAGCTGCCGGATCATCGCGCAGCGCGTGCCTGAGTTCCGAGACCACTTGAGTGATCGCGTTGTCGGTCACGGCCACCCCCGGCCACAACCTGTCCAGGATGGCGTCTTTGGTGACCAGCGCGGCCGGCTTCGACACCATGAGCTCCAGTAGATCGATGACCTTTGGCGGCACCTCCAAGACTCGGTCGTCTTCAGTCAGTTGGTACGCAGCGGTATCCAGCTTGAACGGTCCGAAGCGGTATGCCACTTGAGCTGACATGGCTGAACGACCGCAGTGTAGCCCATCGGAGGCCCTGCGCCACCCATATAATCCTGGAACCGGGAGGTAGAAGATGACAACTCGCCGACTCTCGCTCACGACCCTCGCCGCGCTTCTTGTCGCGTCATCACTCGCCCAGTCGCAGTTGATCCGAGCGCAGGCGGCCTCGCCGACGCCGCTGGTCTACACGGTCAGTTTCCCCGAACCTGCGTCAAAGACCTTTACGGTCGATGTGGCCGTCCCGACCGACGGGCGGGCGTCGGTCGATCTCATGATGGCGATCTGGTCGCCGGGTTTCTACGGCCTGCAGAACTATGCAGACCGAGTGACGGCATTCTCGGCGACGGCACCTGACGGCGCCGCCCTGACGGTCACCAAACCCACACCGAGCCGCTGGACCGTGGCCACCGGAGGTCTGCCCACGTTCACGTTCAGCTATACGCTGTCGGCGCCACGCCTGAGCAACCTCTCGAATGGCGTGACCGAGTCCGGCGCCGTGATCATCGGGCCATCGACGTACGTGACACTGGTCGATCAGACGGACCGCCCGGCTGATGTCACGCTCCGGCTGCCCCCGACCTGGACGGGCTCCATGACGTCGCTGGACTCGGCGCCTGACGGCCGGCCGAATCACTACGTCGCTCCTGACTACGACGTTCTGGCGGACTCACCGATCCTGGCGGGAGCCGACTTGACGACCACCGCGTTCACGGTCGGCGGTATCCAGCATTACTGGACCTATCTCGGCCAGGCCGAGTGGGATGGCGCGAGGGTGGCTGCCGCGATCACACCGCTTATCGAAGAGCACATCCGTTTCTGGGGCGGGCTGCCGTACCAGAAGTACGTCTTCCTCAACATCGTCACGGCCGGCCGCGGCGGCTCCGGCGTGGAGCATCTCAACTCGGTGGCCATTACGGGCGGCGGACGCGAACCCGCGGACCAGACCGCGCGCTTTCGGAACGCCGTGTTCCTCAGTCACGAGTACTTCCATGCGATGAACGTCAAGCGGTTGCGTCCGGTCGAACTCGGGCCGTTCGACTACGAGCACGCTCCGGTGACCACCGGGCTGTGGGTGGGTGAAGGCCTGACATCCTATTTCGGCGATCTCCTGGCGGCCCGTGCCGGTCTGGGGTCACCCGAAGACTACCTCGCCGTCTGCTCCCGCCACATCACCGACCTCCAGACGAAGCAGCCCGGGCGGTTGGTCCAGACTCTGGAGCAGTCGTCCGCGCAGATGTTCGAGCGGATTCCCTCGGACCAGAAAGTGGACTACTACGTGAAGGGGCCGGTCGTCGGTCTCGTGCTGGATGCGCACATCCGCCGGGCGACCAACGGCCAGAGGAGCATGGACGATGTGATGCGGCTCGAGCGGGAGCGGTGGTCCGGCGCGCGCGGCTACACCGGCGCGGAGTTCAACGCGACCGTGTCAGACGCCGCCGGCTTCGACGTCGAACCGCTGCTGCACACGCTGATCGCCACTACAGAGGAAATTGACTACACGGAGATGCTGGACTGGTTCGGCCTGCGATTCAAGACCGGCGATCCGGCCGCGGCCTGGACGCTGGAAGTGCGCCCCGATGCGACCTCCGCTCAACGCCAGCATTTTGCGGACCTCCTGGCTCACACCAAGAAGTAGCCCCCGGGAGAACACTCCCGCGGGATACAATCGGCCATTGTCGGTTTGCGACTGGGAAAAAGGAGTGGCAATGGACTACACGCGACGGGAATTTGCCAAACTGGCGTTGGCCGCTGCGCCAGGGATCGGTCTAATCAACACGCCCCTCACCGGTTCGCGCCTGATTCAAGGCGGACCGAATTCGCTGTTCAACGGAGTGCAAATCGGCGCCATCACCTACAGCTTTCGAAGCATGCCCGATCAGAGTGCCGAAGCCACCCTGCAGTACGTCCTGGATTCCGGTCTCAGCGCGATTGAGTTGATGGGCGATCCGGCTGAGAGCTATGCCGGCCGTCCGGCGTCCGGGCGCGGAGGTCGCGGAGGCAGGCGCGGCGCCCCGCAGACGCCCGAGCAGCAGGCCGAACAGCGAGCCGCCCAGCAGGCGGCGCAGACCGCGCTGAAGGACTGGCGGTTGTCCGTCTCGATGGACAGGTACAGGACTCTGCGCAAGATGTACAACGACGCCGGCGTGTCGATCTACGCCGTGAAGATCCTGAGCCCCAACATGTCGGACGAAGAATTCGAGTACGTGTTCAATATGGCCGAAGCGCTCGGCTGTACTCACACGACGCTGGAACTGCCTTCCGATGAAGGACAACTGAAGCGTGTGGGCGACTTCGCCATGAAACGCAAGATCTACGCGGCCTACCACACACACCTGCAGGGTTCGATGACGGTGTTCGACCGGGCCTTCGCTCTCTCTCCCGGCAACATGGCCAATGTGGACCTCGGCCACTACGTGGCGGCCGGTAACGTCGGCGGGACCCCGATCGAATTCCTCCAGAAGCACCACGCCCGTATCTCGAGCGTGCACCTGAAGGACCGGCAGTCGAAAGACCACGGCGCAGCCAACCTGCCGTGGGGCACCGGGGACACGCCGATCAAGGAGATTCTTCAGACGATGAAGAAGAACGCCTGGCGTTTTCCGGCGACGGCCGAACTCGAGTATCCGATACCTGAAGGGTCCGATGCCGTACAGGAAACGAAGAAGTGCGTCCAGTATTGCGCCGAGGCACTGGCTTAGCCGGACGCCGGCCACGAGCCGACATGGTGTGCGGCTTCAGCGCTTCGTGATGGTCAGCGGGTCGCCCGTCTTGTGATCCGCGATCTGAAACCGCAGGAACGCATGAAGCGCCTCGAGCGCCTCGGCGTCGGCCGTCGTGATGTTCACCCGGCCGCCCTTGCCGGTTTCCTCGTACTTCCAGGTAATGGTGTCCTTCACCTTCTTCATCTCCGCCGTGCCGGGCACGTCGGTGGCATGCACCAGCATTGGCGCTTCGAAATTGCCGTCGCCGAACATGGTGACGATGTGCGGAAGATGGGCACGGATTGCGTCGAGATTCACCATGTCGGCGGCATCGTTGACCGACACCTCGATCGCGCCGCCATCGGGATAGAGGACGAAGTGATGCGTGGTCTTGTCCTGATCGAAACCCATGACATGGGCTCCGCGCTGGTTCATCTGCGCCTGCGGATCCTGGGCGGCATCAGGAGCGGCCAGCAGGAATCCCGAGGTGAGTGAAAGGGTGAGGGCGAGCGTCAGGTGTGTCATGGATCTACGGTAAACCCTGGAGTCGTTCAAGGGTCAAGCGTCGCGCGAATACTCCAGGATTCAGCGGCGTTTGCGGGAAAGTGCCCGCATCCGGTTGGACGACGACGGTCGGGCTGCCGGCGGCGCGGTTGGCAATGCGTCCAGTAACCTGGCCGGCGCACCCGGCTTGACGGCGCCCAGGCGCTGATCCCACTCACGCAGCGTCCGCCGCATGTGGGTTCGTGTGGCCACCAGGTCGGCGATCTGCCGGTCCACGTCATCGAGCAATTGCTGCGCGGCGGATCGAACCTGCCGGCACGGCGGACTGTTCGTGTCACGGGCCTGGAGAAAGGCCGCCAGTTCCTTGAGTGTGAAGCCGAACCGCATCGCATTCCTGATGACCAGAATCCGGCGGATCGTGGTCTCCGGATAGAGGCGGTACCCGTTGTCAGCCCTGATTGCGGCAGGCAGCAGCCCCAGTCGCTCATAGTACCGGAGCGTGTCCGCGCTGACGCCTGCCCTGGCGGCCGCCTCACCAATTCTCATGGTGCAAGGCTATCAGGGGATGGACCGGCCGGACGGAAACCCCACGCGTGACGCCCACGGTACCGGGGTCTACTTCACCGTCACCCGGAACAGTCCGCCTGGATTGGCGTCTTCGATGAGCCACACGGCCCCGTCCGGGCCGACCGCCACATCACGAATGCGGTGGCCGACCGGCCAGCGCTCGGCCGGCGTGGCTCCACCCTTGCCGTCGAACGTAACCCGGCTGAGGGACCGGGTCGCCAGGCCGGTAATCAGGGCCGAGCCGTTCCATTGCGGAAACATCTCGCCCTTGTAGAACACCATGTTGCCCGGCGCGATGACCGGCGTCCAGTAGATGACAGGCTTGGCCAGATCGGGTCGTGTATCCGGACTCGGGATCGGGACCCGGTTGTAGTTGGTCGCGTAGGAGACGAGCGGCCAGCCATAGTTCTTGCCGGGCTCGATGAGATTCAACTCGTCGCCGCCCCTGGGCCCATGCTCCAGCTCCCACAGCCGGCCGTCGGGTGCGAAGGCCAGGCCGTAGGGCGTCCGATGGCCGCTCGACCAGGTCTCGGCGGGGGCGAGGTTCGGACCAGGGAAGGTGTAGGTGCTCAGGACCGGTGCGGTCTTGGCGACCTCGGTGTCGCGCGGTGGAGCAATCAGCGAAACGGTCGCCGCGCCAGTCTTGCCGGCCATCGGGTTTCCCGGCGCGGGCTTGCCATCCAGTGTCAGGCGCAGGATCTTGCCCAAGGCCTGGTCGGGATCCTGAGCCGGCGTCATGCGCTGCCGATCGCCCACCGCCAGGAAGAGATACTGGCCGTCAGGCGAGAACGCCACGGCCGCGCCGAACTGTCCGCCCCCGCCCTTCGGCATCTCGCGCCACAACACTTCCAATCCATCCAGGCTCGCCGAGTCCTGGCCCAACGACAGCCGGGCCCGTGCCAGCGCCAGACTCGATCCGCCCTCACCAGGCTCCGCATAAGTCAGGTAGACGCTGTGGTCGGCGGCGTAGTGGGGCGACAGAAACACACCCAGCATCCCCCCCTGGCCCCGGGCCTCGACGGCCGGGACGTTATTGACCGGCGTCTTCGCGCCATCCTGTGTGACGAGCCACACGGGGCCGACCTTCTCCGTGATGAGCATGCGCCCATCCGGAAGGAAGGCGATGCGCCAGGGCAGGTTGAACTCGGCAACCTGGGTCATCGCAAATGGGACATTCGCTTCGGGTTCCTGTTCACCGGCATTGATCTGTGCAGCCGCACAAATCGGCTGCAGGGCCGCCGCCAACGCCAGAATCGCTATTTTCTTCATGAGGTGAAGCATAGCAGGGACCGGGGAGTGCGTATTCGGAGTGGCGGCCGACGGGCCGATGGCAGCGGTTTTACGTATCTCGACACCGAGCCGGACCTGGGCGTGACGCTGCTGCTGCGGCAGAACCCGGCGTGAGAAGGAGTCACGTCACCGCCAGGCGTGGAAGATCGCGTTGCCCTGGGCCTGGACGTCGCCCGGCGCTTTCGCCGGGGCAAGCCACTGGTAGACGCATTCGGCTCGACTGAACCCCGCCGTCTTCAGCATGCCGATCACGCAGGCCGGATTCGGTCCGCACCAGTTGGTCGGGTCGTCGTTGAGTTCGGTGCCTGGGTAGAAGGCCATGGCCGGCGCTTCCATGTGGGCCAGGTCAATCTGCGTCCACAGGATGAGCTGATCCTGGCAGACGCTGGCAACCTTCTCAATCGTCAGCAGCGGATGTTTCATGTGATAGAGAACACCCAGGCACAGGACCACATCGAACATCCCGACCGTGTCCGGCGACAGGTCCAGCACCTCCATCTCGACATCCTCGACGTTCGACTGGAGAACCTTTCGAGCACACTCGAAGCCGGCCTTGGTGCCCCATCCTTCGCCGCTCCAGCAGAACGAGTCCACCGCCACGACGCGGCTGGCGCCCCTGCGCTCCGCCTCGAAGGAAAAGGCCCCATCCCAGGCTCCAATATCAAGCACGGAGCGGCCCCGGAGGTCGGCCGGTAATCCCAGCACGCCAAGACGGTCCGGCGTCCGATCGACACCAGGCGTGACGATGCCGTGTCCCAGGTCGATTGAGTGGTACCAGGACACAGACTCGACTGCGGCCCGAATTTCGTCCGGCGTCATTGACGGTGTCATTGAGTCGACTCTATCAGGCTGAGCCCGCGTCGGGCGCTGATGAACCGCTTGAACCGGAACGCGTTCTCGGGCAACTGAAGGTCCATGCCGTACTGGTTCGGGCCGACAGC
>JAHEFO010000171.1 GCA_024640135.1 Acidobacteriota bacterium
GCCTCGGCAAAGACCAGGCCGCCCATCTCGAACGGGTTCATCCCGTCGACGCCACGAACGCCGCCACCGGTTTCCAGCGGCACATTGCCGTTCTCGTCTTTCTGGGGCCGGGAGTACTTCTCTTGTTCCTGCTGCCAGCGCGATTCCGTGAACGGATTGAAGTCGTAACCCGAGCTCAAGTAGACAAACGCCTTCCGGCGGTTGCTGATCTTCTCCATCTGCTTGAGGAGGTCGTACGCCGTCGAAAAAGCGACGTTGACCCGATGGCGCAGTTCCAGCGGTCCGGACGTCGATGTCGGGACGAGCAGAATGTCTTCCGGCGACATTCCCGATCCCATGACCTTCTTGATCGACTCGGTCAGGCGGCCACGGTCGTAGGTCGCCTGCACCTCGATTGAAGACGGCCCCGTCGACACCACCGAAAACAGGTCGCCATCGTGAATCAGCGTGTTGGTGATCTGGGTCAGCAGATTCCGGACCCGCGGCGAATCGCCCGCCTGCAGGTGCAGATCGTCGATGAAAATAATGAACACCCGGCCGGCCACGTCGGCCACGGGACGCGACGGCGGCAGGATCATTCCCTCGGGGGCCGCGGTTGGCGCATTCATCACCTGGACCGAAAGCTCCCGGCCGCCGTAAATCAGGTGGTGGTCGGCAATCGTCTGTTCCACACCGTCCTCGAGGATCACAAAGTCCTCGATCTTGAGGTCCGGCATGAACTGGCCATTTTTGTCCCGGACAATGACGTCCAGAGACACGAGATCGACCTAACTAACGAACGTCGGTTTCTGGGTCGTCGCCGGTGCCGACGCCCCCTGGGGAGGCGCCTGCTGGCCGCTGATCGTCGCCACCATCAGGAGCAACGGCACCGTCAGCCACGGCCAACGATTCGGGTGGAGGGTCCGGCGCGCGGGCGCCGGGGTCAACTGGGCTGTCTCGGTCATCAGATTCATGGTGTCTTTGGATTATGACATCGCTGGAGGCCGCCTGGTCTGCCCCGCCTCGATGGGCTTCCTCGGTGCCTCCGCCGTCTTCCCTGGACCGGCCGCCACGCCTGCCCCGCCGCCGCCTGGGCAGTTCGCCGGCAAGAGCATCCCATTGTGCGTCAATTTCGGCCAACCGACTGCGAATGGAGGCCTCGTCGGGCCAGTCATCGGGGTTCAGCGTGGTCAAGGCCTCGAGCAGGCGATCACGTTCCTCGGGAGTCCTGGCACGGCGCACAATCCGGAGGCTCAGTTCCGCGTGCCGCGCGCGTAACCGCGCCGCTTCCGCGCCGCCGACCGTGCGGCCGAGGAGAGACTCATCGTCTGGCGCCACGGCTGGCGCGGCCTCCGCCGGTCCCTTCCCCTTCTGGCGGGTCGACCGCTCCTTGCGGGCCTGAGACCGCTGGCGCGGCCCGCGCTCGCGAGGATCGGGCCTGGCGGGTGGCATGGGCTCGCGCAGAAGACCCGCCCAGTCGAACGCCAGGTCGGGATGGGTATGCTCGAGAGCCTCGCGCACTTCTGCGTCCAGCAGTTTTCGGCCAATCTGAACGTTCGGCGGCGAGCGGAAGAAATACAGGACCCGTGCCCGCGCGGCCCCCTGACCGGAGCGGTAGGCATGCATCACGTAAGTGTGCTCGTAGCCGCGCTTGTCGCGTACGTGGCGGATAAACGGCAGGACTTACCTCTTTTTTCTTCCGATGGCCTTCTTGGCCTTGGAGGCAGCAGCCTTGCTGGCCTTGGAGGCGGGCACCTTCCTGGCCTTGGAGGCGACAGCCTTCCTTGGCTTGGACACGGCAACCTTCTTTGCCTTGGAGCCGGCCGCCGACTTTGGCTTCGGCTTCGATTTCGACTTCGGCGCCGACACTCTCGGCGTCTTCGCCCGCTTGGAGGCCTTACTCGCGGCCTTCTTCGCCGGCTTGGTGCGTTTAGCGGGTGCCTTGACGGACTTCGCCGCCTTCTTCGGCTTGGCCGGTTTTGCCTTGGCCGGCTTTTCCTTCTTCGACGCAGGTCTTGATTTGGCCGGTGACGCCGCCTTGCCGCCCGCAGGCTCCGCAGCCGCGGCCGCTTGCGCCATCTCGGCGGGCGGAGCCGGCGGTTTCGCGCCAGCGGCCTTGGCCGCAGCCTTGGCGGCCCTGGCGGCGGCCCTGGCCGATGCCGCAGCCGCCTTGGCGGCCGCGTTGGCGGCCGCCGACTTCCCGGCCGCAACCTTGAACGTGCGATTGGCCAATTCGACCAGACTCGTCAATTCTGCCAATTTGGCGTCGCCTTCCGGCTCCACCTTGGTCTCGGTCACCGGGGGCAGCAGTTTGGCCATGGCCGACGTGGACTTCGGCGTCTTGGAGACGGCAGCAGGGTCATCAAACGCCCGCACCAGATCGAATCCATCGAACAGCGCCCGATACGTCCAAATCTCCGTCACGTTGATCTTGTAGGCCTCGCAGAACCGCAAGGCCGCGTCGAGCCCCACCAGCGGGACGTACAGGTGGAATGGCACCCGGGCCCGGCCGAAGTGCTGCCATTGAGCCAGAGCCTCCAGGTTATTTGTCGATTCTGCAGTCTCGATCTCGACGAGACCGGCGATTTTGGCCTCGGACAACAAGACCAAGTCCGGATACAGGGGAGACGGGCCGCGCAGTTTCACCGGCCCAGGCTGGCTTTCTCCAACGTTCGCGATGACTTCGAACTGCTTCTGGTACTTCGCAACGAGAAACCTGATCAGACGATCATGCTCAAGTTGCTCACGAACTGGACGAACAAGAATGGGCGACACGCGGCCTCCGGATAAGTTAGGTCGCATGCCAGAGCGAGCCAAGTGCCCGCCCGGCAGGGGGATAACAGCGTGGGTATCCTAACACTAGTCGAGGTAGAATCTAAGGTTCAGTGTTGTTTTTTATCCGAAAACGAACGCTGGGAGCCATTCTGATTGCCCTGATCTCATTTGGATCGGCAGCCTGCGATCTCCCGATGACCCAGACACCAGCACCGCCGGTGATGGCGCAGACGGAGTTGACTGCCCTGCTTGAAGACATCAGGGCCAGAGATCAAGGCGAATTGGCGGTTTCCGAGGAAGATGGACGGTTCCTGCGCGTGCTGGTGGCGACACGCGGGACGAAGCGTGCGCTGGAAATCGGGGGCGCCAGCGGTTACTCGGGAATCTGGATCGGACAGGGATTGCGCCAGACCGGCGGTCAGCTGATCTCCATCGAATACGACCCGGTTCGAGCGAAAGAGGCGGCGGACAACATCGTTCGCGCCGGTCTGTCGGACGTCGTGCAGGTGATCGCGGGCGATGCCTTCGCCGAAATCCCGAAGCTCGGGGGCACGTTCGACATGATTTTCCTCGACGCCTGGAAGAAGGACTACAAGCGGTTCTTTGATCTGACCTTTCCCACACTCGACCCTGGCGGTGTGTTCCTGGCCCACAACGTCGTGAACAAGCGCAGCGAAATGGGCGACTTCCTGGACGCGATTGCCGCGGCGCCCGGCGCCTGGTCGACCATCGTGGCCCCATCGGGAGAAGGCATCTCCCTCACGTACAAGGCCAGGTAGGCCGTGCCCGTCTCCGGCAGCGTCCACATCATCGGGGTGCCGCTCGATCTTGGCGGCGGTCGCCGCGGCGTCGACATGGGCCCATCGGCTGTACGGATTGCCGGCCTTGGAGAACGCCTGGCGGCCCTCGGCTATCAGGTCGTCGACCGGGGGAATCTGGCCACCCCAATCCCGGAAACCCAGACCGCGCGAGACCCCACAAAGCGCTACATCAAGGACATCGCGAAGGTGTGCCAGCGCGTCTACCAGCAGACCCTGCAATCCCTCCGCGAGGGGGCGCTGCCGATCGTCGTCGGCGGCGATCACTCACTGGCCGCCGGTTCGGTTGCCGCCTCGGCGGATTTCGCCGCCGAGCGTGGAGGCCAGTTGGGCGTCCTGTGGATCGATGCTCATGGCGACATGAATACCCCGGCGACGACCACGTCGGGCAACGTGCACGGGATGCCCCTGGCAGCCCTGCTCGGAACTGAGCCGGCGGAACTGGCGGGCGTCGGTCGCGGTGCCCCCACCGTCCTCGCAGAGAACGTGGTGCTGATCGGCATCCGCAACCTGGACGACGCGGAGAAGAAGAGAATCCGGGCGGCGAAGGTTCACGTCTTCACGATGAAGGACATCGATCGGCACGGCATCGCCGTCGTCATGCGGCGGGCCCTGAAGATCGCCACCAGCGGCACGACCGGGCTGCACGTCTCGTTCGATCTCGACGCGTGCGATCCCTTCATCGCTCCTGGCGTCGGTACGCCCGTCAAGGGAGGACTGGACTATCGAGAGGCGCACATGGTGATGGAGATGATTGCCGACTCCGGCCGCATGTCGGCACTCGATCTGGTGGAGATCAATCCCATCCTGGACTTGCAGAACCAGACGGCCACACTCGGCGTCGAACTCGCATTGTCCGCGCTGGGAATGAGAATCCTCTGACTCGGCAGTCTGGAATCTGAAATCGGCACGCTAATCGGGAATCGCAAATCGCAAAACGGCAGTACAATCACAGCTTCGTGTGGGCCGCTAGCTCAGGGGTAGAGCACCTGGCTTTTAACCAGAGGGTCGCTGGTTCGATTCCAGCGCGGCCCACCACATGACAACCGGCATGAATTCGATGACGCGATTCCGAGTCACTTCCGAGTTAGGCACAAGCTAGACGCAGGACAGGGCGGCCAACTGAAGCGCATCTCCGCCGGGCCATCAGCGGTCAATACTCGGCAGGGTCGTCCTCCGCCCACGACGGCATGTGATCGGACTCTGTGTAGATCGCCGGATCCAGATCCTTGTGGTCGTAGCTATCCTGGCGAGTGACATGCTCGTACGCCGAACGCGCGGACGCACCCCCTGCGCGGGAACCCGAGCGAAACGACAGATGAAACTGAGCGCCACGTTCGGGCGCCGCGCCGACGCGGAATCGGGGCTCATACTCGAAGCGTGGAAACACCCGTGGCTCGCGTCGGTGGGCTGGTGTGTTGGGAGCACTGGATGCCACTGGCCCGGCAAGCGCTGCACGTGGCCAGCGAAGACGTGCACGTGGCCGTCTGGCCCACGGTTCAGGAGCGGCACCAGATCGCAAGCCGGCACTACGCGTTCGAGGGCCGGTGCTTCGTCCTCGCGGCGGGATCGCTGATGAAGGCGTCGATGCTGCCGCCGGAACTGGAGCGAGACGTCGACCGCGCGCCATCCGATGCCACGTTGGTGCTGTCGGGTGGCAGTGCCATTCTTGGTCCTGACGGAACCTACATGGCGGGCCCGTGTTTCGATGAGCCGGCAATCCTGACCGCCACGCTGGACAGTGCCCAGCTCGACGCCGAGCGCATGACGCTGGATGTGGCCGGGCACTATTCCCGTCCGGACACCTTCGACTTCGCCGTGCGCGCGGCCCCGAAACGATAGGAGCGGAGCGTGTCAAAGGCACGCTCCACGAAGATTCAGCGCTCAGGGGCGTACGCGACATCCATCCGTTCACGATAGGTTGTCCACCGCGAGTCCTGCCGCATCGGACTCAGGACGGCTGGGAAGAAGTACCGCATCGACCAGACCGGCCAAAAGCCGAGATCGGTGGATTCGTCAAAGGCGGCGAAGGCGGCCTCGTGCTCACCGAGCGCCGCCAGAATCAGACCAGCGCCGAACAGGTCCTGTTGCTCCTCGAGTGTGGCCAGAATCGCTCGCGCGCGCTCGACCTCACCGCGTCGGGCCGCGATGACCGCCAACGCGCTCATCGGACCAGACCCGGTCCATTGGACCACCAGGTCTTCAAACAGCGGCCGGGCGCCCTCGAGATCCCCGAGATGGTACCTGGCGATGCCCTCGTAGAAGCGGCCGGTCGAGTAGGTCGGCTCTATGGTCTGCATCCGGCGCGCTTCCTGAAGCCCGCGTTCGAACTGGCCGTTGGCCATGGCCGCCAGCGCGAGGTTCCCGACAGCCTCCACCGACAGCGGATTCAACTCCACCGCACGCTGGGCATTCTCGAGCGCGTCCTCCGGGCTCCCACGCAGCGCATCGCCCACGGCGATCCAGCTGTGCGCATCGGCGTAGCTCGGACGCAATTCGATAGCCCGCAGGAAGGCCACCCTGGCGCCAGGCCGTCCGGCATTGCCCGCCAGCAGGCCGTACGAGGCATGCGCCTCCGCGAGGTCCGGATCGAGCCGCAACGCCTGATCGACGGCGTCGAAGCCCTGGGGCAGGAGACTCCCCCTCGGCGCGTAGCCGTAGGATTCGAGCAGCACCGAAGCGTCGGCGATGCCGACCCAGGCCAGCGCGTAGTCCGGATCGAGCGCAACCGCCTCCTCGAAGTCGCTCAGAGCCTGTCGCATCGCGTCACCGGTGCGCTGGTCGAGAAGCGCGCGGCCCTCGGCGTGGATGCGGTAGGCCGCGAGGTTGTTCGTGGGCAGACGAGACGTTGTGCGACGTACATCGGTCGTCAACTGCGCTTCGAGCTGCGCGGCGACTGCTTCGGTGAGTTCCCGCTGAATGGCGAACAGCTGTTCCGCGGTCAGTTCGCGGATGTAGCTGTCGGCCCACACCTGCTGGTCGTCTGAAGCGCGCACGAGCCTGGCGTTGAACTGCACCTGGCCGCCGGATTCCTGAACCTCCCCGAGAAGCACCCAGGCCACGCCCAGCGCCCCGGCAATGTCAGGCAACGATTGCTCGGGCTGCCGGTACTGCAGCACCGATGTCCGCGAGATGACGCGCAAACCGGGTACCTTCGACAGCCGCGTCAGGATGTCGCTGTGAATGCCGTCGATGAACGAGGTCGCCACATCTGCGCCGATCGACTCGAAAGGCAGGACGGCGATCGACCTGTCCACTGGTGCCGGTACGGCAGGCCCCAGGAGCCACCACGACATCCCCAGAACCGCCGCGACCGCCGCGATGACGATGGCGGCAATGCCGAAACGACGCCGATGCCAGAGGGACGGTGCCTCGGCCAACGACGCTGGAAGCCCGCGCGCCTCAACCTCGGCGAGCACCCGCCGCACCTCGCTGGCGTCGCGGGGCCGCCGGTCGCGGTCCTTGTCCAGACAGCGGCGAAGCAGGGTCGTGACGGCTGGCGGCAGGTCGGACGGGAGCGCCGCCCAGTCCGGGTCATCCCGGAGGATTGCCGCCAGGCTGTCGGGAGCGCTGTGCCGGCCGAAGGTCCGCC
Source organism: Acidobacteriota bacterium (assembly GCA_024640135.1). Taxonomy (GTDB): domain Bacteria; phylum Acidobacteriota; class Vicinamibacteria; order Vicinamibacterales; family SCN-69-37; genus SYFT01. The sequence continues at coordinate 7,165 of JAHEFO010000171.1, forward strand.
GCCCGGTCAGCATCTCGTAGAGCACACAGCCGAAGGCCCAGACGTCGGTTCGCGCGTCGACCTCTTCTCCGCGGACCTGTTCCGGGCTCATGTACGACGCCGTTCCCATGACAGCGCCGACTGAGGTCAGTGGATCGATGCTCGTACGCGTCTCCGTCGCGTCGCTCCCGAGGGAGCCTCGGTAGCCAACCGGCTTCGCGAGGCCGAAGTCGAGGACCTTGGCCTGCCCGCCACTCGTGACCATGATGTTGTCGGGCTTGATATCGCGATGGACGATGTCGGCGCCATGGGCGGCGGCCAACCCGTCGGCAACGCCAGTGGCCACGCCCAGCCATGCCTCGCCCTTGCGGATCGAACCCAAGTCAATCAGGGCGCGAAGCGACGTGCCACTGACGAGCTCCTGCACGATGTAGTGGGTCGTGCCATCGGTCCCGACGTCGTGGACGACTGCGATGTTCGGATGGTGAAGCGACGCGGCAGTGCGCGCTTCCCGCTCGAAACGTGCCAACCGATCGGGATCCGAGGCGAACCCGGCAGGCAGAACCTTCACGGCCACTTCCCGGCCGAGCCTCGTGTCGGCAGCCCGGTAGACCTCGCCCATTCCGCCCTCACCGAGTTTGTCGAGAATCCGGTACGGGCCGAGCATCTCAGCAGTCACAGCGAGCCCATTATGACACCCGCGGTTGCGTCGATAAGGCAGCTGGATCGCGATGCGCTCATCGCCGATCTGGTGGGGCGAAGTCTTCAGGGACTGCTTGGCGGCGCGGACGACATCTCGCCCGATCGCCCGTTGCTCTGGCACTATCCGCATTTCTGGGGTGTCGAAGGCCCCGGCATCGAGCCGTTCAGCGCGCTCCGATCGGGTCGGTTCAAGCTGCTGTTCTTCTACACGGACCGACGCTACGAGTTGTATGACCTGGACACCGACCTTGGGGAAACGGTCAACGTGTTGTCCAGTCAGCCGTCTGATGCGGCACGACTGTCCGGGATGATGCGCGCTGCACTTGAACGAGCAGGGGCGCAACTGCCACTCGACCCGGAGACACGAGAACCGGTGGAGCTCCCGCCGTCGCTCACAGGACGATAACTACCTGAGCACAATTGTCACCCAACGTTCCGCAGTTGTCGCGCGAGTCGAGAGTCGGCGTTGTCCCGCGGATGGATATCGAGAGGTGCGTCATCGGGTATAGTACGCACGATACGATGGGCGAGGGGATGCAAAGGGGCCGCCTGAGCGACGCGCTTCGTGCCGCAGCCGGGAGGTACCCACCAGGCATCGGGAAACGTGAACGCGCCCGAGTCGAAAGCGGGCGCTATTCCTACGAGATGTCCCTGTTGTACTCGCCGGGTGCCCGCATAATTGACCTGGGTGGTGGCGTCGCGTGCACGGCGCTCGCGCTCAGCGAGCTGGGATGCGACGTCAGCGTCGTCGACGACTACCGGCGCCCGTACTACCAGCGCCCCCAGTTCGTCGCCGCGAAGGAACTGCTCGGCGCCAGCGGCGTCCAGATTATCGAGGCCGACTTGGTCGACACGGATCTCGACTGCTTCGCGCCCAACTCGGTCGACGTCATCGCAAGCTTCGGCTGTGTCGAGCACCTCCACCATTCCCCGAAGCGCCGGTTCGAGCAGGCAGTTAGCAAGCTGAGGCCGGGTGGCAGGTTCGTGATCGGCGTCCCGAACGCCGTTAACCTGCTCAAACGTGCGCGTGTGCTCACGGGACGGACGAACCTCGCAAGCCTCGAGGAATTCTACGAGCGCGGTCAACCGTTCACCGGTCACGTACGGGAGTACACGAAGGCCGAGTTGCTGGACGTGGGCCGGCGACTCGGCCTCACCAAACTGCGCGTCGATGGCCGCAACTTCTTTGGTTTCAAGAAGACCCAC
>JAHEFO010000016.1 GCA_024640135.1 Acidobacteriota bacterium
CCCCCGCGCCAGTGCCAGTGCCGGGGGGTCATCGGCATTGACGACGGCCCAATCCGTCGCGTCCTGATTGAGAAACACCCTCGCTTTCGCCGCGGCATAGGCGTCGACCGTCGCGTGCCGGTCGAGATGGTCCGGCGACAGGTTGAGCAAGACCGCAATCCACGGATGGAACGTGTCGATCGAATCGAGCTGAAAACTGCTGGCCTCGACAACGTGAACCGTGGCCGGCGTGGACGCGTCGACTTGCGCGCAGAGCGGAGCGCCGATGTTGCCTCCAGCCGGCGCGTCTACGCCTGCTTCCGTCAGCATTCTCGACGTCAGCGTCGTGGTCGTGGACTTGCCCTTGGTGCCGGTAATCGCAATCACCCGACCGCGAATCCATCGGGCCGCAAGTTCCAGTTCCCCAATCACGGGCACACCCGCCTGCCGTGCCCGCTCGATCGCCTGCTGCTCCAGTGGCACGCCGGGACTGACGACGATGAGCTGTGCCTGCAGGAATTGATTGGCCCGGTGCGGCCCCAGTTCCAGTCGGACGCCGCGCGCCCGCAACGAGTCCTCGCTCACCGATCCCGGCAGCGTGGCTACGGAATCCGCCAGCGTCACGCGCGCTCCGCGTGACTGCAGCAGGTCAACCGCGGCCAGTCCGCTGCGTGCGGCTCCCACCACCGTGACGTCGAGGTCCTTGACGCTGAAGTCCATCATCATCACCTCAGCTTCAGCGTGGTCAGGCTGAACAGTGCGAAGATGATCGCGAGTATCAGGAATCTCGTGATGACCTTCGGCTCCGCCCAGCCGATGAGTTCAAAGTGATGGTGCAGGGGCGCCATCCTGAAGATCCGCTTGCCACGGAGCCTGAATGACCCAACCTGAAGAATGACCGAGAGTCCTTCCAGTACGAACACCCCTCCGACGATGGGCAGGAGCAGTTCCTGTTTGATCAGGACGGCCACGGTACCCAACGCCCCGCCCAGAGCCAGTGACCCGACATCCCCCATGAAGATGTCGGCCGGGTGCGAGTTCCACCACAGGAACCCCAGGCTCGCGCCCACCAGCGTGCCGCAGAAGATCGTCAATTCGGCCGCCGTCGCTGACGACTCGATGAGGAGATAGCTGGCAATGCCTCGGTGTCCGGTGACATAGGTGAGCGCGGTGAACGTCGCCGCAGAAACGGCAAACGTCGAAATCGCCAATCCATCGAGTCCATCGGTGAGGTTGACCGTGTTCGATGCGCTGACCAGCACGAACATCGCGAACGGCACATACCACCACCCGAGATCGGGAACCCACTGCTTGAAGAACGGAATCATCAGACGCGTGTGATACTGCGCAGGACTCAGGTCCGAAAGGACAAGCAGCGCGACGCCGACGGACAGGCCGATAACGACCTGGCCCAGCAGCTTATAGCGGGCGACCAGTCCGTGGTGACTGCGCCGGGTCATCTTCAGGTAGTCGTCAAGAAAGCCAATGGCACCGAAAGCAGCTGTGGCCAGGACCGCGATCCACACGTAGGCGTTCCGCAGGTCCGCCCAGAGCAGCGTGGGCACAAACACCGCCGTCAGAATCAACAGCCCCCCCATGGTGGGTGTGCCTGACTTCGCCTTGTGACTTGCCGGGCCGTCTTGCCGAACGACCTGCCCGATTTGAAATTGGCGGAGGCGCCGGATCATCCAGGGCCCCAGGAGCAGGCTCAGCGCCAGGGCCGTGAGACTCGCGGCTGCCGTACGAAACGTGATGTAGCGGGCCACGTTGAGGCCAAGAGTGTCGAAGAGGAGGTGATACAGCATCAGGCCCCCTCTCTCAGACGATCGGCGACGATGTCGGTGCGGGTGCTGCGCGACCCCTTGACCAGCACGAGATCGCCGGAACGGATGAGCGCCGCGACAGGTTCGACAGCCGCGTCGGAGTCAGCAAACCGCAGCACCCGTGCTGCATCCAAGCCGCCCTCACGCGCGCCCTCCACCAAACCATCCGCGGCAGGGCCGCCAATCACCACCAGGACATCGACACCGGCCCGGGCGGCCGCACGCCCGCATTCGGCATGCCACTCGCTGGAGTCCTCACCCAGCTCGTGCATTTCTCCCAGCACCGCCACGCGGCGGCTCGCGGATTTCGTCGCCGCGAGCGTTGACAGCATCTCGTTCACAGCCGCCGGACTGGCGTTGTACGAGTCATCGACCAGCCGGGCACCACCCGGCAACGTGCACACCTCCCCGCGACGCGGCACGGCGACAAGCCTGGCGGCCGCGCGCGACACCTCCGCGGTCCCCACACCCATGTCCAGCGCCACCGTTGCGGCGGCCAGCACATTCAGCAAGTTCGGTCGTCCGGCGAGCCCGAGGCTGAGTGACATCGCCCCCCAGGGTGTCCGCACCTCGGCCTGAATGCCGTCGAACCCCCGATCCTCAATCCGAGTCGCCAGAACGTCCGCACGCTCTCCGGCACCGAAGGTCAGAACCCTCGCGTCACATCGGGCCACATGTCGCATCACGAGGGGGTCATCGGCGTTCGCCACCACGACCGTGTCCGCGTCAGCGCCCTCGAGCACTTCGGCCTTGGCCTCGGCAATGGCATCAACGTTTCCAAAGAAGCCAATGTGGGCGTTGCCGACGTTGATCCACACGCGAACATCCGGGGCTGCCAGGGCCACCAGCCTTCGGATTTCGCCGGCATGATTCATCCCGAGCTCCACGACCGCGACCTCTGGCCCGTGCCGCAGCTCCAGGAGGGACAGCGGCAGACCGATGTGGTTGTTCAGGTTGCCGGCATTGCAGAACACTCGAAAGCGCGGCGCCAGGAAGGCGGCTGTCGCTTCCTTCGTTGTGGTCTTTCCCGCGCTCCCAGTAATGGCCACGACGCGCGTCCCTGATCGACGACGCACTTCCTGCCCCAGGCGCTGAAGCGCATCCAGGGGATCGGAGACGACGATGACCGCCGCGTGCCCCGCGACCAGAGGCGGCTGGGACACCAGTACGCCGGCAGCACCGCGCGCGATCACGTCAGGCAGAAATGTGTGGGCATCAAACGTCGGCCCGCTCAGGGCGACAAACAACGTTCCCGCTCCGTGCCGGGTCGCCGGCGCGGCGACCATGGTGCGGCTGTCGATCGACACTGCATCGAAGACCCGCCCGGGATCACCGGCCACCAGGTGTCCCCCGGTGGCTTCAGCCACAAGGCCGGCAGTCAGAAGAAATGCGCTCACGACAGCACTCACACGCGTGGCGCCGCTCGGCGCAGGGAAAGCGCCGCACGCGCGACCTCGACATCGTCAAACGGCAACGTGCGGTCGCCAATGACCTGGTATTTTTCGTGACCTTTGCCCGCGATGAGCACGACGTCGCCGGCCCGCGATGCGCGGATGGCCTGTTCGATGGCAACGCGCCTGTCCAGATGCACCAGTAAGGGAGTGCCCGCGCGCTTCGGCGCACCGGAGTCGGCCGGCTGCACAATGCCGCGTTTGATCTCATCCACGATGCGCTCGGCGTCTTCGGATCGAGGGTTGTCCGAGGTCAGCACGACGAGATCGCTGAGTCGGGCGGCGACCGCACCCATCAGCGGGCGCTTCGAACGGTCTCGATCCCCTCCGCACCCGAACACCGTAATGAGCCTGCCATGCGTCAGGGGACGGGCGGTTTCGAGGAGGTTCTTCAGGGCATCATCGGTGTGCGCGTAGTCCACCACCACGCGGACATCGTCGGTCGTCCCGGACACAACCTGGAAGCGCCCGGGCACACCCTCAAGCTGGGCCAGTCCCTGTTCGATTGCCCCGGCGGGAATGTCGAGGGCACCCGCACACGCCACCACACCGAGAATGTTGGAGATATTGGGCCACCCCACCAGCGGCGACCGGACGGCGAGCCGGCCGCGCGGCGTGACCACGTCGAACGCCAGTCCGTCCAGGGAGGATTGCACGGACTCTGGTCGCACATCAGCGGCACGGTTGACGCCGAACGTGATCGCCCCGGCAACCGATGCCGCGAGATCTGCGCCGCGAGGGTCATCAAGGTTGACGATGGCGGGCGCGCCCGCCGGCAGCAGGTCGAACAGCCGGCGTTTGGCTTCGAAGTACGACGCCATGTCGCCATGGAAGTCGAGATGATCGCGCGTGAGGTTCGTGAAGATGGCGGCCGCAAACCGCACGGAGGCCACCCGATGGAGCACGAGCGCGTGTGAAGACACTTCCATCGCGCACGCGGTGCAGCCGCGCGTCACCATTTCTCGCAACAGGCGTTGCACTTCGTTGGATTCAGGCGTGGTGTGGGCCGCATCCGTCTCATCACCCGGCTCACGCCCCGTCCGCACGCTCACCGTCCCGAGGCGTCCGCAGGGGAATCCCGCCGCGTCCATCACCGACGCCAGCAGATAGGTTGATGTGGTCTTGCCGTTGGTTCCGGTCACGCCGATGACCGTCAGCGACTCACTGGGGTACTCGTAGAACGTGGCGGCCAGGTCGGCCAGCGCCAGACGGGCATCCTCGGTGCGCAACCATGGAACGTTGATGTCCTGGAGTGCTGGTGACTCAGCGACCACGGCGACCGCGCCGGCCGAGACAGCCTGTGCGGCGAACGCCGCGCCATCCGCGCGCTGACCGCGCACGGCGACGAAGACGGTCCCCGGCGTGACGGCACGCGAATCGTGCGTGATCGCCGTCACGGGCACGTCGGCAGCCCCCGCCTGCGCCGCGACGAACAGCGCGTCTGGCGCCAGGGCGCGTGCCGACGCGACCAGGGCGCCAAGTGTCATTGCCTGCCTCCGCCCGCGGGGACTGGTGCAGCCTGGGCCCGCTGGAGCGTCAGCACTCCCGTCTCACCCCGGTCCACCGGGGTGCCGGCCTCCGGGAATTGGGTCACGACGACACCATCGCCACCCAACCGCACGCCCAGGCCGGCGCGAATCAGAAGACGGGTGGCATCTCTGGCACCGAGTCCCGTGACATCGGGCATCACGAGTTGTCCCGAACTTGTGAACACCACCGATTGCATCGCCGGCGCGGCACTCTCTGGGCGTTTCAGGAGTGTCGGGTCAGTAGAGACAAGGACGGGAGAGATGGGATTGATCGTTTCTGGCACACCGAGGTACCGCAACGCGGCGGTGGCGAAACGCTGAAACGCGGGCGCCGCGACCACCCCGCCGAAATACCCGCCCTCCTGTGGCTGGTCGATCACCACCAGAATGGCCAACGCGGGCCGGCGGGACGGCACAAAGCCGATGAACGATCCGGTGTGCTCGGTATCGGAGTAGCGACCATTGATGACCTTCTGGACCGTTCCGGTCTTTCCAGCCACCTGATAGCCTTCGATTTGAGCCTGGGTCGCCGTGCCGTGATCGACCACGGCCTCCATGATGGTGGTCAGCGCCGCGGCGGTGGCCGGCGCAATCGCCTGACGCACGACAACGGGCTCCTGTACCGTGCGTTGCCCATCGCGAATCACGGCACCAACGATGTGCGGCTGGAACAGCGTGCCCCCGTTCGCGACGGCAGCGACCGCGTTCACCATCTGCAGCGGCGTGACGCTGATCTGGTACCCCATCGAGACAGACGCCAGCGCACTGTCGTCAAGTTTCTCTGGAGCCCACACGATCCCCCGACTCGCGCCTCGGAAATCCTTCGAGGCCAGGTTCTCACCGAAGCCGAATCGGTGGATGTACCGGTTCAGCCGTTCGGCGCCAATCATCCAGCCCGCCTTGATCGCACCAACGTTGCTTGACTTGACGATGACGTCTTCGAACGTCAGTACGCCGTACGAGTGCGTGTCGTCGACCAATCGATCCCTGGAAACGCGGATGAACCCAGGCGAGGTGTCGATCAAATCGGACGGCGACAAGACACCCTCTTCGATGGCGGCGGCCGCGGTCACCATCTTGAACGTGGACCCGGGATCGTAGATCTCCTGGGTCGCTCGATTCCGCCGCTCCGCGGCACTCACGCCGTTCGGAGCGTTGGCGTTGAACGTCGGATAGTTGGCCATCGCAAGGACACCGCCGGTCATCGGGTCCATCGCGATCAACGTTCCCGCTCTTGCGCGGTGCGTCTCTACGGCAAACTTCAGTTCGCGCTCGGCATAGAACTGGAGAGTCTCGTCGATCGTCAGCTCGAGCGTGGCTCCAGCGGTTGGCTCCTGCTGCACGTGCCGGCCCACCGTATTCTGGCGCGCGTCAATGACGCGCAGAACTCGTCCTGGCTTGCCTCGAATCTGGTCATCAAACGCCGCTTCGACCCCGCCAAGGCCGACGTTGTCCCTGTCGACGAATCCCACGACGTGCGCGGCAAGGTCCCGCTTCGGGTAGTACCGTTTCGTCTCGGTCTCCAGGCGGATGCCCGGCAACTCGAGCGCCATGACGCGGCGCGCCACGTCCCTCGACACACCCCGCCGCACGTACGCGAACCAATTCGACTTGCCTAACTGGGCTGTCAGGCGCGCCACTTCTCCCTTGGAACAGTCCGCGAAGACAGCGCACAGGCTGCTCACCGCCGTCGCCGGATCCTCAATGTCGCGCGGACTGGCCACCACGGTGTCGGCATCAACGGAATAGGCGAGCACCTCGCCATTCCGGTCCAGGATTTCCGCCCGCTTGGGCGCCAGTTCCTCGATATCATTCTGCTGGTCGTTGGCTCTGATCAGGTAGTCGGGATGACGCACGATCTGGAGGTACGCCAGACGGGCCCCGATGCCCGCGGTCCACAATGCCAGCACCGAGCCGAGCATCAGAAGACGCTGTCGATATGCCCGGCGCCAGGTGGTCTCGAACGCTTCATCAGGACGCTCGTCAACACGCAGCGGATCCAGCGTCGTGCGCGACAGTGCCGACTGGCCTTGATGTTGATCCTGTTCCCGTGCCATGACGCCTCCTCGTGACCGATATGACGGTCTCGTGAGCTACCGTGCGCTCGCCACTACCGTCGCCGGAGCCGTCGACGACGTGACCCGTTCAATGACCAGCGTCTGCCCGGGCTCCGGATACACCATCCCGAGTTCCTTCATCGCGCGCGATTCCAGCAGCGCGGGAGCACGCAGGGTCTCCAACTCCAGGCGCCAGCGGCGGTTGTCCCGCTCCTCCACCGCTCGCTGCCCGAGCAACTGCTGTACCTTGATGCTGTGATCGATCAGCAGGTAGTGCTGCCACGCGGAAAACAGGAGCATGCTCACCACCGCTGCCCCGATGAGCAGACTGCGCGCAAACTCACGCCGTTGCTGCATGTCGACACCGCGCACAACCGGGTTGTTTCGCACATCCTTCTTGATGGCGTATTCCACGTCGATACTCATGCAACCCTCTCCACGACACGCATCCGGGCGCTTCGCGCCCGGGGATTGGTTTCCGCTTCCGACACCGTCGGCATCAGAGGCCGGCGCGTCAGCACCCGCACCGTACTGCCCTCCTGCCCAAGCCGACGAAACGTGTGTTTGACGACACGGTCTTCCAACGACTGAAACGCGATCACCACCACGCGGCCGCCCACCGCCACCAACTGCACGGCCGACTCCAGAAACGCCTCGAGGCCGTCGAGTTCGCGGTTCGTCCAGATCCGCAGCGCCTGGAACGTCCGCGTCGCGGGATCGATCCGCGTCCACTTCCCGCCCCCAGCCGCCCTTCGAACCACCGACGCCAGTGAAGCGGTCCCGGTGAGCGCGCCGGCATCCCGGGCCTCGACGATCGCCCGCGCCACGCGGCGCGACTTCCGCTCCTCGCCGTACTCGTAGATCACATTGGCGAGTTCCGTCTCATTCACATCCGCCAACAGATCCGCCAGGGACGGCCCGGCCGTGCGGTTCATTCGCATGTCCAGCGGACCGTCCTGTCGAAAACTGAACCCCCGGTCCGCCTCGTCCAACTGCATCGACGACACGCCAAAATCGACGAGCACCCCATCCACATCGTCACGACCGGCTTCGCGCACGACTCTGGGCAACTCCCGATAATCAGCGTGCACATACACCACGCGGTCGCCATAGGCGGCCAGCCGTTCGCGAGCCACCGCCAACGCATCGAGATCGCGGTCAATTCCGATGACCCGCCCCGCTCCCGCCTCGAGCAACGCCGCGGTGTGCCCACCCAGGCCCAGCGTGCAATCCACGTAACACCCGTCCGGTGTGGGTGACAACCACTCCACGACTTCGGCCACAAGCACCGGCTCGTGCGCGTGCTCGTGCGTCAGATGCCGAACTCCGCCAGCGCATTCGCGTCGTCGTCGGTGAACGGATCCCGATCGAATTTCGCCAGGAGCCGATCGTGATTCCAGACCTCGAGGTAGTCCACCTGACCCAGCACATCGACATCGCCCGCCATCTCCGCGCTCTGGCGCAGACGCGGCGGAATGGAGACGCGCCCCTGGTTGTCAAACTCGCTGAGCTGGCCGAAATAGTTCACGCGGTCGAGGAACTTGAGGCGGGCGGGATGCGTGCTCGGCATACGGCGCAGCCGCTCTTCAACACCCAGCCACACCGGCATGGGGTAGACCCGTACTGATTCGCCCGTTACACTCGTCAGATAGAGACCAGCGCCGTGCTGATCTTCCATGAGTGCCCGGAAGGCATTCGGAATTTTCAGCCGGCCCTTATCGTCGATTTTGGCTGAATGATTTCCCCGAAGCACGGTTTACTCCACTTTGCTCCAAATTAGTCCACACCGATAGGGCGATAGTAGGAGGAGCCCGGGGCACTGTCAACCGCAAAGTGTGGCAAGAATTAGACTTACGTCTAATTTTCGCTCCGTGTTAACATCGGCCGTCCCGCATGGATCCCGCCCCCCTCACACCACCCATCCGGCTCATGGCTTTGCGGACCACAATATGAAGACAGTTCTGGTGTGCGAAGCCCAGGTTCCGTTCGTCCACGGGGGGGCCGAATATCACGTTCGGGAATTGGTCGCCCAACTGCGCGCACACGGATATCTCACTGAACTGGTGAGTGTTCCGTTCAAGTGGTATCCGAAAGAGGAGATTCTGGCGCACGCGGCGGCTTGGCGCCTTCTCGACTTGTCGGAGAGCAACGGCCGCCCAATTGACCTGGTGATCGCGACCAAGTTTCCGACCTACTTCGTCCGGCACCCACGGAAAGTGGCCTGGCTAATTCACCAGCATCGCGCGGCCTACGAGCTGGCCGGCACTCCGTTCAGCGACTTCGCCCATACCGAAGCCGACGTCGCGTTGCGCGCCAGGATCGTTGCGCTCGACACCCAGATGCTGGGCGAGTGCCGCCGGCTCTTCAGCAACGCCCGGAACACGGCAGAACGCGCCTCGCGATTCAATGGGGTCGGGGCCGAGGAACTCTATCATCCACCGCGACTGGCGGAACGCCTCGCGGCGGGGCCGTATGGAGACTATATTCTTTCGGTTGGCCGTCTGGAGTCGGTCAAACGGGTGGACCTGGCCATTCGCGCGCTTGCCTGCGTCCCTGGCCGGCTTCGTCTGGTCGTCGCCGGCTCCGGGACGCAACGTGAGACGTTCGAGGCCCTCGCCGCGTCGCTGGACCTGGCCGATCGAGTGGAGTTTCTTGGAGCGGTGGACGACGAGGCGCTCCTGTCTCTGTATTCGGGTGCCCTGGCCATCGTTTTTCCGCCGTACGATGAGGATTTCGGATACGTGACCCTTGAGGCCTTTTTGTCACGCAAGCCGGTCATCACGACCACCGACGCTGGCGGGCCAAACGAGTTCGTCGTGGATGGAGTTAACGGGTATTGTTGTACGCCTGACCCGGAGGCGCTGGGCGAGGCGATGGCACGACTCGACGCCGACCGGGGCCGGGCGGCGGCCTTGGGCGATGCCGGGTATGCCCGAGCCCGCGAAATCACCTGGACGGGTGTCATCGAGCGCCTGGTGGGCGACCTGAGCTGACGTGACAAAACTCATCATCCAGATTCCGTGCCTGAATGAGGCGACAACGCTGCCGGCCACACTGGCCGACCTGCCACGGGCCGTACCCGGTATCGATGTCATCGAGTGGCTCGTCATTGACGATGGCTCGCGCGACGCCACGGCGGATGTCGCACGGGATCAGGGCGTACACCACATCGTTCGATTCAACCGGAACAAGGGACTGGCGGCGGCCTTTTCCGCGGGGATCGATGCGTGCCTGAAGGCCGGTGCGGACTTCATCGTCAACACCGATGCCGACAATCAATACGCGGGCCACGACATTGCGCGTCTGGTGGCGCCACTGATCGCCGGCAAGGCGGACATCGTCATCGGCGATCGGAACATTCGCGATATCGAGCACATGTCCTGGCCGAAGAAGCGGCTGCAGCACCTGGGCAGCTGGGTCGTGCGGCAGGTGTCCAACACCCAGGTTCCCGACACCACGAGCGGCTTCCGCGCCTACACGCGGGAAGCCGCGCTCCGGATGACGATCGTGTCCGAGTTTTCGTACACACTCGAGTCGATCATTCAGGCGGGTAAGAAGAGGATGGCCGTCGCGCACGTTGAGATCAGCACGAACGCACATACGCGACCCTCGCGGCTCTTCAACAGCCTGTACGGATACATCAAGCAGTCAGCGGCGACGATTGTCCGCATCTATACGATGTACGAGCCCCTGAAGGTCTTCAGCTACATCGGCAGCACGATCTTTGCGGCTGGCCTGGCCATCTCACTCAGGTACCTCTACTTCCTGCTCGCGGGCGACACGTATGGGGATCGGCATCTCCAGTCCCTGATCTTGTCGGCCGTGCTGATGATTGTCGGATTCCAGGTGATTCTGATTGGCCTGGTCGCCGACGCCATCTCCGGCACTCGAAAACTGCTGGAGGATCTGCTCTATCGCATCCGAAGCATGGAACTGCGGAACGACGGAACACCACCGCCGGAAACGCCCGAGGGGCGCCAGGACCCGCGCTGATGGCGGCACCGGCAGAGGTCTCAATCGTGATTCCGGCATTCAACGAAGCCGGGGCGATCGCCGGTGTCGTCCGGGATCTGCGAGCCGAAGCCGAGTGGCACGAGATACTCGTGATCGACGACGCGTCGACTGACGACACGGCGGCGCTGGCGGAAGGTGCCGGCGCACTAGTGGTGCGCCAGCCCTACAACAAAGGCAACGGCGCAGCCGTCAAGGCCGGTATTCGCGCGGCGACTGGCGAATACCTGCTGATCGTCGATGGTGATGGACAACACAAACCGTCCGATGCCGTGCGTCTGGCTTCGCGTCTTGGCACCTATGATCTCGTTGTGGGCGCCCGGTCGGCCGCCACGCAGGCTGGACCGGTGCGACGCCTGGGAAATGCGCTACTGAACTGGCTGGCGAGCTACCTCGCGGAGAGGAAGATTCCCGACCTGACGTCTGGCTTCCGCGGAGCCCGCGTCAATCGGTTGCGGGAATTCCTCTTCCTGCTTCCGAACGGATTCTCGACGCCAACGACCACGACGATGACCTTTGTCAAGGCAGGGTACAGCGTCCACTTCGAGCCGATCGACCAGCGTCAGCGCACCGGCCATTCGAAGATTCGCCTCTCCAGTGATGGGGTGAAGTTCCTGGTGATTCTCCTCCGGATTATCACCATCTACAGCCCGATGCGCATCTTCCTGCCGGTGGCGGGCGCGTCGTTCGCGATTGGCGCGGCCTATGCGGCGTGGACGATTGCCACGCAGATGCACATCACCAACTCCTCAGTGCTGCTGATCATGTTTGGCGTCGTCGTCTTCCTCGTCGGCCTGGTCTCGGAGCAACTGGCTTCGCAGCGATTCGATGGGCGCAAGTAAACTGCTGGTCATTGCGGCGCTCGGCGTGGCGCTCCGCCTGGCGTTCGGTCTCGGCTACTGGGTGGACGAGCCGCTCACGCGCGACGAGCGCGAGTACCTGTCGCTGGCCAGAAGCCTGCGCGCAGGCGACGGATTCGTCTCTGACGCGGGCCTGACCGACCCATTCGGCCGCGCACCCGGGTATCCCGCATTCCTGGCCGTGGCGGGTGGCGGCCGTGCCGCCACGACCAGCGTGCCAACGATGGTCAAGGTGACGCAGTCGCTGGTCGGCGCGCTGGGCATCCTGGCAGCCGCGGCGCTCGCCGCGCGACTGGCCGGCCCCCGCGCGGCAACAGCCGCCGCGTTCCTGGCAGCCGTCTACCCGCCCCTGATCTGGATCGCCTCCCGGGCATTCAGCGAAGCGATCTTCTGGCCGCTTGGGCTGTTCACGATCCTGCTGTTCGATCGTGCGACCGCTGCCACTCGGCCGGCCGACCGTGTGCGCCTCGCCCTGCTCTGCGGACTGCTGGCGGGCGTGGGCGTGTTGATTCGACCCGCGCTGCTGTTCTTCCTGATGCTGGCGGCGCCGTACTGGGCATGGCGGCGGCGATGGGTTCCCGTCGCCGCACTCGCCATCGGCGCGCTGCTCGTGGTCGGCCCGTGGACGGCGAGGAACTTCAGTGTGCATGGACGGTTCGTCCTGGTTGCCTCGGAAGGCGGCGTAACCTTCTGGACCGGAAATCACCCGCTGGCGATCGGCGATGGCGACATGGCGGTCAACCCGGCGATCAAGATTGAAAGCCAACGTTTGCGCGCCCGGTATCCGGAGCTGAACGAAGAGGCCATGGAGCCGGTCTACTATCGCGAAGCGTTCGCGTGGATTCGCGCCCACCCGCTGGACTGGCTGGCTCTGGAGGCACGCAAAGTCTTCTACACGGTGGTGCCCGCGGGTCCCTCGTACTGGCTGCATTCACGCCTCTACGCCTGGGCGTCGGTCGTGTCGTACGGCCTGGCGCTGGCCGGCGCGCTGCTCGGACTCTGGCGATGGCGGGACCGATCGAGCGCCTCGCCGGGTTTATGGTTGCTCCTGGGGTCGGCGCTGCTGACCTGCCTCATCTTCTTCCCGCAGGAGCGATTTCGGATTCCCGTCATCGATCCGGTGCTCCTGGTGCTGGCCGCAATGGCGTGGGCGCCGCGGGTCCTGCGCCGGCAGGTGGCCGCATGACCTCCATGCTAATCGTGATGCCCACGTACAACGAACGCGCCAACCTCGAACGGGTCGTCGAGCGCATTCTCGCGCACGCGTTCACGCGCGTCCTCGTGGTGGACGACGGGTCACCCGATGGCACAGGGGCGCTGGCCGACGAATTGGCGATCCGGTATCCCGGCCGCCTCGAAGTCATGCACCGCACTGGCCCCCGCGGGCTCGGCCGCTCCTACGTCGATGGCCTGCGGCACGCGTTGACGACCGACGCGGACGCCATCTGCCAGATGGACGCGGACCTGTCCCATGACCCCGCGCACCTGCCGGACCTGGCTGCCGGTCTTGAGCGCTACGACCTCGTGATCGGATCGCGATATCTCAATGGGGTCAGCGTCGTGAACTGGCCGCTGCACCGGATCTTCCTCTCCGCGTTCGCCAACCGCTATATCCGCCTCATCACGGGACTCAGCGCGCGCGATTGCACCAGCGCCTATCGCGCCTGGCGCCGGGAGGCCCTCGCCAAGATGCCACTGTCCCACGCGCGCACAAGCGGCTATGCATTTCTGCCGGAGATGCTGTTCGAAGCCCAACGTCACGGATGCCGGATCGGTGAGGTCCCGATTATCTTCGTCGAACGCCAGGAAGGGTATTCGAAGGTCTCCGGCTCCGTGTTGCTCGAATCTCTGTGGACGCCCTGGCAGCTGATCCTCCGCCGGGGCCGGCTCCGCCGGTCCGGATCGTGAGACCAATGATGCGCGAAGTTGTCGTCATGGTCACCACGTCGTACCCGCGGTTCCCTGGTGATGGCGTAGGCAGCTTCATTGAGCCGATCGCGAAGGGCGTGGCAGCCCTGGGCCATGAAGTCCACGTGGTGGCTCCGTGGCATCCGGCGATCACCCGCGGCCGCGAGGAAGACGGCGTATTCTTTCACTTCTTCCGCTACGCACCCGTGCCCGCTCTGAACGTCTTCGGCTACGCGTCCGGTTTGCGCGCCGATACCGACCTGCGCGCGGCGGCGTGGGCGATCGCGCCCGCGGCACTGGCCGCCGGGTGGTTCAAGGCCTGGCGCGTCGCCACCAAACGCCGGGCCACCGTCATGCAGGCTCACTGGGTCATTCCCGGCGGCGTGATGGCTGCCGCCGCCGCGCGACGCCTTCCGTTGGTGGTCAGTCTTCATGGATCGGACGTGTTCATTGCCGAACGACACGGGGCGCTGGGTGCGCTGGCGCGGCGCGTCTTCCGACGAGCCGGGGCGGTAACCGCCTGCAGCGACGATCTGCGAAATCGCGCGGTGGCCCTGGGCGCGGACCCGGCCCGCATCCAGACCGTCCCTTATGGCGTGGACGCGGCGCGATTCGCCCCCGATGCAGCCGTGCGCGCGGCCGTGCGCGCGGCCCTGAGTATCGGAGAAGCTCCACTCGTGTTCGCTGGCGGCCGCCTCGTCAGCAAGAAAGGCTTCGAGTATCTGATCGACGCGGTCCGGGGCCTCGTCAGCGCACATCCGACTCTTCAGGTCCTGCTGGCCGGAGACGGCGACCTGGCGCCCCCCCTGAAGGCTCGCGCTGCCGGCCTGCCCGTGCGGTTCCTGGGCGATCAGCCGCAGGACGCGATCGCGCGATTCGCCGCAGCCGCCGATGTCATTGCCGTGCCCTCCGTGCGCGATGACGCGGGCAACGTCGATGGGTTGCCGAATTTTGCCCTGGAAGCCCTGGCATCAGCCACGCCGGTCGTCGCCACGCGCGCGGGCGGCCTGCCGCAAGCCATCTCCGACGGCGAGAACGGCCTGCTCGTGCCGGAGCGCGACGCGGCCGCGTTGGCTTCAGCCATTGCGCGCCTCCTGGCGTCGCCTGGGGTGGCCCGCGACCTGGGGCAGCGAGCCCGGGCGCGGGTGATCCGCGACCATTCGTGGGCCAACACCGCTGATCGAATGGTCGCGGCCTACGCCAGCGCACGCGCATGAATCGACTGGATCCTTGTCGCCCTTCGAGACGGCGTGTTAGCGTTTGACCACGCGATGGTCAGCGGCCCTGCACTCACAACTCCCGGACTCAGCATCTTCTTCCCCGCCTACAACGACAGCGGGACGATTGCGAGCCTGGTGATCACGGCCAGGGCCAGCGCGCAGAAGCTGACGCCGGACTTCGAAATCATCGTGGTCAACGACGGCAGTGCGGACCACACGGCGGAGATCATTGACGAATTGGCGCACACCTACCCGGAAGTGCGGGCCATCCATCATCCCGCCAATCGCGGCTACGGCGGCGCGCTGCGCACAGGATTTTCGGAGTCCCGCAAGGAATTCATCTTCTACACCGACGGTGATGCGCAATACGACCCGGCCGAAATGGAAGTACTCTGGCCGAAGATGACCATGGGGGTGGACGTGGTCAATGGCTACAAGATCGCCCGCTCAGATCCGATGCACCGGATCATCATCGGCCGGGTCTACCATCACACTGTGAAGATGCTGTTCGGACTCAGGGTGCGCGACGTAGACTGCGACTTTCGGCTCATTCGCCGATCGGTATTCGATCGGATTGCGCTCGAACACAACAGCGGCGTGATCTGTCTTGAACTGATGAAGAAGCTGACTGACGCCGGCTGCCGAATCGAGGAGGTGCCTGTCCACCACTACCACCGCACCTTCGGCAAGTCACAGTTTTTCAACTATCCTCGCCTGTGGCGCACGGCAAGAGACGTCCTGAAGCTCTGGATCAAGCTGGTGGTGGTCGGCGCGCACCGAAAGGCCGGAACCCCATGAGCGACTACCGCGAGTTCTATCGGAACCGGCCGGTGATGATCACCGGAGGCCTGGGATTCATCGGCTCGAATCTCGCCAGACGCCTCGCCGGCCTCGGCGCGGACGTGCTCATCGTCGATGCCCTGATTCCGGACTCTGGCGCCAACCTCTTCAATATCGCCGGACTGGAGAACCGGGTTCGACTCAATGTCGCCGATATTCGGCAGGGTGGCACCATGGACTATCTGGTGCGCGACCGCGAAGTCATCTTCAACCTCGCCGGTCAGGTCAGCCATATCGACAGCATGCGAGACCCGGGCACCGATCTCGACATCAACTGCCGCAGTCAACTGACCCTCCTCGAGGCTTGTCGACGGCACAACCCGTCGACCAAGGTGGTCTACGCCAGCACCCGGCAGATCTATGGCCGCCCGGACCGGCTTCCGGTGGACGAGGAGCATCTCGTCCGGCCGACGGACATCAATGGCATCAACAAGGCGGCCGGCGAGCAGTATCACCTGGTCTACAACAACGTGTTTGGCGTGCGCGCCTGCTCATTGCGGCTGACGAACGTCTACGGTCCCCGCCAACTCATCAAGCACAATCGCCAGGGCTTTATCGGCTGGTTCATCCGCCTGGCGCTCGACGATCAGGAAATTCACATTTTCGGCGACGGCTCCCAGATTCGCGACTTCGTCTATGTTGACGATGCGGCGGATGCGCTTCTGCGTGCGGGCGCCACCGACACGATCAATGGGCACCCGCTCAACGTCGGCGGAGACGAACACATCTCACATCGGGATCTGGTTGAGCTTCTGATCGCGACCGCCGGTGCCGGGCACGTGCGGTATGTCGAGTGGCCCGAGGAAAAGAAGAAGATCGACATCGGCTCCTTCTATTCCGATTCGACACGATTTCAGGAGGCCACCGGCTGGCGACCGACCGTGCAACTGGCTGAAGGCCTTGCCAGAACGCTGGCATTCTACCGGGAGCATCGTGAGCACTACGTCGAGGATGGGGAGACGCCGACGTGAGCACAACTGCGCCCATTCCCTTCATGCGTCTGACGCTCGGCGCAGATGACGCCGCCCTCCGGGAGGGCATCGATCGGGTGCTGGCGAGTGGCTGGTTCATTCTCGGCCCTGAACTCGCGGCATTCGAGAATGAGTTCGCTGCCGCCTGCGGCGCGGCACACGCCGTGGGTGTGGGCACCGGCACTGATGCAATCGCGCTGGCACTGCGTGCCCTGGGCATCGGCCCTGGCGACGAAGTGATCACGACGCCGCTCTCGGCGGCGTACTCCGCGCTGGCCGTGATGATGGCGGGAGCCACGCCGGTGTTCGCCGATATTGACCTCGACCGCCTCACACTCGATCCCGCGAAGGTCGAAGCGGCTGTCACGTCCAGGACGGCGGCCATTCTGCCAGTCCATCTCTACGGGCAACCCGCCGACATGACGGCCATCGCGGCCATCGGCCGCCGCCACAATCTCGCCATCGTCGAGGATGCGTGCCAGGCGCACCTGGCATCCGCGAACGGGCGTCCCGTCGGCACGATCGGCGCGGCCGGTGCGTTCAGCTTCTATCCCACAAAGAATCTCGGCGCGTTGGGCGACGCCGGAGCCATCGTCACCAACGATGCCCCGCTGGCGGAACGCCTCCGGCGCCTGCGGAACGGTGGGCAGACGGACCGCTACCACCACGTCGAATTTGGCGTGAACACCAGGCTGGACGAAATACAGGCGGCCGTTCTGCGGGCCCGGCTGCCGCTGTTGCCGGCGTGGACGACCCGGCGCCGCGAGATCGGCGCGCGTTATCGGCAGGCGCTCGCCGGCGCGCCGATTATCGTGCCGCCAGAGCGTGATCCGGGACACGTCTACCATCTCTTTCCCGTGCGGTCGGCGCGCCGTGATGCCGCTCAGGCGGACTTGCGCGCCGACGGCATCGAGACGCTCATTCACTACCCTGTCCCGATTCCTGAGCAACCGGCACTGGCCGCGATCCCCTCGTTGCCGTGCCCCAACGCGAATCGCGTCTGCAGCGAGCTCTTCTCCCTGCCGCTGCATCCGGCGCTGACCGACGACGAGGTCGATCGCGTGGCTGCGGCGGTGCAACGTCTGAGCGCCGCGGACGCCGTCGGCGGGTAGCGCGTGATGATCGCGACAGTGGTCGCGTTTGTGCTGGTCGCCTACCTTCCAGGCGCGGCCCTGTACCGCCTCCCGTGGTGGCATCGGGACCGTCGTGCGGCCCTCGACGCTGAGGAACGCGTCTTCTGGCACGTCAGCCTGAGCATCACCTGGTCACTCAGCGTGGTGTTGGCGCTGGCGGCGCTCGAACGCTACCGTTTTGAACTGCTGCTGATGATCAACGCGGGAATCGTCGCAGCGTCGCTTCTGGCCGCGCGCAGGCGGCTGACGTACGCCGGCCAGGCCTCGCGTCCCTCCTGGACCGTCGTGATGCCGATCTGCCTGATCGTGCTCGGCCTCTGGCGATTCTGGCCGGTGTCGGAGTACATCATCGGCGGCAAGGACCCTGGCGCGTACATCAGCGAAGGCATTCAAATTGCGCAACGCGGCACACTGGTCATCAAGGACGAGACGCTTGCGGCCATCCCGGCCTTCGCCCGGGACCTGTTCTCCGGCGCGGAATACCGGGACAGCCAGAACTTCATGGGGTTTGTTGCACAGGATCCGTTGTCAGGCCGAGTCGTCGGACAGTTTCCACACCTGTTTCCGGCGTCGATCGCAATCGGCTATGGCCTGGACGGTGTTTCGGGCGCCAGGGAAACCGTGGCCGTGTGGGGCCTGCTGGGACTGCTCGCCGTGTACTTCGCCGGCGCTCGACTGTTCGGGCGCTGGCCAGCATTCGCGGCAGCGACGCTCCTTGGACTCCACGTCGTCCAGATCTGGTACTCGAGGTATCCCAACAGTGACATCGTCCTGCAAGCCGGACTGTTCGCGGCCCTGCTGGCCTTCGCTCGGGCACATCAGGATGACGACCGCTTCTTCGGGCCGGTCGCGGCCTGGATGATCGGGTTGCAGTTGTTCTCGCGAATGGAGGCGCTGCTGGCGGTCGTTGTGATGACGGGAACCGTGCCCCTGCTGTGGCTGGCCACGTCTGGGGACCGGTTCAGGTTCCGGTTTCTCGTGCCGATGGCGGCCTGCGCCGCAGTGGGACTGTATTACCTGACAGGCCTCATGCAGGCGTACTTCTGGCTCGCAAACGTCTACCTCACGAACCTTCCTCCTCCGAATGTGGCCGCCGGCGTGGCAGTTGGTGTGGCGCTGACCGCGCTGCTGGGATGGGCGCGCCGGCGTCACCCCGGCGCGGCAAGACGCTGGATTCCCATCGTCGTCTCAGGCGGCATGGTGGCGCTCGCGACGTACGCGTACCTGTTCCGTCAACAGGCCGGGAAGCTGGCTCAGGCCGACGCAGACTCGCTCCGCACGTTTGTCGACGTGTATGTGTGGTGGCCGATGTTGATCGCCGCCCTGGCCGGCCTCGTCCTCACTGCCCGCCGCCACTTCTGGCGGGATCCGGCATTCATCCTGACGCTGTCGGCGTTCTCGATCTTCCTCTTCTACAAGCTGCATGTCGTTCCGGAACACTTCTGGCTGGCCCGGCGATTTCTGGCAATCATCCTGCCGGGCACGCTGTTGCTGGCCGCCGCGGCCGTCCTCGGGCCGCTGACCGGACGTCTGCGCGGCCTGGCCCTGCTCCGACCGCTGTCCGGCGCGCTGTTTCTGGCGCTGGTCGCGCAGCACTACGTCGTCGCCGCCGCGCCCATCGTGCCGCATGTGGAGTATCGGAACATCATTCCGTACGTCGAACACCTCGCCAGCCGGTTCACGTCACGCGACCTGGTCATCGTGGAGTCGCGCAACTCGGAGTCGGACGTGCATGTCCTGGCGCTGCCGCTGGCGTATATCTATGCGAAATCAGTCCTCTCGCTGAACTCGCCGAAACCCGACCTGGTGACGTTCCGTGTCTTCCTCGAAGACGCACTCCAGCGATACGAGCGCGTGTTTTTCGTCGGCACGGGAGGGACGGCGCTGCTGTCACGGACGATCGTGGCCACGTCGGTCGACAGCGACCGGGTGCAAATCGACGAGTTCGAAGTCACGCGCGACCGGTTGCCGCAACTTGTTCATGCCAAGGAGTTCGACTACGGTGTCTACCAACTCACCATCGGCCGTCCCACCAGCGGCCCGTTCACGCTTGACGTAGGACTCCGAGATGATCTCCACGTGGTGCGTTTCCACGCCAAGGAACAAAGCGACGGCCGGACGATTCGATGGACGCAGGACGCCTCGGAGGTGGCGGTGCCGGGTCTGGACGGCCAGGAGCGGACAGTCGCATTCGTCATGAGCGGCGGTGGTCGTCCCGCGACGGCGACCCCGGCGCGCGTACGGATTCTGTTCAACGGCGTGCCAATCGGCGAAACTGCGGTCCTGCCGGACTTCCAGTCCTATTCGTTTCCCATTCCCGCCGAACTCGCGGCGGCCGCGGCACTGGTCGACGCACCAGCCACGCTGCGGATCGAATCCACGATCTGGTCACCAAGCGATTCGCCCGGCGCGCGGGATACTCGGGAACTCGGCGTCATGGTGGACTCGGTGACCGTGCGCTGACGGCCGAGGCAACGATGTTCGATCACCTTCAGATTTACGTGCCACGCGAACGGCTCCTGGTCGGCGTCGCCGACCTTCTGCTGGCGCCATTGGCGTGGTGGCGCCGCCGGCGGCCGGTTGCGGTGCCGGCACGTGTCCTGCTGCTGCGACTTGAACGCATCGGCGATCTGCTCATGGTGCTCGACGCCGTCGCGGCGGCACAGGAGGCGTGGCCGTCGGCGGAAGTCGACCTCGCCGTCGGCAGTTGGAACGAGCCGCTGGCCGCCCTCATCCCGGGGCTCCATCACATCGAACGCGCGGACGTGCCGTGGCTGACGCGGGAAGGCATGGGCCTGTCGTGGCGCCAGTTGCTCGCCCGTGCGCGCCAGTGGCGGACGCGACGCTACGACCTGGTGGTGGTCTTCGAGCCGGATATCCGCACCAACTTCCTCGGATGGCTGACCGGCGCAGGACGGCGTATCGGCTATGGGACTGGCGGCGGCGGTGCGCTGCTGACCGACGCACTGTCGTACGATCCGGCCGCGCATGTCTCGACGAACGCGCTCAACCTCATCCGTCGGGCCGCCGGGGCCGGCCCGCTGCCAACCCCGCCGACGCGACGCCTGATGCCTGATCGGACGGCCGTCGCCGCGGCCGGCGCGATCCTGGCCGGCGCCCAACCCACGCGCCTGATCGGCCTGCACGTCAGCGGCGGCCGGGAGTCCAAACAGTGGCATCTGGCGAGATTCGCGGAGGTCGGTCGGGCCCTGGCCGATGAGGCAGGCGCCACGCTCGTGCTCACGGGCGGAGTCACGGATCGGGTGATGGTGGATGAGGTGCGCCTGATGCTCGGCGACCGGCCTGTCGTCGATGCGGCGGGCGCCCTGGACCTTCCGGGAGCGGCCGCGTTGCTTGGCCGTCTCGACGTACTGATTACGGGCGATACCGGTCCCATGCATCTGGCCGCCGCAATGGGTACGCCCGTTGTGGCGTTGTTCGGTCCGTCGGATCCAGCCCGATACGGCCCGCTCATCGATCGCCGGCGCGTGCTGCGCGTGCAGTTGCCCTGCAGTCCCTGCGGCCAGGTGCGGCTGCCGCCGGAACGCTGCCGCGGCCACGTGCCCGACTGCATGGACGGCATCACTGCAGAAGTCGTGATCCGCGCGGCGCGGGAACTCCTGAGGGAGACACGAAAGCAGGCGACGCCAGCGGAAGAGGCGCACTGACATGGCCGGAACGCAAGTCACGTGTATCTCCACCGGGGGCGCCACACGGGTGTTGCCTTTCACGGCACTTGTGACCCCGGCGCTGGCCGAGCGCGCCCGCGATGAGACCAACGCGTGGATCAAGCGACTGCGCCTCGTGCCGTACGACACGGTGCCGATGCGCGAACGGTTCCGGTACCGCGACGATTCCCTGTGGTGGTTCACGGAGTTGTATCTGCAGAAAATGCGGCAGCTCGATCAGGCGGTGCTGACGGTACTGGCGCTCGATGCCGCGCAGGCGGAATATGCGCCCGCGCGGATTCTCATCGACGCCGCTGGCACCGCCACCGCCACCGCTGCGCGCGCCTTCAGTGCGGCGCGCGGCCTGCCCATCGACCTGTCCAGCGGTGGCGCGGGACCGCGGCGACTCTTCTGGCCCGGTGCGCAAGTCGGCGTCACGGCCGCTCTGTCACGCGCACGCCGCTCGTTGAAACAAGGGGTCGATCGGGCTTTCGGGGCGACCCCTGCGCAGCCGGAACCAGGTCCCATCGCCGCCTTCGTCCACACAGCCTTCTGGCGAGGCGGTGACGGTCCAGACGGCGGGCAGGAGGGCTACATTGGTCCGGTGCTGGACGCGATCGCCCAGGCCGCACCAGGCGTGTTGCGCCTGGTCGGGGTGGGCCCGCAACGTAACTTCACTACCCGGCGGTGGTGGGATGCCCTGACACCCGGGATGGCCAGGGACGGAGTGGCGCCAGCCATTACGCCGATCGAACACCTCGCCCCATGGTCGGCCCTCCGCGGTTCGATGGCATTGTGGCGAGAGCGAACGGCCCACGCGGATGAACTCGTCAGCGGCGAGGGTATTCGCGAGGCCGCCCTTGTCCATGGCTGCGATTTGTGGCCCGTCCTCGAACACGAACTGCGGGGCGTCGCGCAGGTACAGTGGCCATGGTCCGCCCGGGCGATGGACGAAGCCGGAGCGGCCATCGATACCCTCCGATGCCATACGGTCGTGACCTACGCCGAAGCGGGAGGCTGGGGGCGCGCCCTGATGCTCGAAGCGCGTCGACGTGGCGTGACGTCCATCGGCCTGCAGCATGGATTCATCTATCGCCACTGGTTGAACTACCTGCACGAACCCGATGAAATGCAGCCGCTGGGCGCCGATGCCGGTTTCCCGGCGCCCGACAGGACTTTGCTCTTCAACGGCTACGCCGAAGAGCACCTGCGGACCGCTGGCGCCTTCCCTGCCGACCGGCTTGCCGTCACCGGCAGTCCGGGCCTCGACAGCCTGATGACACGCATCGCGTCGTTCACGGCCGCCGATCGCGAGGCGGCCCGTGAGGCGCTTGGTGCGCGGGCCCGTCAGCCCCTGGTCGTGCTCACGACCAAGTTCAGTGAGATGCGTGCCACGTTGCCGGCCCTGGTCGAGGCCGTGCGCCGGCGGCCGGACATTCAGCTGGCAATCAAGGCCCACCCAGCCGAAAACCGGGACGTCTACGCGTCGTCCATCGGCGACCTGGCCAACATCACCATCGTGGCGCCGGACGCGGATTTGGCGGAGGTGCTGTCGGCCGCCGACGCGATCGTGACCCGTAATTCCACGGTCGCCATTGATGCTCTCGTCCTGGGATTGCCCGCGCTGGTCATCGGCCAGCCCAGCAACCTGGATCCATTCGTGAAAGAGGGCGTCATGCTCGGAGTCGAGGGCGCCGATACGAGCGGCGGTATCGGGGAGGCATTGGAGCGGCTCCTGTATGATCGAGAGGTTCGGGAGCGCCTCAGCACGGCGGCGGAGGCGTTCGTCGAACGGTACGGCCTGCGGGCCATGCAGATGGCGGCGCGACGCGCCGCCGTCGTCATTCTGGAGATGGGATCGTCTCGATGAAGATGAGAGCGTTACTGACCGGCGGTGCAGGGTTCGTCGGATCGCACTTGGCCGAGGCCCTGCTGGAGCAGGGCCACACCGTGGAGGTGATTGATGACCTCTCCACCGGATCGCTTGACAACATTGCGCACCTGGTGGACCGGCCCGGCTTTCGGTACACCATCGACACCGTGATGAACCAGGCGCTGGTTGGGGAGATGGTGGACCGTGCTGACATCGTGTTTCACCTGGCCGCCGCCGTCGGCGTCAAACTCATCGTCGAGGCGCCGGTTCGCACGATTGAGACGAACGTGCACGGGACAGAAAGTGTCCTCAAGCAGGCGCGGCGAGGTGGCACACGGGTCGTCATCTTCTCGACGTCCGAGGTGTACGGCAAGAGCACGGCTGTGCCGTTCTCGGAAACAGCCGACCTCGTCATGGGGCCGACGAGCAAACACCGCTGGGCCTACGCGTGCAGCAAGGCCCTCGACGAGTTTCTGGCGCTGGCGTACTTCAGGGAATATCAGTTGCCGGTGGTGGTGGTGCGGTTGTTCAACACCGTGGGTCCTCGGCAGACCGGGCGGTACGGCATGGTGATTCCCACCTTCGTGGCGCAGGCGCTCTCGGGCGAGCCCATCACGGTCTTTGGTGATGGCACGCAGTCACGCGCGTTCACGTACGTGGGTGATGTGGTGACAGGACTGCTGCGGCTGGCCGTTGCTCCCAACGTGACGGGCGAGGTCTTCAACATCGGAAACAGTGAGGAAATCTCGATGCTGGCCCTGGCCCGGAAGGTCAAGGCCATGACAGGTTCTGCGTCGGAGATCGTACTCGTCCCCTACGACAAGGCGTACGAGGCCGGATTTGAGGATATGCCGCGGCGCGTTCCGGACTTGCGCAAGATTCACGCGGCGGTAGGATATGCGCCGACGGTCGGCCTGGATGACATTCTTCGGCGCGTGATCGAGCACGAGTGCGCCCAGTCGGCTTCACGGCAATAATAGGAACGTGCCAGGCCTCTCTACCCGCGCGCGCAAAATCGCCGAGCGCGCCCTCCTCAAGAACGCCAGGGCGGCCCGCGCGATCATGCTCAAGACCGGACGTGAACGCACGTCACGGTGGCCCGACATCGTCCAGATTGAGAGCACGAACCTGTGCAACGCGAAGTGCGTGTTCTGTCCGCGTGACGAAATGCACCGCAGGCAGGGCGTGATGGACATGGATCTCTATCGAAAGGTAGTCGACGAGTGCGTCACGCTCGGAATCACGCACCTGCGGGTCCACAACTACGGCGAACCGTTTCTGGACAAGACCCTTGTCGAGAAGGTGCGGTATGCGAAGGAACGCGGCATCGCGGAGGTCGGGATGATCAGCAACGGCTCCCTGATCTTCGAAGACATCGCGCAGGGCATGATTGATGCGGGACTCGACGCCATCAACATCAGCGTGGACGCCTCGGGCAAAGAAGTGTTCGAAAGTACCCGCC
This sequence comes from Acidobacteriota bacterium, assembly GCA_024640135.1. Taxonomy (GTDB): domain Bacteria; phylum Acidobacteriota; class Vicinamibacteria; order Vicinamibacterales; family SCN-69-37; genus SYFT01. The sequence goes on from JAHEFO010000016.1 coordinate 24,786, forward strand.
TCAACCTCGACTACGACGTCGTCATTCGCAATATCGAAACGCTCGTGAGGCTGCGCAAGGCCAGTGGTCGCGTGCGGCCGAAACTGATTCTGTCGTTCGTGCGGCAGAACAACTCGGTGGACGAGCAGGAATTCATCGAGCACTGGCGCAAAATCGCGGACAAGGTGCACATCACCGACCTGCACAACTGGGCGGGCACGCTCAACGCTACGTCGAACGTGAATTTTCCCTGCTACCGGATGTGGCAGACGTTTACCGTGCTGTGGGACGGTCGCGTGTCATTGTGCTGCGCGGACTTCGACGGCCGCCATGTCCTCGGGGACCTCCGGACCTCCTCGATCGCCGAGGTCTGGAACGGCCCCGCGTATCTGGCGGCTCGCAGACTGCACCTGAAGAGCGGCGGCCCTGAAATCTGCCGATCCTGCGACCTGCCAAAGAAAGATTCTCCGCTCTGGGTCAAGAAACTCATCTGAAAAAGGGGAATCTTGCAGTTTGGGCATTTCCCCATTTCTTAATCTCCTGCCCTCTCAGACCAGAGCCACCAAGGTCTCGCGAGCGTCCAAAGAAGGCGTATGATGGGGATAAAGGAGCCAGCCATGAACCTGAATCGCTTCGCCGTTGTCGCCGCGAGCCTGCTCGTTTTCGTGTTCACGGCCCCGGCGCGGGCGCAGGAGTCGCGTACGCTTGAGATTTCGTTCAATGCCGGACGGGTGACACTCGTGGCAGAGAACGTCACGCTGCGGGAGATTCTTGCCGAATGGGCGCGCACAGGCGGCAGCAAGATTGTCAACGTCGAAGAAGTGGTTGGCGATCCGGTGCTTTTGACAAGATTTGAGAATCAGCCTGAGGCAGAAGTCCTCCGCACGTTGCTGCGCGAAGTGCCTGGATATGGCGCCTCGATGCGCGCCGCGACTCAGGAAGGCGCTTCAGCGGTCGAGGCCGTGTATATCCTCGCCACCAGATCTGCAGTCGCGCCGGCCAGTTTTGCCACACCGTCCGCCACCAACCCCTCGGTCGCTGCGGTGCTGGACCCCAATTTCCTTACGCCTGAGCCAGAGTCCGCACCCCGCCTGATTCTGGGATCACCCGACGATGAGATCCCGCCGGTGCGGCCGATCATCGGCGAAGGTCCGCCGATGACGCCCGAAACGCCCGCACCGATGGATCCGAACCTGCGCATTGGCCCTGGTGGCGTGGTGACCTCCACGATTCCGGGCGTGATGATTCCACCCCCGAACGCGCCGCCTGGAGCCGGACCGGGTGGGCCGCCCACGAGTCCGACTGGCGGCCGTGGCCGAGGCGGCGGGGGCGGCGGCGGGGGCGGCCAGCACTGACGCCGGGCTGATTCACATCACTGGCATCCGGGCACCGCGGTACAATCGCCGGGCATGACCGGCGCTCCCACAGGCGAATATGCCGTCCGCGGTGACTACCACAGGGAACCCTCGCCCGACTGGGAGTTCTATCCCACCTATCTGGCGAAGCTGGCGTACGTCCGCGGCTACCTGACCTCGCTGCCGCCCGGCACCAGGGTGCTGGACGCCGGATGCGGCGAGGGCGTGCTCGTCGAGGAGTTTCGCGATCGACTGGCCATTGAAGGCCTTGACCCCAATTACAGTTCAGCCAGCGTCACCAGGGGTTCGTTGCTGGCGCTCCCCTACGCGGCAGCGTCATTCGAACGGGCCACGTGCCTCGACGTGCTGGAACACCTGACGTTTAAAGACCAGCCGAAGGCCATCGGGGAGTTGTTTCGCGTCATTCGTCCGGGCGGCGAACTGCTGGTCTCCATCCCCAACCTGGCGCACCTGCAGTCGCGGGTACACTTCCTGCTGCAGGGCCGGCTGATTCACACGGCCAGCCTGGAGAAGCATCCGGGGGATCGCCCGGTGGTCGAATACCTGGACATGGCCCGTCGCGCCGGGTTCCGCCTCGTCGAACGGCGGGGCATCTTTCCAACCGTCCCCATCCTGACGCGGTGGATCCGCAAGTCGCCTGCACGCCTGCTGCCCCTGCATCGCGCGCTGACGCGCCTGCTACCCGTCCCTGGCTGGTGTTTCCTGAATCTTCTGCGCTTCAAGCGCCCCTGAACGAAACAGCCGGTGCGAAAACCCCTTGGCTCGCTGACCCGCAACGTCGCGATCTACGGCGCCGGCGACGTCGCCGTGACCGCCATCAGCATGGCGCTGCTGCCGCTGTACCTGAGAGTCCTGACTCCAGCCGACATCGGCGCCCTGGCAATGCTGCTCGTGGCGGAAACGCTGACCAAGATCGTGTTCCGGTGGGGAGTCGATGGCGCGTTCATGCGGTTCTATCTCGATCGCGAGGAAGGACCCGAACGCCAGCTCCTGGCCAGCACGCTCTGGATGTTCCTGGGCGCCGCCTCTGGCCTGCTGTTGCTGGTACTGCTGGCCACGTCGCCGCTTCTGGCGACCCACCTCTTCGACGACGCCTGGTCCGACTACCTGACGGCGCTCCGGCTGGTGCTGGTGAACACCTTCCTCCTGACATTCACCTTTGTGCCGTTTCACGTGATGCGCATGCGGAAGCAGGCGCTGACGTTTTCCGCCTTCACGTTTGGACGTTCGGCTGGCACACTCCTGCTGCGCGTGGCTTTCGTGCTGTATGCCGGGTGGGGCATCACCGGCCTCATGCTGGCAGACCTCACCGTGACTTTGCTGTTGCTCCCGATGCTCTGGCCGTGGATTCGACCGATGTGGCGGCCCGCGTTTTCGATGCCCGAATTGCGTCTGTGCCTGCACTTTGGCCTGCCACGCCTGCCGCACGGACTGGCGCAGCAGGCGCTGGACGCCGGCAATACCTACCTGCTGAAGCAATTCATTCCGCTCGACCGCATGGGCGTCTACCAAATCGGCACGACCATCGGTCGGTCCATCAAGCTGTTTCTTTCGGCGTTCGAGACCGGATGGGCTCCGTTCTACTACGAAACAGCCAGACAATCAGACCCCCAGATGGTCTTCAGGAAGATCACGACCTACGGCGTCGCGATTCTCTGCCTCCTGGTGGCTGGCACCACGGCAATCGCGACTGACCTTGTCAATGTGCTGACCCCCGTCGCCTATGACGATGCGGCGATGGTGGTGCCGCTGATCGCCCTGGGTATCGCATTTCAGGGGGTGTACCTCCTGACGTCGATCGGTCTCAACCTCTCGAGCCAGACGAAGTACTACCCGGTGTCGACATTCGCGGCCGCATTCGCCGGCCTTGGCAGTGGCCTGCTGCTCATGCCGCGCTACGGCGTGGTGGGCGCCGCGTGCGCGTTTGTGCTGTCCTATGTCACGCTCGCGGCTGTCGCCGGGTATTTCGCGCGGCGCCACTACCCGATGACCTACGAGCGTGGCCGCATCGTCCGGGTGGTCGCCGTTGGCATCGCGGCCGCCGCCGCCGGGTGGGCCCTCCCGGAGATGCAACCGATCGTGGGCGTGTTCGTCCGAGGGACGACGACTGTGGCAGTCTTCGGCATGCTGCTCTGGTCCGTCGGATTCCTCCGGGCAAGTGAACGCGCCCTGCTGACATCGCTGTGGCGCATCGCACGACGGAGGCCGCGTGTCTCGTAGGGAGCTCGTGATCGCGGTCCTGATCGCCTGCGGCGTGGGACTGTGGCTTCGACTGACGGGTCTCGGCTTCGGTCTTCCGGCCGTATTCAACATGGACGAGGTCGCGATCATGAATCGTGCGCTGGCCTTCGGGACCGGCGATCTCAACCCCAGGAACTTCCTCTATCCCACGCTCTACTTCTACGTCCTGTTCGCGTGGGAGGGACTGACCTTCATCGTCGGATGGGCACTGGGCATCTGGGACTCGCTGGCCGCGTTCCAGCGCGAGTTCTTCGTCGATCCATCGCGCCTGTTCTGGGCCGGCCGCTTGCTGACCACCCTGTGCGGCATCGCCACGATTGTCGCGGCGGCGCGCCTGGCTGCACGGCTGTTCGCGCCGTCGGCAGCCGTGGCGGCGGCGATCTTCCTGGCCGTGGCGCCAATCGCGGTGATGGACGCCCACTACGTCAAGCACGACGTGCCCGTGACGCTGCTGATCGTACTCACCCACCTGTGGCTCCTTCGAATACTGAAGACCGACGGCCCCGCGCTGCTTCGTGATGTCAGGGGGACCGGCGCAATGGCCGGCCTCGCCATGTCCACGCACTACTACGCGGTGTTCCTCGCACTGCCGGTGACGTTCGTGCTGCTCTCACAGACCGGCACGCCGTGGTCACGACGCGTCTCGCACCTGATGCAGGCCGGCCTGGTGACGACCCTGGTGTTCCTGGCGGCGTCGCCGTTCCTGCTGCCGAACATTGACACCGCTTGGATCGACATCACGCAGAATCGCGCGATCGTGATGGACCGCGCCACCGAAGCGGCGGGACGACTGCCTTCACTGGGCCGGTATCTCACCCTGCTCGTACAGGACGGACTGGGCTGGCCGGCCGGGGTCGTCGGCATGGCGGGACTGCTGCTGGTGGCGGTGGAGAGTCGGAGACAGGGCCTGTTCCTGCTGTTGTTCCCAACGGTGTTTCTCCTGTTCATCTCCAACACCGTCCCGGCAAGCCGCTATCTGAACGCCGTGCTCCCGTTTCTGGCGATCGGCGCGGGCGTCGCGGTTTCCCGCGCCCTCCGGGCATTCAGTCCCCGAGTGACCGCCTCCCCCATCGCCGTTGCCGCCCTGGCCCTCGTCATCGCATCACCCGGGGGCGTGAAGAGCGTCCGGACCGGCAGGTTTTTCCAGCAGACAGACACACGGACGCTGGCGCAGGCCTGGGTGGAGGAACATATTCCCGAGGGAACATCGATTCTTGTGCAGCCCTACAGTGTGCCGCTTCGCCAGTCACGCGAGGGGCTGATTGAGGCCCTGGAAGTCACGCGAGGGTCCGAGGAGCCCCCATCAGTGAAGTTCCGCGAGCAACTGGCGCTCAATCCGTATCCGGCACTGGCCTATCGCACGATCTACCTGGGCATTGGCGGCCTGGATGCCGACAAGCTGTACGTCTCTCCCAGGGAGTTTGACGCAACAGAAACGCTGGAGCCGCTTCGGGTGCTCGGGGTAATGTACGTGGCGCTGAAGCGGTACAATATTCCGGACGCGTCGCTGGCGTCGCTCGATCGGGCGCTGGCGAACGGTGGACATATCGTCGCCACGTTTTCGCCCTACCGATCGGACGTCGATCAAGGGCGCCGGGCCGTGGTGGCGCCGTTTCTGCACAACACTGATGCCCGTCTGGATCCCGCGCTTGAGCGCCCAGGTCCGGTCATCGAGATCTGGCGGATCGACTGATCGCATGACCCTGAGCACTCGACTTCGTGACGTGGTGGCCCGCCGTGCGCGCAGCGTGCCGGCGCTGACCAGCCTGTGGGCTCAGTATCGCCGCCGCAAGTACCGCAACCACATCGAGCGCTTCGAGCGCGAAAAGACCGGGGAAGCCGGCCGGCTCCCCATCGGCGTTGTCTACGAGGCGACCATGCGGTGCAACCTGACGTGCGAATTCTGCTACGTGGGTGATCTGCTGAACCTCGAAGGTGAATGGCGGGAGGAACTGCCGATTGACGTCTTGCAGCGCGCCTTTCCGAACCAGGACGGTCTGCAGGTGAGTCTGACCGGCGGAGAGATCTTCATGCGGAAGGACATCATGGAGCTCATGGAGGTCTTTCGCGAAAAGGGATACACCTGCGGCTACCTGACGACGAATGGCACCATCATCAATGAGGAACGGGCGGAAGCCATGGCGGATCTGGCGGCCCGGGGATTCCTCAGGCACATCAGCGTGTCGATTGATGGCCCCGGCGAAGTGCATGACAATGCCCGGGGCGTGAAGGGAACATTCGAACGCACGTCGGCCGGGCTCGCGCGCCTTCAGGCCGCCGCGAAACGCAAGGGCGCGCCCCTGAGGGTCAGTATCAATACCACCGTGGCGCACGAGAGCCTGGAAGTCCTCGACCAGATGGCGGATGTCGCCGAGAACCTGGGTGTGGACGCAATCGGATTGAACCACCTGATGTTCAGCACGCCCGACGAGGTACAGCAGACCATCCAGATGCTCGGGACTGACGACCCCAAAGTGATTTCGACGTTTGTGACGTCGAACCCCGGCCTCGACGCCTCTCGCGTGCAAGAGCAAGTGGACGCACTGGCAGCCAAGTGCCGCGCGCGCGGGATCCGTTTCGACATGCGGCCCAAGGTGCGCTCGCCGATCCTGAAGGACTACTACACGCCCGGCACACCTCTGGCCGGCCGCTGCCTGTATCCGTTTCTCTACGCCAGGGTTTCCTTCAGCGGCAAGGCGTACTTCTGCCCCTTCATCCGACTGGAGGTAGGCGACCTGACGACGCAGTCGCTGGAAGAGGTCTGGACAGGCCCGAGGTATGTGGCATTGCGAAAGAAGCTCGTGGACGAGAGACTGTTTCCGGTGTGCCGCAGGTGCTGCAAAGTGGAACTGGACGGCGCGCCGATGATGGATGATGCGGCTGTGCTCGCCGAAGGGATCGCAGAATGATCGGGGACCGGACGCTGCTCGTCAACCCTCCGCTCGTCGGAGGTATCGCATTTACCCGGCAGGGGCGCTGCCAGGAACGCGAGGAGGTGCTGGGCACCACCAAGCCTCCTTACACGCTTGCCTTGCTCGCGGCGTTGCTGCGTCAGCGCGGCCAGCAAGTCAGGCTCGTGGATTTGACCGCGTCACGGCGCGGCGTGTCGGACCTCCTCACGGATCTCGACCAGGAGGGCTTCGCGCCCACGCTCATTCTGTTTCCCAGCACCACGCCGACGCTCGACGCCGACGTGGCGGCAATGGCCGAGATCAAGGCGCACTACGGCGTCCCCATGTTCTGCTTCGGTCCCCACGCGTCCACGACGCCGGGCGAATCGATGGTCCGGGCTCCGAAGGTCGACGGCATGTTCGTCGGCGAACCTGAGGATGGTGTCCTGGAATTGGCGGCACTGTCGGACGTCAACGAGATTGGCAACGTCGCCAGCCTGACCTACCGGCGCGGCGACGAAATCATTCCGCATCGGGCGCACGGCAGCTTCAACGCCTTTCTCACGGCGCCGATTCCCGCGTGGGACCTGCTCGACATTTCGCAGTACACCCTGCCTCTGGCGAATCGGCCGTACCTCATCCTCGAGACCTCGCGCGGGTGCCCATACACCTGCGACTTCTGCGTGGCCCCGATTCACCAAGGCCATAAATTCCGCGAGCGCAGTGCGGCCTCCATCGTTGACGAGATGGCGCAGGTCGTTCGAACCCGGGGCGTCCGGTTCTTCTACCTGTGGGGCGACACCGTCACACTCAACGTCAAATCGTTCAGCGCGATTTGCGAAGAGATCATCGGTCGCCGGCTCGACGTGCAGTGGTTTGGCAATGCCCGAGCGGACAACCTGCAAGACCCGGCGTTTGTCAGCCGCCTCAAGCGATCGGGCTGCTGGATGCTGGCGCTGGGCATCGAAACAGAATCCGACGAGACGCGCAAGGACATGATGAAGCGCCTCGAAAGCGAGAAGATCCGCAAGGCCTTGATTAACATGCGCACCGCGGG
>JAHEFO010000379.1 GCA_024640135.1 Acidobacteriota bacterium
TGGATCGCACGGTTGCGCTGAAGGTCGTCCGGAGGGACTTCAGCGAACGGTTTGAGCGCGAGGCAAAGGCGATCTCGGCCCTCAACCATCCCCATATCTGTGCCCTGTACGACGTCGGGTCGGAGACAGCGCCCGCTGACGAGGCCGGGTCGCCATCGAAGGTCGACTTCCTCGTGATGGAGTTCGTCGAAGGCCGTTCGGTGGCCGGGCCGATGCCGGTGGCCGACGTCCTGCGCTACGGTCGCCAGATCTGCGAGGCGCTCGACGCCGCCCACAAGAAGGGCATCGTCCATCGCGATCTGAAACCCGCGAACGTGATGGTGACCAAAGCCGGCGTCAAGCTGCTCGACTTCGGCCTGGCCAAGGCGCAGCCGGCCGATCCGAGCCGTTCAGCTTCAGAAGAGATGACCGTGGCGGCCCTGACGGGAGCGCACACGATTGTGGGCACGCCGCAGTACATGTCGCCGGAGCAGATCGAAGGTCGCGAGGCCGATGCGCGCTCCGACATCTTCGCCCTCGGCTGCGTGCTCTATGAATTGCTGACAGGTCAGCGCGCGTTCGAGGGCAAGACGACGTCGAATGTGATGGCGGCGGTGTTGGCCACCGAGCCGCGCAAGGTGACCGAACTGGTGCCGCTGGCGCCCGTGACGCTCGAATGGGTGGTGCAGCGCTGCCTGGCGAAAGACCCCGACGCGCGCTGGCAGAGCGCGGCGGACGTCGGGCTGCAACTGCAGTGGCTGGCTGACCAACCGGCCGCCACCGGCGGCACAGTCGTTCAGGCGCCTCCATCCCGTCGTGCCTGGCTCGGAGGCCTGGCCGCCGGCATCGTGCTGGCCGGACTTGCGGCGGCCGGATGGGTGTGGATGCGGCCGTCCATCGTCGCTCCGGCTCGCACCGCCAGCGCGACGCTTGACCTGCCGGACGGCATGAGCTTCCGGCCACCGAACGAGGCACCCGCGTTCGCGATTTCGCCCGACGGCGGGACGCTGGTGCTCTCCCTGAATGATGAGCAGGGGGACTCGGCCTTGTACGTCAGGCCCGTCGGCGGTTTCTCCCTCTCGAAGATTGCCGGCACTGAAGACGTAGCCGGGGGCGTCGTCTTTTCTCCGGATGGCCAGTGGCTGGCGTTTCAGCGGCGTCGGAAGGTGATGAAGATACCGGTCGCCGGGGGCGTGGCGACGGAGGTGTGCGACGTTCAGCAGCTTCGGGGCCTGGCGTGGCTGACGGACGACACGCTCATCGTCGCGCCGATTGCACAGAGCGGCCTCATGACCGTCAGCGCGGATGGCGGCCCGTTGCGACCCTTGACCGAGTTGAACCTCGAGCGGCATGAGAAGACCCATCGCACGCCCGTCGTCCTGCCGGGTGGCGATACCATCCTGATGACCGTCGGCACCGACGACACCGACACGTACAACACCGCGCGCATCGTCGCGGTCTCGCTGAAGACTGGAGACCAGACCGATTTGGTGAATGGCGGATACGCACCCGTGTATGCGCCGACCGGTCACTTAGTGTACGTGCGCGACCGCGCGCTCTACGCCGTGCCGTTCGATCCGAAGACGCTGACCGTTGGTCGAACGCCGGTCAGGATTGCGGATGACATCAGTGCGATCGATGACTATGGGACCGCCCAGTACACGGTGGGTCCTCATGGCCTGCTGCTGTACGCCGGTGGGGGGCACTATGTATTGCCCAGTCTCGTCTGGGTGAACCGCTCAGGCACCGTGGAACCGCTTGGCGTGCCGGATCAGGACTACGACGATGTGCAGTTTTCACCCGATGGGACCCGGGTGCTCGTGTTGTTCACGGGCGCCAATCAGTTCTACTGGATCTACGACGTCGCCCAGGGCCAGCTCGTGCCCCTCACCCACCGGTACGACGCGCTCGACGGCGTGTGGACACCCGACAGCCGTCATGTGACGTATTCGGTCGGTTCGGAGGTACGTTCCATTGCGACCGATGGGAGCGGCACCGACACCGTGCTGATTCCGGCGTCCACGATCGGGTCGCGCGTGGCCGTCCCGACATCGTGGTCGCCCGACGGGAAGATGCTTGTGCTGAACGTGCGTGGGCTGTCCGAGTCCACCAGCGCGGACATCATGACCTGGTCCGTCGACACTGGCGAACTGACGCCGCTGGTGGCGACGCCGTTCGATGAGTCAGACGGCGTGGTCTCGCCCGACGGCAAATGGCTCGCCTACCGGTCTGACGACGCCGGCGCTCCTCGCATCTATCTACGCGCCCTGTCCGGATCACCGACGCGGTATCCGGTCGCTCCGGGTGGCCGGCCCATGTGGGCATCGAATGGTCGGGAGTTGGTCCTGTTCGACAGAAGCGGGCCCCAGGTGGTGTCGATCCGTCTGGGCGACACGCCAGAGATTGGCAGGCCGGCTTCCTGGGGGCCGCTACGCAATCTTTCCTTCAGCGACCTCTCCATTCAGCCGGACGGATCCAGGTTCGTGGTGGTGCAAGACCATCCCAGTAAGCCGGTCACGTCTCTCGACATGGTCATGAACTGGGCGGGTGCGCCCGTCGAGGGACGGTAGAAAGGGCAGGCGTGGGGTCAAAGCGGCTGAACGTCTTCGAGCGGTAT
>JAHEFO010000380.1 GCA_024640135.1 Acidobacteriota bacterium
CTGGATCTCCGTCGGCTGATTGTAACCGACGTTCACGAGTGCCTCGACGAGAAGGGGAGAAAGGCCGAGTGCGGCGAAGGGTGCTCCCGGGTCTGCCGTGGCGTCCACTGCGGGCGACGCAATCGAGTCTGCTTCGTCTGTGCTGATAAGTGTAGCCTCTTGTCGATTCCGTTCGGGCGCCCCTCTGACGCCACCGGGGAAAGAGACACCGCCGGACTGGCGAGGGCAAGTTTTCGGCATGCATCTGGGGACAGGACGGGACCCGCAGACGACGCGGTCGAAACACCCGAACGCGACACGCGTAGGGCACTCAGGTGGACACACGCGTCCGAAACCGCTCGATTCTGTACGGCCTGATACCGGACTTCATCGACCCCCGCAGCCGCCCGAGAGTGACGACATGGCATTGATCGAACTGCGCAACGTAGAGAAAGCGTTCGAATATCGAGGAGGTCAGACGTTCGCCCTCCGACAGATCACCTTCGATATCGAATCGGGCGAGTTCGTCACCATCATGGGTCCATCCGGTGCCGGCAAGAGCACCCTTCTCAACATCCTCGGGATGTTCGACGGTCTGTTTGGAGGCGAGTTCTTCTTCTCGGGTCGGGCTGTTCACGACATGAAGCCGAAACATCGACAGGTACTTGGACGGGAGAACGTCGGCTTCGTGTTCCAGCAGTTCCACCTCCTGGACGATCTCACGGTAGCCGAGAACCTCGACATTCCGCTTTCCTACCGGAACGTGCCCCGTGGTGAGCGTCAGGCCCAGGTGGCAGACATGCTGGATCGATTCCAGATCGTGGCCAAGAAGGACCTGTACCCGAGTCAGCTATCCGGCGGTCAGCAGCAGCAGGTCGCTGTCGCGCGGGCGCTGATCGCCTCTCCCAGCGTCATCTTCGCCGACGAGCCCACGGGCAGCCTGCACTCGTCCCAGGCGCGCGAGATCATGGAGTTGATGACCGAGGTGAACGCTGCGGGCACGACCATAGTCCAGGTGACGCACGACGACAAAGTTGCCGCGTACGGGCGAAGAGTGATCGAGTTGCGGGATGGCATGCTCGTAGAGGATCGACGCGGCTGAGCCTTGTTGGTCCGGCTTTCCCGGCGCCGCGACCGCCGGAGCAGTAGATTATCCGTATGAAGTATGCGACCCTGTCCGCATCTTCCTGTCTCGGATAGCGAGAGGTCAAGGTATCGCTGTTGCCCAGTGACCTCGAATTCTCGTGGAGGTCAAACATGATGTATCGAGTTCTTCCCGCGGCTGCCGCTATCCTGCTGTTCGTGTTGCCACTGCAGGCCCAGCAGCCATTCTCGTCGAGCGTGCCGTCAAGCGCCGAGGACGCTGAGCCGGAGGCGGCTGCCCGGGCCACCGACCAGGAAACGCCCCGTGAAACCGAGCGCTCTCAGCACTATCGTCTCGCCCTGGATGAATTCCTGGTGCTCGTTCCTTTCCGGCTCCAGGATGACATCCAGGCGGACATCGACGAAAGTCGCGAGGACGAAACGAGGGCCAAGGAGAAGAAGCGCGACGCGGAGGAGCTGGAGCGTCTGGCCCGGGATCAGATAGACGCTCAGGAAGCGGAGATCGACGCAATCAAGGCACGCCTCAAGATCGCCAAGAACGAAGACCGCGAAGCCGACGTGGCCGTGCTCGAGTCCGACAAGAAGCTGGCCGAGGGCGCGAAGAAGCTCCTCGAGAAACGCCGCGAAATGCGCCGCAAGGAAATCGACGGTTGGGACACGGTGGCGAAGCTGGCGGCAGCGACACGCAAGGCCGCTGAATTGGAGCTGGAACTGGCCAACGCTCGTGACCAGCTGCGCACACGTGGACCCCAGGAGACCGGAGAGGGCATTCGTCGGCTCGAGCGCCGCGTGAACGAGTTCGAGAAGCGGACGCTGGAGGCGCAGAAGGAGCGCGCCGAGCTTCGGACAAAGGTCGCGCAGAAGGAGAAGGACGTTGTGAACAGTCGTCTGGAGCTTCTGAAGACTCGCAGCAAGATCGAGTCAGGAGGCTGAGTCCAGCCTCAGCCGCTGCGCGCGACCAGGTAGCGTAGTCGTGCTACCAGCATCTCGATGGCTACCTCGTTCTTCCCGCCCTCAGGCACGATGATGTGGGCGTGCCGCCGGCTGGGGGCGACGAACTCCAGGTGCATCGGTCGCACCGTCTGCTGATACTGTCGGACGACCGATTCCACCGTGCGCCCGCGCTTCTTCGTGTCGCGTCCGAGTCTCCGGATGAAGCGGATATCCGAGTCCGTGTCCACAAACACACGGATGTCCATCAGATCACGAAGCTCGGGATCCGCCAGTACGAGGATGCCATCGATGATGATGAGGGGACGCGGCTCGACGCGGCGCGTGGCAGGCATCCGCCTGTGCACCGTGAAGTCGTACTCGGGTACATCGACAGTCTGTCCGGCGAGGAGGAGCCGCACGTGCTCCGCCATGAGTGAGGTCTCGAGGCTGACGGGGTGGTCGTAGTTGATCGCCGCCCGTTGTTCCAGCGTCAGATCAGGATTGTCCCGATAGTAGGAATCGTGGTGAAGCAGGCTGACCGACGTGCGATCGAGGCCTTCGAGGATCTTCCGCACCA
>JAHEFO010000172.1 GCA_024640135.1 Acidobacteriota bacterium
TGGGTTTCGAGATGGAGCCCGATGCCGGCGGCTACACGGTGACGCACATCTATCCCGAGGGCCCGGCCGACCAGGAGTGGATCGACATCAAGACCGGCGAGTACGTGACGGCGATTGACGGGACGCCGATCAAGGCCGGCGACAACTACTGGCGGCTCCTCAACAGTCCGCTGAACACCTATGTCACCGTGACCGTTGCCGCGTCGCCGGCCGGCACCGGCGCCCGCGACGTGCGGATCCGCGCGGTGAACTCGCTGGGCAACCTGAAATATGAGGCGTGGGTGAAGAAGAACCGCGAGACGGTGGACCAGGCGACGAACGGCCAGATTGCCTACGTGCACATCCGCGCGATGAACCAGCCGTCGCTCGTGCAGTTCGAGAACGAAGTCAGTCAGTTCTGGGACAAGAAGGGGATCATCGTCGACATCCGGTACAACGGCGGCGGCAATACCGACCAGCAGATCATCGACCTGCTGGAGCGGCGCCCGTACGAGTACTGGAACAGCCGGTGGGGCGCGCCGGAGTGGGGCCGCCGGCCCCGGCAGGCCATCGCCGGCCCGAAGGTCATGATGATCAACTGGCGGTCGGCCTCGGACAGCGAGGTCACGCCGATGGCGTTCAAGCAGCTCGGCCTCGGCCACCTGGTGGGCAATCCGACGTCGGCCGCCGTCATCGCCACCGGATCCTACGGCCTCATCAACGGCGGATCGATCAGGACCCCGGGATCGCTGGTGGTGACCTACGATCCAGAGCGGCCGAACAACTTCGGGATCAACCTCGAGAACTACGGGGTGGCGCCGGACGTGTGGATCGAGAACGCGCCGGCCGATGAGCTGGCCGGCGTCGATCGCGAACTGCAGGCGGCGATCGATGAGGTGATGAAGATGCTGGCAAGCGGAGTGTGGCAGTACCGAGGCCGCTAGACGCCACCTGTACGCTCGAGCAGCACGTACCCGGAGAAGCGCCGGAACCGGCCGTCAGGCGAGATCCGGCCGGCGGCCTCATCCTGTTCGCCGTCGAGGAGTGGCGTGACGCCGCCATTGATCTCGAAGGGGCCGAGGCGTGTGCCGGGCGTCAGGGGCATGTTGAGGTCAGTAGAGTAGACGCATCGACTCCACTGTGCGACCCCCGCGCTGCAGCCCGGATCCTCGGCTTCACGCCCGACAGCCGAGCCCTGCTGTTCACCCGTGAGATGGATGACGCCATCAACGTGTGGCGTCAGCCCATCGATGGCAGTGCCGCTGTCCAGGTCACGTTCTTCAGCCCCGGCCAGGACATCACACACAGGGTCATCTATACGAACGACCGGTCACGGCTGATGTTCTTGCGCGACGACAACGCGCCGGGTGAGGTGCTGCGCTTCGGGAATTTCCGATGACGCCGCGCGCGTTGGAGGCAGGCACGCGCGTCGGACGTTATCGTGTCGAGAATTCACGAAGCCTGCACTGGTCGGCCGGCAGACCGGCTACCGGGCCTACGATGTCAGCGCCGACGGTGAGCGTCTGCCGATGACCGTGCAGGCCCAGGCCCCGGCCGGGGGCGCCGACATTCCCGAGTGGCAGATCACCGTGGTGCTGAACTGGTTCGAGGAGCTGAAGACGCGAGTGCCGGTGCGGTGACACGCGTGGTCAAGTGTTCCATCCCGTCCGGGGATGCGGACGCCGGATCCTGCTCCTGTCACTCCGCCAGCTTCGCCCGCCACTCGGCGGCCTTGGCGTCGTAGCCCTTGCCTGGTTCGGCGGCGTGCCGGGCGTCGTAGAGGTCGGCGAGGTACCCCACAACACGCCGGGTCTGTTCGTGGTTGTCGCCAAGTTCCGCCACCAGGATACCGTGGCCTTCGAGCAGGGCTTCCTCCGCTTCGGCGTAACGACCGAGCCCGGCCAAAGCCAACCCGTGTTTCCCCAGGAAGTTGCCGACAAACCAGTGCGTCTCGCCGAGTGTGGCCTTGCCCCGGTCGACGGCCTCGCGAGCCAGGCCCTCGGCCTCTTCCTCCTTGCCGACCTCGACCAGCAGCTTGGCCATGTTGGTGATCGAGATCAGCGTGTCCCGGTGATCATCGCCGAGCACCCGGCGTTTACCGTCCAGAGCCTCTCGGCTATAGGGTTCCGCCTCCGCGTACCTTCCGGCTTGTTCGAAAAAGAAGGCCAGATTCGCGATCGACAGCAGCGTGCTCGGGTGGTCCTCGCCCAGCACTCGGCGTTTCACGTCGGCCGCTTGACGAAGGTACCGTTCGGCGCCGTCCAGCTTGCCTTGTTCCCTGAGCAGCATGCCCAGGTTGGTGATGGAACCCAGCGTTGTTGGAGCTTCATCGCCCAGGACGCGAAGGAAGCCCTCCAGCGCCTCGCGCGCATAGGGCTCGGCCTCGTCCAGCTTGCCTTGACGGTGGAGCAGTAAGCCCATGTTGTTGACGGAAGCCAGCGTGTCCGGATGATCGTCGCCCAGGACGCGACGCTGACCCTCCAGCGCCTCGCGGTAATAGGGCTCGGCCTCGTCCAGCTTGCCTTGGCGCTGGAGCAGCAAGCCGATGTTGTTGATGGACTGCAGCGTATACGGATGGTCGTCGCCCAGGATGCGGCGACGCGTGTCCAGCGTCTCGCGATAAAAAGGCATGGCCTGATCCAGCTTACCCTGGTCCTCGAGCAGTGTCCCCATGCCATTGATCGACGCCAGCGTGTCCGGATGATCGTCGCCCAAGACGCGGCGACGCGTGTCCAGACTGGCCTCCTGCAGTGGCAACGCATCGGCGTAGAGTCCGATATTCCGGTAGGTGCTCGCGATCGTGTGTTGCAGGGCGGCTCGGATCACCGGCTGATCGGCGAACTGCTCCTCGAGCGTCCTCACCGCCTGCGCCAGCACCTGCGTGTCGATCAGCGTGAGCGCCACGTCCGTGGGATTGGCGCGGTCGAGGGTTTCCCGGAACGATGCCACGGTGAAGTCGGTCCGTTCGGGCGGAACGCCCTCCTCGTTCAGCGATTCCGTGATCCGCTCGGTCAGGTCGGCGAACAGCGCGCGGCCCATGTGCTCCGCATCGATGCCGCTCAGCATGGACGACTGGAAACTCGTGACCAGCTCCAGCTCGTCCGCCCGGCTCTGCGCCTCCTGCCTGGCCCTCTCGGCCTCTCTTTGCCCCACGGTCATCGTGACGGCGAGGCCGACCAGAAGGAGCACGACCGTGGCCGCGAACGCCGTCGGGAGCTTGTTGCGCTTCACGAGCTTCCGGAGCTGATAGACGGCGCTCGGAGGCCGCGCCTGGATGGGCTGTGAGGTGAGATACCTCTCCACGTCCTCGGAGAGCGCCGCGGCACTCCGGTAGCGCGCATCCGCATCCCCGGCCAGCGCCTTCATGCAGATTGTCTCCACATCCGGATCGAGCCGCTTCGTCCCGCGGAAGGTCTCGCGCAGCGGGCGGGGCTGGTTCTCGGTGATTGCGCGCAGGGCGTCCAGCATCGATCCCGTCGGGATCTCCTTGGGAAGCCGGCCGGTCAGCATCCCGTAGAGGATCACTCCCAGCGAGTAGACGTCGGTGCGGACGTCGATCTCGTCCGGATTGCCGCGGGCCTGCTCGGGACTCATGAAGGGAAGCGTTCCCTTCACGGATCCCACCTCGGTGACGATGCTGGCCTGGACATCCGCGTCCGTGATCCGCGCCAGTCCGAAGTCGAGAATCTTTACTTCCGCAGCCGCCGAGCGGGATCCGCTCTCCGACGCCTCCGCATCCACCACGAGGATGTTGGCAGGCTTGAGATCACGATGGATCACACCGCGCTGGTGCGCGTAGTGGACCGCATCGGCGATCGTGCGGAACAGCTCCAGGCGGGAGCGGACGTCCCCGGGGGTCAGCCCCGCGGCGCCGGTTCGCCCGCGGAGGTGCGCGCCCAGAGTCTCGCCCCGGACCAGCTCCATCGCGAAGAAGTGCTGGCCATCGTCGGTGCGCCCGGACTCGTAGATGGCGCCGATGTTCGGGTGCTTGAGCCGGCCAAGGGTCTCGGCTTCCCGCTGGAACATGCGAAGCTGCGCGTCGTCCACGATCCGGCCGCCGCGGATGACCTTGACGGCGACCCGGCGCCGGGGACTCTGCTGCTCGGCTTCGTAGACGACGCCCATGCCGCCTTCGCCGAGCTTGGAGAGGATCCGGTACTGCCCGACGGCGTCGGGCAGCGGTGGCGCGGAAGTGTGCGGCTTCGGCGCGCCGGCCATGGTCGGCTCGTCACCCCGGGTTCGCGTCGCGTCGTGGCTCGGTGGGTCTGCGCTCTCGAGGCGGGTCGTATTGTCGCCTGGGTGATCTTCGTCTGACACTGTCGCAGCATAGCGGCAATCGCATGACTCTTTCCACAGGCTGTGCGATCCCTGCCACTTCCACCAGTTCGATGGGCCGTAAGTCGAGAGATGGTGCCTGGTGGACTCGTCCCATCCGGAACGCATATCGAAACCGGTGCCCGTCTTGAACTCCCGGGTTATCTTGGAGTGACCTAGCTCAACGGACGGCTGGCTCGCGTACGTGTCGTCTGGTCTGGGGGGAAGCACTTCGTCCACCGAGGGCGACGACGACGCACGCGGCCAGTCGTCGATGACGGTGCTCGTCAACTGGACGAGCGCGGTGCGGTAGCAGGCGGCGCGCGCCTCAGATCGCCGCAGCCCCAATCCCAGTCATGGCCTCGGCCACAAATGGTAGCCGTATGGCCACATTGTGTGGAAAGAGGACGTGCCTTCTGGTCATCGATGTGTCGCTGCGCCAGGACGGGTCTACCTCTCGGTCGGTTTGCAGCTATCATTGGCGCGTTCCATGACTCTCGAACCCGGCACCCGTCTCGGTCCGTACGACGTCATCGCCAAACTGGGCGAAGGCGGCATGGGTGAGGTGTATCGCGCCCGCGACACAAAACTCGGCCGCGATGTGGCGCTGAAGATCCTGCCGGAGACGTTCACGGCGGACGAGGATCGGCTGGCGCGCTTCAGGCGCGAGGCACAGGTGCTGGCCTCGCTCAATCACTCGAACATCGCGGCCATCTACGGCTTCGAGGACAGCGGGGCGACCCACGCGCTGGTGATGGAACTGGTTGAGGGACAGGACCTGTCAGAGTTGATTGGCGGACCCCAGCGGCTTCAGGTCAATGACGTGCTTCCCATCGCGCGCCAGATCGCCGAGGCGCTCGAAGCGGCGCACGAGGCCGGCGTCATCCATCGGGACCTGAAGCCGGCAAATATCAAGGTCAGGGCCGACGGCACGGTGAAGGTGCTGGACTTCGGCTTGGCAAAGGCGGCGGACTCCGGGGCTTCGGGACCCGACCCGGCCAACTCTCCGACGCTGACCGCCCGAGCCACCCAGATGGGCATGATTCTGGGCACGGCAGCCTACATGTCGCCTGAGCAGGCGCGCGGCAAGTCTGTCGATCGCCGCACTGATGTGTGGGCGTTCGGCGCGGTGCTCTTCGAGATGCTCGCCGGCCAGCGCGCATTCGGCGGCGACGATGTGTCGATGACGCTGGCGTCCGTGTTGAAGAAGGACCTTGACTGGTCGTTGTTGCCGGCGGCCACACCGGCGCCGCTCAGGCGGATGATCGAACGCTGCTTCGAGGTCGACCCGCGCAAGCGCTACCAGTCCATGGGGGACGTCCGATACGAACTGGAGCAGTGGACGGCGAGTGGATTCGACGTTGCCGCGCCGCCGCCCGCTGGCGATCGCGTCGTGCCGGCGTGGTGGCTTCGTCCGTTGCCACTGGCGGGGACCGTCGCCCTGCTGCTTGTCGCCACGGCGGCAGTCACGTGGAACCTGCGCCCCGCGGCCGATGCGCAGCTTCCGATGACCAGCGTGAAGATGGAATTGTCGCCGAACGAATCGCTCGGCACACTGTTCGGAGCCAATGCCGCGCTCTCTCCGGATGGCCGCACCATTGTCTTTGTCACGGAAACACAGGGCAGTTCGAGCTTGAGCGTGCGACGGCTCGACCAGTTGGACGCTACGCGGCTTGCCGGCACCGAGGATGCACGCAGTCCCTTCTTTTCTCCGGATGGCCTCTGGATTGGCTTCCAGTCGACTCGAGGCCTGATGAAGATCGGCGTGACGGGCGGTGCGGCGCTCGAGATCGCCGACCTTGGGCCGAATCCGGGACGCGGTGCCTCCTGGGGAGGCGACACGATCGTGTTCTCGGATGTCAATACCGGACTCCTCCAGGTGCCCGCCGCAGGCGGCGACCCTGTGCCGTTGACCAGCCTCGACGTCGCTCGCGATGAGCGTACGCATCGATGGCCGTCATTTCTGCCTGGTGGCAAGGCCGTGTTGTTCATGGTGCAGCACACGGGCCAGGACTACGACGATGCGGATATCGAGGTGGTCACACTGGCGGACGGCAAGCGCACCGTGCTGGTCCGTGGCGGGGCGTTTCCACGGTACGCTCCGGGCGGATCGTTGCTCTTCGTGCGCGATGGCGAGATGTTTGCGCTCCGGTTCGATCCCGACAGCTTGCGCGTCGTGGAACCGGCAATTCCCGTCATGGATGGAGTACTCGGTTGGACAGGCAACGAGGCCTCCGGGGATGGGAGCGCTGAGTTCGCGCTGTCGGACCAGGGCGACCTGCTGTACCGGGCATCCGGGACACCGGCGATCGGTGAGGGCACCGACTTCGTCTGGATTGACAGGGAAGGCGCCGAGACGCTCGCCTTTCACGAATCCATGTACGGGAACCGCGTCGAGGTCTCGCCCGACGGCAGGAAGGTGGCCATCGAAGGGCGGGGAATTCGGGGGGCGGGCGTCTTCATCAAGGACCTCGGCCGCGGCACTCTGACTCCGCTCACCAGCGACGGTGCCGGCGAGACCAACCCGGTATGGTCGCCGGACGGCAAACGCATCGTGTACACCGTGCGCCGCCCCGGCGGCTCGCTCTTGCGCATCCAGACGCTGGACGGGACTGAACCTGAGCGGGAGCTTCCGGCGCCCAACGTCAACGGCATCGGGGCCACGGCGTGGACGCCCGATGGCAAAGCCCTCGTCGGGGGCACCTTCGAGGTGGCGACGCTCAACGACTTGATGCTGATGCCACTGGACGGCGGAACAAGCCGGATGCTGGTCGCGTCCCCCAAGTCGGAGGACTTCGGTCAGGTGTCACCGGACGGTCGCTGGCTTGCCTACTCAAGTGAGGAAAAAGGGCTCAGGCAAGTGTTTCTCACGCGGCTCGATGGGGCGGGGCCGCGATATCAGGTCTCGGTCCGCGGGGGGCGTGGTGCTCGCTGGTCGCGTGATGGCCGGCAGCTCTACTTCGTCGAGACGGGACCGCTGCCAGGGTCACAGCCCGAATCCGTGATGGTGCTCTCCGTCGACGCAGCGGGCGCGGTACCCGGATTCGGCATTCCACGCCAGGTCTTCCGCGGCCTTCACAGTCTGAACGGCGCGCGGTACGACGTGCATCCAGATGGGCGGCTGCTGTTCATTCGGCACGAGGAATACACCGCGAGCAACGACTCGACCCATGCCATTCTCGTCACCGGCTGGGCGGCCGACGTCGCGCGCCGGATGGCAGAGCAAAAATAGCGGCGGTTCATCGGACCGGTAACAGCCCAGGATCAGGGCGCAGTCGATGAGTCGCTCAGCTGGCCAGGCTCAGTGGGCTCAGGGAGGTTCATCCGCCGGCGGTGCCTCGCGCCTGCTCGAGGCTGGCCCGGATCGCGACGTCCTCAGGACGGAGCCTCGCGGCCGCTTCCAGATGCGCGATGGCCCGCTCGCGCTCACCCAGGGTCAGGCACAGACGGCCGGCGTTCCAGTGCGCGTCCGCGGAGGTGGGATCAAGCGTGATCGAGGCTTCGTACTCCGCAAGTGCTGCCTCGCTGCGCCCCAACTTCTCCCCGAGGAGGCCAAGGTTGTAGTGCGCCGGCGCCGAGCGCGGATTCATGACGAGCACGTCATTGAACGCGAGGATGGCATCCATCGTTCGGCCAAAGCTGGCGTAGGCGAGTGCGCGCCGCATCCTGTGCTCGATCAGGATTGGCTCCAGCGTGACGGCCCGTTGGACGTAGCTTCGCCCCTCCTCGTCCATGCCGGCGTCCATCAACGCGAACCCGAAGTTCATATTGGCGATCCCGCTCGACGGTGACTTCGCTGCGGCATCCGCCCACAGCGACAGCGAATTCTTCCACACGGGATTCCTGTAGAAGGCCACGGACGCACCGACCTCGCCCAGCCCGATGAACAGGATCACGCATGCCGCCGCGAGCCGCGTCCGTTGGGGGTAGAGCGCCGCGACGATCCAGCCAGCCAGGAGCACGACTCCGAACGACGGCAGGTACAGGTAGCGCTCGGCGAAGGCGTTCCCGAGGCCCTGATTCAGGGAGCCCAGGAACAGCGCGGGCGTGAGCGGCACGACCATGAGTGCAAGTCCGACTGCCGGCACCAGAGCCCGACGGGCCAGTGCCACGCCCCACAATGTTGCCCACAGGCCGACCGTGAGCGCCCCGAACCACGCATCTGGCGACGCCAGTGACGTGGCCGGTGTGAAGACGTGCCAGAAGTTGAGCGTCGTCGGCAGCACCTCCGCCCTGATGAAACGTCCCATGAGCGACAGCACCGTCAGAACGTATTCCATCGGCGAGAGACCGATGGCTGCCGTTTGTGGCGCGAGGCTCCCGAGCGCCGCGCTGCGTGCGGCGAGGTAGGCCAGCGAGACCACGGCCCACGGAATGGTCCTGCGCACGAGGTCTGCGATTCTGATGCGTCCGCCGTCTCGAAGCGCCCAATAGACGACCAGCACGGCCGGCAGCGTGATGGCTGGTTCCTTGCTCAGAAGGGCCGCGCCGTAGGCGACCAGTGCGCCCACGTGGTGACCTCGCCGATCCCGGCCCGTAATCACCAGGTAGAGCGCCAGCAGAGAGAAGCAGGCATAGGAGAGGTCCACCACGCCCGCGGCCCAGGCCACCGGCTCCGTGTGGATGGGGTGCACGCCG
>JAHEFO010000381.1 GCA_024640135.1 Acidobacteriota bacterium
CTTGAACTCGTTGACCATGTTCGACGACAAGGTGGACCGAAGACCCAGCGAGCCGGTCGTGCGATAGGAGTTCTGGGTGCCGTAGTTCGCGAACCCTGGAAAACGGACCTCCACATTGTTGAGGAAATCCGGATTGCTCTTGAACCGCTGCCAGTAGTACGTGGCGCTCAGGCGATGGTTGTCCGTCAGGTTGTAGTCGATACGGCCGGTGGGCGCGTACTGATCGCCCCGGCCCTCTGGCTGGAACGTGTACGCGTTCGTGTTGCGGTTGGCGGTCTCACTGATGGTGCCCTGAGTGGCCGTCGCCGCCCTGATTCTCGCCAGAAGCGCCATGATGGTCGGGTCGGTCGACGCGATCTGCCCGTTGGAGGCCGCCAGCTGCAGGAGGTTCACGCTCTGCTGGGTTGTGACGCCGCCAACCACGCGGTCGTACGTGAAGATGCCCGACGCAGCCGAATCCTTCAGAATCGTCCGGACTCGCGTGGCCGACGACGGCGTGCGTTGGTGCTCCATGTTCAGGAAGAAGAACGCTTTGCCGCGGCCGTTGTAGCCCGGCAGGATGATGGGGCCGCCCACCCGCGCGCCGTACGTGGTCATCTTGACGTCGTTCTTCGGCAGGTTCGCCGCCTTGTTGAAGAAGTAGTTCGTGTTGAACTGCGGATCGCGCCAGTAGAGGTAGGCGCTGGACGTGAACTGGTTCGATCCAGACCGCGTCACGAACGACACCTGGGTGGACCCGGCGCCGGCGCCGACACCCGGGACCGCGCCGGTGACCGTCACTTCCTCGACGGCGTCCATGCGCGGTGTGACCATCGAGAAGAAGCCGTCAGTCGACTGCAGCGCATTCCCCGTGCCCACGCCGTCAATCGTGATGTTGACGGTGTTGTTCGGCAGGCCGTTAATCAGGGCCGCCCGAGGGCCGCCCGTGGTTGAGATGCCGGGCAGCGACGTGAGCGAGTAGAGTGCGTTGCGCGAGATCAGCGGCAACTGAGTGAGCTGCTGGGTCAGCAAGGTCGATGACACCGCCGGTGTCTGCGTCTGCACGAGATCCGACGTGCCCCTGACCTGGACGGTCTCCGACAATGCGCCGATTTCCAGGGTGGCGGTGACCGAGCCTGGGCGCGACGAGATCAGGCGAAGGTCGCTCGCGACAAACGTCTTGAAACCGGCAAGCGAGACGGTCACGGTGTACGTGCCGGGATCCAGGGCCGGAATCGAGAACTTCCCACCTGAATTGCTGACGACTTCGAGGGCGACCCCGGTGGCGTTGTTCGTGACGATCACCGTGGCGCCGGGAATGACGCCGCCATCCGTATCGACGACCAGGCCCGACAGCGACGACGCCGAGGTGCCCTGCGCGAACGCGGGGGTGCCGGCCAGGACCAGGAGCAGGGCAATGATCACGAAACGCGCCAGACGTGCGAAACGGTCGTTCATTCAGTCGATCCTCCAAACCGGGCTCGCGCGAACGGATTCTATCGAAATCACGCCTGGAGAGAACCCGGAGACTCTTCGACTGTAGAAGCCGTCGTCAAGGGAAGTCAATCCAACTTGTCTGGATGCGCACGAAAATCCGCCCGGCCCGTATACCATTTTGCATGCTCTTGCAGGATCTCCGGTACGCCTTTCGGACGCTTCTGAGCCAGAAAGCGTTCACCGCCGTCGTCGTGGTGTGCCTGGGTGTCGGGATTGGCGTCAATGCCACGATCTTCTCGGTGGCAGACGGCGTCCTGATCCAGCCGTTTCCCTACACTGCGCCGGAACAACTGGTGGTCCTGGATACCACCAATCGCGACGCCGGCATCACCAGGAGTGGATTCTCATACCTGGACTTGAACGATTGGCGCGAGCAAAGCACGATGCTCTCGACCATGACGGCGGTCAGCCGCAGGAGTCTGACGCTGATGGATGGCGGCGAGCCCGAGCGATATCGCGGCGCCGCGGTCTCCTGGGATCTCTTCCCGATGCTGGGGATCGTCCCCACAGTCGGCCGGTCGTTTGGGCCCGACGACGACATTCCCGGCGCGCCCGACGTGCTCCTGCTGAGCGATGACCTGTGGATGTCCCGTTACCAGGGCGACAGGGCCGTCGTGGGACGGCGGGTCCTCATCAACGGCCGGCCGCACCAGATTATCGGCGTCATGCCCCCGGACTTCCAGTTCCCTCAAAACCAGCAGCTCTGGGTGCCCGTCACGCCGATCGTGCATCGCGACGCGCGTGATGTCAGGAACCTCCAGGTCTTCGCGCGGCTCGCACCCGGCGCGTCGCTGGCTCAGGCTGACGAGGAGGCACGGGCGATCGCCGCCCGCCTGGCGTCTGCGTTCCCGGCCACCCACAACGGATGGAGCGCCCTGGCGCGCGATCTTCGTGACGAGTTCATTCCCGACGACGTGTCGCTGGTCATCTGGCTGATGCTGGGCGCGGCGACGCTGGTGCTGATCATCGCGTGTTCGAACGTGGCGAACCTGCTGCTGACGCGAGCGACAGTCCGGCGGCGCGAAATCTCGGTCCGCGCAGCGCTCGGCGCCGGACGCGGCCGAATCATCCGGCAGTTGCTCACTGAAAGCGTCGTCTTTGGCATCCTG
>JAHEFO010000173.1 GCA_024640135.1 Acidobacteriota bacterium
CACGACCGAACTACCCTGGTGGGCCGTGCTCAGACACACACGCCCGTTCACCGAACCCGGCGAGTACCGGTTTTCGAATCTCGACAAGACGATGTCCGATATCTCGGTGTTCCGCCGCGCGAACCGGTTTGCCGGGCTACCAGCGAAGGTCGAGCGCCTTGGTGATGAACGCCACCAGGGGGGCGACCCGCTGACATTCGTCGACATACCGATCGAGAAAGCCCGATGAGCACACCTCCCGTTGGGTGAAGGCACTCATCGAGTACAGGTCCTTCTGTTTGAAGTCTTCGGCAAACGGGTGGGCGGCATCGTAGCCAGCAGGCACGCGTTTGAGCCGGTCGCCCTGAACGGGAAGGTCGAGAGCGCGTACGGCGCGCCACGCTTTGGGTGACGCGATCATCTGCTGCCGAACCCGCGTCAGCGCGGGCGTGTCCGGATGGTAGATTCCCCCGCCGCCCAGGCAGTTCCGTGGCTCCAGGTGAAGATAGAAGCCTGGCGTACTGACATCACGACCGCCATCGACATGCCGGAACTGGGCCGCAACATGCGTCTTGTACGGGGCCTTGTCTCCCGAGAAACGCGTATCTCGATAGATCCGGAACATCGACCCGCCTGTGCGCCGCGGGTCGACCACGATGGCCGAACTGATCCGTCGGAGTCTGGGGGCGAGGTCGGTGATGAACGCCTGCATCGGCGCCTGGACGTCACTGGTGAAACGCTCTTTGTTGTCGTTGAACCACTCGCGCGTGTTGCGTGCCTTGAGTTGTGTCAAGAACCGGAACAGTTCCGGTCCAAAGTATGCCGTGCTCATGCCGCCAGAGTATCAAGTGCATCATCGGGCCGCCCAGACCCCTGCAATCCCTCAAAGGACCCGGACCGGGAACCGTCGCCACTATTACACCGTATGGAATAGTTATGACCGCACGTGACGCTCGCTCGCACCTGCCCCTGCCAGCGCATGATTTTCACATCCTCATGTCCATCTTCAAGGACTCACGTCATGGATACGGCATCATTCAGGACATCGCGTCGCGCACCGGCGGTGAAACACGCCTGGGCACGAGCACCCTCTACGCTGCCCTGAAGCGGCTGGCCCGCACGGGCTTGATCGGCGACGCGGCGCGACCGGCTGACGACAGCTCCGGTGACGAACGGCGTCAGTATTTCCTGGCGACGGCGCTCGGCCGCGAAGTCGTCCGCGAGGAGGCACAACGAATCGCACGGCTCCATCGACTGGCGTCAGCCGCTCATCTGGGCACCGCGGCATCGCGACCTGCGGGGAGGCAATCATGAGGCAACAACTCACCCTCGCCGGCCGCGTTCACGCGGTTCTGACCCATCGCCTCATCCCGACCCTGGATCGCCAGGATGCCATCGAGGCGGCCTTGGTGTTCGACGAGTTGCGGCGGGACGCACTTGAACGGTCCCTCGGGGCCTGGATCGCCGTGTGGTGGCGTGAGGCTCGCGCGCTCGCCGCAACGACGGCTGACGAACGACGCCGGATGCGCCGCGGGAAAGGGCCGGGATGGGGCTGGATCGAGGCCATGGCCACTGACGTTAGCTACGGCGCGCGCCACCTGTTCCGGTCGCCCGTCTTCACGATCACGTCGGCGGCATCGGTCGCCGTCGGCATCGCGGCCGTGGTGTGCGTGTTCACGGCGGTCTACGGGGTGCTCTGGCGCCCCCTCGAAGTACCCAATCCCGACCAACTGGTGAGAGTCGCGTACGGCCACGACAACGGCATCTGGTCATATCAGGACTTCGAGGACGCCACCGGTCAGGCGTCGGCACTCTCATCGGCTGCAGCGTTCTCCACCCGCCCCATCGTCATGACCGCTCCGGGCGAAGCGCCGCGCGAAACGCTCGGGGACTCCGTCTCGAGAAGTTTCTTTTCGGTGGTCGGCCTGCCGATGGCCGCCGGTCGCGGCTTCGCTGCTGACGATCCCGATGACGTGGTGGTGATCAGCACCAGACTCTGGCAACAGGCCTTTGGCGGAAGCCGTTCAGTCATTGGGCAGCGCCTCGACCTGCAGGGACGGCCACACGTGATTATTGGTGTGGCTCCCCCACACCTGCAGTCACTCGAGTCGCCAGTGCAACCCACGGTGTGGTTCCCGATCCAACGCGAGCAGCGCGAGCATCGCGGCAGGAGAAGCCTGAGGGTGGCCGGCCGATTGGCTCAGGGCGCAACCCTTCGCCAGGCGCAAGCGCAGCTCGACGCGGCAGCCCACCGGCTATTTGAAGCCAGCCCGGAACTGCATCGCGATGCCAAAGGCGAGGCCCTGCCGATTCTGGTCACCACCGAACTCGAGGGCCGCCTTCCCGCCTCGGAACGGGCCTCGATCACGGCGGCCGTCTCGGCGGCCTTTGGCCTGGTCGCCCTCATTCTCGCCATGGCCGCGTCGAATGTCGCCAACTTGCTGCTGGGTCGGGCCACTGAACGGCGGCCGGAAATCGCCGTGCGCCTGGCCCTGGGCGCCGGTCGATCGCGCGTGATCAGGCAGTTGCTGGCAGAGAGCCTGATCCTCGCCGCGATCTCAGGAGGGCTCGCACTGCTCACCGTGCGCGGCGCCCTGGTGGCGCTGTCGAATGGCCTCGGCAGCACCGCGACCTCGGCGCTCGCCTTTTCGATCGACTGGCGTGTGACGTTGTTTGCCGCGGTCGTGACAATCGGCGTCGGCGTGTTGTTTGGCCTGGCGCCCGCACTCCAGGCATCACGATTCGACCTCATGTCCACCATTCGGGGTGCTCACGGGCCACTGGCGAAGTTCGGGCTCCGCCGTGTCCTGGTCAACGTCCAGGTGGCCGGCGCAGTCCTCTTGACGACGACGGCCCTGCTGTTCCTGAACGGCCTGAACCGCGTCCGGCATCTCGATCCGGGATTTGACCCCACCGGTGTCACCACGCTCAAGGTGGACCTTCGCCAGCGGCAGTATTCAGCCGAGAAAGCCAGGACGTTCTTTGACGAGGCGACCGCCCGGCTCTCAGCCGAGCCGGGCGTCACATCGGTCGCCTGGGCGCAGAACGTTCCGCTGTCCGGCAACTCGATGGTCACGATAACCAAAGACATTGAAGGCTACGAGCCGTCGCCCGGCGATCAGGTGCGAATTGGCTTCAACGTCGTCACCCCGGGATACTTCGAGCTGGTAAGAATACCGCTGCGACGGGGCCGTGAATTCACCTCAGAGGATCGCATCGGCGCGACCCAGGTGGTGATCGTCAACGAAGCCATGGCCAGGAAGTTCTGGCCTGAACAGAACCCACTGGGCAAACGCATTGACGACCGTCGCATCGTGGGCGTCACAGCGAACATCCGCGCCGAATCGCTCAACGACCTGAACCAGCCATACATGTGGATTCCGGTCGCGCAGTCATCACCGCAATCGCTGGTGGCTCACGTGCGCACTGTCAGCGACGCACCTGCCGATCCCACGAGATTCATCCGCGTCGTCAACGCCATGGATCCGGGCTTGATTGTTGGCGGCAGTTCCATGGAGGAGATGACCGGCGGCGTCACGCTCGCGCAGCGCCTGATCTCGATCGTGTGCGGCACGGCCGGCATCACGGCCATTGCGCTCGCGATGGTGGGAATCTACGGGGTCATGGCCTACAGGGTTCGTCTCCGCACCCGTGAATTGGGTGTGCGTATTGCCCTGGGCGCCTCGCCTCGAATGCTGATGCGCCAGACGGTCATCGCCGGCATTCGTATGACGACACTGGGGATTGCATGTGGCGTGGCCTTCACCGTGATCGTGGCGTTCGGGGCGCGCGCAGGGCTCGCGGGCGTCGAACCGGCCGACCCGGTGGCCTACCTTGGGGCCGTGGGACTCGTCCTCCTCGCGACGGCGATTGCCACGTTCGTCCCAGCCCGCCGTGTCGCCAACGTCAGTCCGGCCGTGGCACTCCGGCAAGACTGAGCCCTCACACCGTCACCCGTTGCTACAATCACGGTGACGTGCCGTTTCCACACCCCGCCGACCGCGCCATCGTTGCGTGCTGGATCGATGTGTCGCCCCTGACAGTCGAAAGCGCGGCCTCGCTGGTACGGCGGCTGCCGCAAGCCGAGCGTGACCGGTTTCGCCGCTATCGCCACGCGCTCCTGGCCCATCAATTCCTGGCCGGCCGCTTGCTGGTCCGGCGCTGGCTGGAGTCCGTCACGGGTACACCAGCCGCGGAGTGGCAACTCGTCGAGGGCCAGCGGGGACGCCCCGAGATTGCCCATCCGTCCTCTCCCTGGTCGTTCAACCTCGCCCACTCGGGCAACCTGGTCGCGTGTGTCCTGTCGACGGTCGAGGGCGTTGGCGTGGATCTCGAAGACCTGGAGCGGCGTCCGGCGACGGGTGACCTCGCGCGGCGGTTCTGCTCCCCTGCCGAAGTCGCCGACATCGAGAGTCTCCCCGCGGGGGATCAAACACGCCGGTTCCTGATCTACTGGACCCTCAAGGAGGCCTATCTGAAAGCGCGGGGGCTGGGCCTGGCCGTCCACCTTGCCGACCTTGAGTTCACGCTCACCGGCTCGCATCCCACGATCAACTTCAGGGCTTCCCTTGATGGCACCAGTCGCGCATGGGCCTTTGAACTGTTTCAGCCGACCTCCCGCTACCTGCTCTCGGTCGCCGCGCCCCACCCCGTCGGCACTTCCCGTCCGGACATGAGCATCCAGGAGTTGTCGCTGGACGCGCTCACGGCACCCTGATGCGACTTCTGGCGATCAGCGACCTTCACCTCAACCACAAGCGCAACCGCGAAGGGCTCGCGGCGATGTCCCACTACCCCGAAGACTGGCTGATCGTGGCCGGCGACCTCGGGGAACGCCTGGAACACCTGCGTCTTGCGCTCGACCACTTGCGGCCGCGATTCGCGCAGGTCATCTGGACCCCTGGCAACCATGACCTCTGGTGCCCGGCGAACAACACGAAACGCACGAGGGGTCAGGCCAGGTACGATGAACTCGTGGGCATCTGTCGCGAAGCTGGCGTGCTCACGCCGGAAGATCCATACGTCAAATGGCCCGGCACTTCGACCATTTCCGACCCTTCCGACATCTATCTCTGTCCCCTCTTCCTCCTGTACGACTATTCGTTTCGTCCGCCGGAGATCGCGCGTGAGGCAGCGATTGGATGGGCGCGCGATGCCGGCGTCGGCTGCGGCGACGAGGGCATGCTCGACCCGACTCCGTGGCCCTCACGCGAGGCCTGGTGCGCCGCGCGATGCGACGCGGCCGAAGCGCGCCTCGCCGCGCTGCCCGCAGACGCGACGACGGTCCTCATCAATCACTGGCCACTGCGGTACGACCTCGCGCGGCCTCCACGAGTTCCGCGCTTCTCGCTGTGGTGCGGCACGACGCGCACGGAAGAGTGGCCGCGCCGGTTTCGCGCCCGTGCCGTGGTGTCCGGGCATCTGCACATGCGCACGACCATCGTCAGGCATGGCGTCCGGCACGAAGAAGTGTCGCTTGGCTATCCTCGCGATTGGCAGCAGGACCGGGGCGTCGATTGGTATCTGCGTGACGTCCTGCCGCCTGCATCACAGCAATCATCACACTTTGCGCCGGCCCGAGATCCGTTTATGATGCCTCATCAATGAGGCGCCAGTCCGTATGAAGAAGCTCCGTGTTCTTCTTCTCTTTCATCACTATCTCGTCCCGCCGGACGACGTGTCAGGAATCGACACCAAGACGGCGCCGTGGCGGACCGAGTACGACGTCCTGAAAACGCTGCGCGACGATCTCAAGCACGAAATCCGTGTGCTGGGTGTCGCTGATGAACTCACGCCCATCAGGCAGGCGGCCGAGGAATTCAAGCCGCATATCGTGTTCAACCTGCTGGAAGCATTCCACGAAGTCGGCACGTACGACCAGAACGTCGTGTCCTATCTCGAGCTGCTTCGCCTGCCATACACGGGGTGCAATCCACGCGGCATGATTCTGGCGCGCGACAAGGCACTGTCCAAGAAGCTGCTGCAATACCACCGCATTGCCGTGCCGGACTTTGCCGTCGCGTACCGCCGGCGCAAGTTCAAGCTGCCCAAGCGCATGGGGTTTCCGGTCATCGTCAAGTCATTGACGCAGGAAGCCTCAATCGGCATCTCGCAGGCATCGGTCGTTGATGACGAGCGTCGCTTGTACGAACGCGTGCAGTTCATCCACGATTCGATCAACACCGAAGCCCTCGTCGAACAGTACATCGAAGGCCGGGAATTGTATTGCTCCATCGTGGGCAACGATCGGCTGCAGGTGTTTCCGATCTGGGAGATGTACTTTGAGAAGATGACCGACCGGCAGCACCGCATTGCCACGGCGCGGGTGAAGTGGAGCAGCAGTTATCAGGAAAAGGTCGGCATCATGACCGGCGCCGCGGAGCCCCTGCCAGAAGGCGTGGCGGAACGCATCCCGGCAATGTGCAAACGCGTGTACCGGTCGCTTCAGCTCAGCGGATACGCCCGCATCGACATGCGCGCCGACGCGCAGGGGCGCGTCTTCGTCATCGAAGCCAACCCGAATCCGCAACTCGCCGACGGTGAAGACTTCGCCCGGTCCGCGGATATGGCCGACGTCTCCTATCCGGCGTTGATTCAAAAGATTCTCAGGGCGGGTCTGCGCTGGGAGCCGGAGAGACACGGGTGACAATCCGCTCCCACTGCCCGGCCTGCAGCGAGAGCGGCCAGTACCGTTTCCGAAGGGTGATGACTTCCTCGACGTAACGGGCCTTCTCGACGCGTCCGTCCAGCAGGCGCTGCCGCAACCGCTTGATCTCGTATCGATACAGTTCATTCAACGCTGATCGCACGAGCAACGGCGGCGTGGCCGGCGTCGGCCTCAGGCCATAGGCCAGCAGCGCCTCGACCAAGTCCTCCGGATACCTCCACAGCTGCCGCGTCATGTATGATCCGCCTGCACTCCGCCTATCAGAACACGACAGGCGCCCGTCGAAGTCCCAACCTATGAGGAGTCATCAGATATGAGGCACAGGCTGCTTCTTCCACTGCTAATACTCGGCCTGACCGCGGCGTACCCCGCCGCGCAGGCTGCCCAGGAACGAATTGATACGGCGATGAACGCCAGGATCCGCACGGAAGGCTGGGACAATTCCCAGATCATGCGGACCATGCACTACCTGACTGACGTGTATGGGCCTCGTCTGACCGGCTCGCCCAATCACGAGAATGCGGCGAAATGGGCCGTGCAGACGATGGAACAATGGGGATTCAAGAACGGCAAGCTGGAACCGTTCGAGTTCAAGACCGCGACGGTCACCCCGGCCGGCGGCTGGCTCAACGAGAAGGCCAACGGCCACATCCTCTCACCCGTCAAGGACAATCTCGTGTTCGAGGTGTTGGCATGGACGCCCTCAACCAGAGGGACGGTTACCGGTCCGGCAGTCAGCCTGATCACGCCGATGGGGCCAGAGGTGCCGGCGGTCGCTGGTGCCCCAGCCGGGCGCGGACGAGGCGGTGCCCCCCGGCGCCTGCAACCGACTGAAGCTCAAGTGCAGGCCTATTTCACCGAAATGGCGCCGAAAGTGAAGGGCGCGATGGTCTTTGTCGGCGAGGCGACTGAGGTGGCCTTCCAGGAGACTCCACCAGCAAAGCGGCGTGACGACGAAGCGACGAAGGCCCAGTACAACCGCGACCCGAACGCCCCCCCTGGCGCGGGCCGCGCGGGGCGGGGCGGCGGAGGCGGCCGCGGCGGCGCCGACGCACCGGCCGAGGGGCCAGTCCGGCTGACCGCCGGGGAAGTCGCGACCATGGTCAACGAATTCCTGATGACGGCGGGCGCGGCGGTTCGGATCAATGACGCGGGGCGGGAACACGGCCAGATCCGCGCGTTCAGTTACGGAGCGTACGACTCCACAAAAACGGTTCCCACCGTCGTTCTTCGCAACGAAGACTATGGCCGCATCACACGGATCCTCGCCGATGGCACGCCCGTTCAGATGGAATTCACGATCGTCAATCGCGACTATCCGGCCGGCAAGACGTCCTACAACGCGGTTGCGGAAATTCCCGGTTCGGACAAGGCCAATGAAGTCGTGATGCTTGGTGGGCACCTGGATTCCTGGCATTCGGCAACGGGCGCGACCGACAACGCGGCCGGCTCGGCCGTCATGATGGAGGCCGCGCGCATTCTTCAGGCCCTCGGCGTCAAACCCCGCCGCACGATTCGCGTCGCCCTCTGGGGCGGAGAGGAGCAGGGCCTGCTCGGATCGAAAGCCTATGTCGACCAACACTTCGGGACAGTCGAGAATCCCAAGCCCGAGTTCGCCGGCTTCAATGGCTACTTCAACATCGACTCCGGGACGGGGCGCATTCGCGGAATGAGCGTCTTCGGCCCTCCAGAGGCTGCGCAGATTGTGGGACAGTACCTGCGGCAGTTCGAGGACTTCGGCATCTACGGTGCAACGCCGTCCACCAGCCGGAACCCCGGCGGCACCGACAGCACGTCGTTCAACGCGGCGGGACTGCCTGGGATCGGCGGTTCACAGGATCCGATTGAGTACAACAGCCACACCTGGCACACCAACCTCGATACGTACGAGCGGATCGTGGAAGACGACATGAAGAAGTCGGCGATTGCCGTCGCTTCAGCGGTCTATCACCTGGCAATGCGCGAGCAGATGCTGCCCCGCTTCGCGCCGGACCAGATGCCACCGCCACCGGGCGGTGGACGCGGAGGCGGCCCCAATCAGTAGGGACTGATTCGACGCGCGTCGTATTCACATGAAGGCGTGAAGGACTGAAGGAAACGAACTCCCTTCAGGTCCTTCATGCCTTGTGTGAATGGCCTCTCGAGAACTACCGAATTCCCTCAGTGGCGGACAGCAGGATGCCGTTGAACAGGAACTTGAACGTGCCGTGCGGCTGGCCACGGAACGCGATC
>JAHEFO010000174.1 GCA_024640135.1 Acidobacteriota bacterium
AACGCGGAGTTCCGGAGCGTGTCTCTGACACCTGACGGGCGACGCATCGTGATGCTGCGCGATGAAACTGTGATGCAAATCTGGACGCTCGAGAACTTCCTGCCGGCCGCACGCTGAATTGCGATAGCCGACCAGCACCTACAGGCACGTGCGCGACGACGACCGTTGAGCCGCCCGTCGTCCGCACGTGCCGCAGCCTTCAGGCCACCGGTCCGATCCGCACCAGCAGCGCCCCAGGGCGAACGCGGATCTCCAGCGTTCCTGACGTTTCGAACACCTCGCCGTCGAGGTGACAGACGAGGGTGGCCCCGCGGACGGTGACCCGGCTCGCCAGAGCCCGCTCCAGCCCGCGGATGCGTGTGCGGCAGCGCCAGAACAGGCGTCGGGCCCGCCAGATCTGTTGCAGCGGCCGACCGGCGTCAACAAGCACCAGGTCCAGGAGTCCATCCTGCAGGTTCGCGTCGGGGGCAAGAACCGCACCGTTGCCGTACGTGGGGGCGTTCGCAAATCCCAGCAGGAACTTGCGGCCCGATCTGATTTCCTCTCCAGTGTCGGTCGTCCAGCGCACGTCGTACGCCGGCGCGGCATACTTCCAGACGAGCCGAATCCCGGCGGCCACATAACCCAGGCCGCCTCGCGTGGACCGCGAGGCAAACATGCGGGCCACCGTCGCGTCGAAGCCAATCCCGGCGATGTTCAGGAAGAGTCGATCGCCGGCGTATCCGACATCGATCGCTGTCAGCTTCGACGAGAGGGCCACACGCATCGCTGACTCGAGATCGGTGGGCAATCCCAACCCGCGGGCGAGGCCGTCCCCTGATCCACACGGGAGAATTCCGAGAACCGTGGAGGTCCCGACGAGAGCCTGGGCCACCTCGTTCACGGTTCCGTCGCCACCCATGGCAATCACGGTCTCGCAGCGCTCGTCCACGAAGGCCTGCGCCAGATCACGCGCATGACCACGACGCTCGGTCATCACCACCGTCGCATCCACGCCTGCGGCCGCGGCGCGAGACTCTGCAAACGCGCGCCGCCGTGCGGCTTTGCCGCCACGGTCGCCACCGCGACCGGAAATCGGGTTAATCACGATGCCGACACGCATGGGGGCGGTGTTATAGTAACGCCCAATGCCGAACAGAGGCCGGATCCTCGTGCTGCTGGTCGTCGCCTGCATCATTGTGGCCGGCACACTCTTTCAAGGCTATCTTTTCGATCAGCGCCTGGGTGTGGACCGCGCGCGCGAAGACGCCACGATCCACGAACTCAACACCGCGGATCTCGCGCTGGCTGATGCGCAACTGGCCCAGTCGGGATATGTGGCGGCGGGCCAGAACTCTTCGGCCTGGATGGAGTTCTTCGACGAAGCGCTGTCGCGGGCCGAATTCACGCTTCGCGAACACCAACAGACCACGTTGTCAGCCGGTGCGCTGACTCATTACGACGCGGCCCTCGAACAAATCAGGGCGCTTCGCACGTCGGACGGCAGGGCCAGGAATTACGTGGGCAACGAGCAATTGATCCTCGCGTCCGACGTCATCTTTGTCGAGAGCCGGGGAATCATCGACAGGATCTCCGAGAACATCGCCGGGGCCCGTGACACTGAAGTGTTTGAGGCGCAGCAGTCGGCAGCACTCATCATTCAATACCGTCAGGCGCTGGCCGCCGGGGGAATGCTGTTCGCCCTCCTCGCCGCGACAGTGGCCTATCGGAAGACTCGGGCGGCCCCGGTTGAAGACGCAGCGGCGGAGGCTCCGGCGTCAGCGGGTGTTCAGGCATCAGACGAACCGGCATCGGATCCCGCGCCCGTGCCCTCCCCCACCGAGATCCATCCTCAATTGACCGACACGGCCGATGTCTGCGTTGACTTGGCGCGCCTGCTCGATGGGCGGGACCTGCCGGCGCTCCTGAGTCGTGCTGCAGCCGCAATCGGGGCAAGGGGCCTGGTGCTCTGGGTCCTCGCTGAGTCCGGGGAATCGTTGCGCGCCTCGGTCGCTCACGGCTACTCCGAGCGAATGCTGAAGCGTCTCGGCGACTTGCCGGTGTCGGCCGACAACGTCACGTCGGTGGCCTGCCGGACACTGCAGCCGCAGTGGGTTCCCGGCGCATCGGCCGATGTCCCAGGGGCCCTGGCCGTGCCCCTCATCAGTGTTTCCGGATGTGTCGGTGTCTTGTCCGCCGAAATGGCCGACGCTCAGATGAACGACCACCAGATGCCCCTGGCCCGCCTCGTGGCTGCACAGCTGTCGGCAGTCATCGGACCTGACACGGCGTCAGCGACAACAACAGCCGCAAACGAACTCTAAGGGCGCGCAGGTCCCGGAGTCCGGACCCGCACTGACTCCCGCAGGCTGCACGCGACAACGGTGGCGTCATCGGCAGCGTACGTTTTGCCTGGGTTTCTGAGTGAAACGGGCCGATTCAAGTACGGCACACATCTTGATTACAGATCAGGTGAAGCTGCTCGACATCACACGGGGTGTGTCTTTCTAACGACAGGCAGGCGCTGGCATCGCAGCATCCCGTGGTTCGTGGGTTGATGTTCGGGCGGCTTCACCTCGTTCTAGATCGTAATCTTGAGCGCGACGACTGTCGTGTCATCGTTGGGCGGAAATCCGGCGCGGTGCGCCTCGACCGCCTGAACGATGGAATAGACGATCTCCTTTGCCGTGAGGTCCCGGGTTTTGGTCACGACATCGATCAGCCTGGCGCTGCCAAACTCTTCGTTCTTTCGGTTCATCGCCTCGGATACTCCGTCCGAACAGAAGACGAACACGTCACCTGACACCAGAGGGAATGTCACTTCGTCGTATGTCATGCCCGAGAAGGAGCCCAGCGGTACGCCCGGCGCCTCAATCAGTTCGCAGGAATCGCCTGATGCCCGGACGGGATAGGGCAGGCCTGAATTGGCCAGCGTGACCGTGTGACGTTTGAGATCGAAAATCGCGTAGCACAGCGTGCAGTAATACTCCTCGAGCTGCCGCTCGTGAAGGATGGTGTTGATGGACATCAGCACGGACGCCGGCGACGATCCTTCGGGCACGTACCGCCGGCGAAACGTGCGGCCACGCACCAGTTCTCCGGCAAACGCACTGTAGAGCGCAGCCGGGACACCCTTCCCGGAAACATCCCCGAGCACGACGATCACGGTGTTGGACTCGGGCACCAGGTAGTCGTAGAAATCACCGCCCAATTCGAGCGCCGCCGAAAACGACGCGTCAACATCCACGCCTTTGACGCGCTTCGGGAGCCCGGTTGGCATCAGGGCTGTCTGAACCCGACGGGCAAACCGCAGTTCCTTTTCCAGGCGGGCTTCCGTCTGGGACACTTCCTCATACAGACGGGCGTTCTCAATCGCCACGGCAGCCTGGCTGGCCAGAAGCGTGAGGATCTCGACATCGCGTTTCGTGAAGGCATCGAGCTCCGGACTCTCGAGATCGAAAACGCCGACGCAGCGGTCCTTGAGCAGCATCGGCACGACGAGTTCGGATTGAACATCCTCGACTACCTTGATATAGCGGGGGTCCTTCGACACGTCGGGGACAATCACGGGCTCTCGATGCAATGCCGCATAACCCACGAGGCCTTCACCCAGTGGCACTTTGGGCAGCGCCACCCTGTCGCCAAACTGCACGGCAACTTTCATCTCGAGTTCGCCGGTCGAGTCGTTGAGCAGCAGAATCCCGAACGTGCGGTAGTCCACCACGCGACGCGTCAACTGCGCGATCCGGGACAGCACCTCCTCGAGATCCATCAACGCGGCAACGTCGTGACCGATCTCGGCAAGAGTCTCAAACGCCTCGGCGTCGAGCCGTTGCTGCTCGAACAGACGCGCGTTCACCAGCGCCAGCGCCACATGCGCCCCAAACTGCCGCAGGACTGCGGCATCCTGCTGGGAGTACATGTCAGGCGAGCGGCTCAGGATGTTGAGCGCGCCGATGGGCTTCTTCTTGTGGACCAGCGGCACCGCCAGCGTGGACACCATGCCGGGAACAATCTCGACGTAGCAAGGCTCGAGGCTGACGTCCCCCACCACCATGGTTTCCTGCGTTGTCACGACGTGGCCGACGATGCCCTCGGTGACGCGGGGGGAATAGTGGGAGGTATCCGGATAGCCGACGCCGTAGCCGATCCGCAGTTCGCCTCGCTTCTCGTCCAGCAAGTAGACGGCAAACGCATCAAATGGAATCAGCCGGCCAATCAGTTCGGGAATCTTCGGGAGGAGCTCGTCCAAATCGACGACGGAGGCCACCTTCCGCCCCAAATCGAAGAGCGTGAGCAGGATGTCCCGGTCATGGCCGCCTCCGGACAGGTGTGAAGGCGAGCGATTGGCAGGGTGCGGATTCATGAAGAGCAAACGACGTGCGTGGGCTGGTTGGAATTATACTTGGTTCGTCCGCGCCCTGATTCCATGACAAACCTGCAGCTTCCCCTCGACTACCAGGCAATCGAACGCATCCTGCCGCACCGGTACCCCTTTCTGCTGGTGGACCGGATCGTCGAGTTCCAGCTTGACCAGCGCATTGTCGGCATCAAGAACGTGTCGGACAACGAAAGCTCGTTGTCCAGAGCGCCCGGACAGCGACCGGCCCTTCCGCCGACACTCCTGACAGAGGCCGTGGCACAGGTTGGCGCCATCCTGATCCTCTCCAAGGCTGAGAATCACAACAAGCTGATTTTCTTCATGGGGATCGAACGGGCCCGCTACCGCGGCCCCGTGCATCCCGGAGACGTGGTGCGAATCGAGGCTGTGGTCAAGCGCTTGCGCAGCCGGATGGGAGTCCTTAAGGGATCCGCCACGGTCAACGGCCGCGAAGTCCTGAGCGGCACCATGACGTTCGCCCTCGGTCCGCGCTCCTGAACCCGGCAGCCTCCGGCGAAATCAGCGAGCGTCCCGGCTCAGTCAGCCGGCCGCCAGGACCCGCACCGACAAGACCCCTTCGAGCGCTCCAAGCCGCTCGAGCGCCTCGTCCGCCACGGCCGTGCGCGTGTCGGCCACCAGATACGTCACCCCTCTGGTGGCACCGGCCCATCCGTCCACGGTCACGCCAGCCTGCGTCAATGCATCCGCCACACGCGTCGCCGCCTGCTCAGACGCGGCACACACGCACACGCAGCGATGGGCCGTCTGGCGCGGCACCACCAGTTCCGGGAAATTCACGGCATTGCGAACATCGCCGTTCTCGAGAAACGCGCGTACCTGGTCAGCCACCATCGTCGCGCAGTTCTCTTCCGACTCCACAGTGGACGCGCCCAGGTGCGGCATGGTGACGCACTTCGGGTGCCGAAGGGTGAGCATCGTCGGGAAGTCGCTGATGTAGGCATGGGCATGTCCGGCGTCGAGACTGGCCACGATGGCTGACTCATCGACCACTCCGTCGCGCGCGAAGTTGAGGACCACCACTCCGGGTTTCATCGCCTTGAGCCGGTCGGCGTCAATCAGGTGCCGCGTCGCATCACCCAGCGGCACATGGAGACTGACGAAGTCGGCTACGCGAAGCGCTTCATCCAGCGAACGGGCGCGCGTCACATCAGGGGACAATTGCCACGCGGCATCGAGCGTTGGGCGAGGGTCATAGCCCACCACCTTCATCCCAAGGGCGACTGCAGCATTGGCCACACGGCTGCCGATGGCTCCCAGGCCGACGACAGCCAGGGTGCGCCCCGGCAGTTCGGTGCCGACAAATACCTTCTTCCCTGCTTCAACCGCCTTGTGCAGTTCGGCATCCGAACCGGCTGATTCACCAAGCCGTCGAGCGAACTCGACAGCCGGCACGATATGCCGGCTCATGACAATCAGTCCGGCAATGACCAGTTCCTTGACGGCATTGGCGTTGGCGCCTGGCGTATTGAAGACAGGAATGCCACGCGCGGTCATGGCATCCACGGGGATGTTGTTCACCCCCGCGCCAGCCCGGCCGACTGCCTTGAGCGATGGGCCAAACGTCGCCGAGTGGAGGTTGGCAGACCGCAGGAGAATGGCGTCCGGATCCGACATGTCGGCGCCAGTCGAGAAGCGATCCTTGGGCAGGCGTGCGAGCCCGGCAGCGGCAATGTTATTGAGT
This sequence comes from Acidobacteriota bacterium, assembly GCA_024640135.1. Lineage (GTDB taxonomy): Bacteria > Acidobacteriota > Vicinamibacteria > Vicinamibacterales > SCN-69-37 > SYFT01. The sequence continues at coordinate 6,063 of JAHEFO010000174.1, forward strand.
GTTTGAACGGTAAACATGTGAGGTGCCTGGAAGGATATCAGGCTCTGGCGGGTGTCTTGACACAGACCGCCACCCCAGGATTCCCGCCCTCCTCGTCAGGACGGCTTGTAGAAGACCCGTTCGAGCCGCCGGTGGAAGGAGGTAAACGAACCCTCATTGTCATCGGCGTCAATATGTTTCCGGACCTGATGGATCCGCGCGTCGAGGTCGTCGGCGGCTGCCAGAATGAACGCTTCCACCGTCATCGGCTCGACAGGTGATCCGAGCGCCTTCGCGCCATGATGCGACAGCACCAGATGCTCAATCTGCAACTGCAGGTCGTGCGGAAAGTCCGGAATCTCTCTGGCGGTCTCGCGCACCAGGGCAGCACCCATCGTGATGTGTCCGATGAGGTTGCCCTCGACGGAGTATTCCGTCGAAACGCCGTACGACAATTCCTCGAGTTTCCCGATGTCATGCAGGATGGCTCCGGCCACGAGCACGTCCCTGTTGGCGCCATAGGCGTCGCCGAGGAAGATCACGGACTCCGTGATTTTCAGCACGTGTTCCAGCAGGCCGCCGCGATACGCGTGGTGCACCGTTTGCGCAGCCGGCCAGATGCGCAACCGGTCGCCCTGCTTGGCGACAACACGGGTGAGCAGTTCCCGCACGGCCGGCGACGACACACCCGCGATGCGTGTCTCCAGTTCCTGCCACATCTCGTCGAGCGGCCGGGGCGCACAGGGGATGCAGTCTTCCTCCCGGAATCCCTCCAGAGCGTCCCGCTGGATGTCGACGCGCCTGATCTTGTCGATCACGAGTTCGAGACGCTGATTGAAGAGATTGCCGCGTGCCTGGAGTTTGACGAACTCGCCCGCGTCGAATTCTTCTTTCAAAGCCTCCACATCCTGGAAGACCTTGGCCTTGATCTCTCCTGAAATATCCTGAAGCACCAGAGCCAGATAGTGGCCGCTCTTGCCGCTGCGCAGTTCTTTTCTCGAGCACAGGAAGTAGCCCCAGCCACTGGCGGCGGCCGTCAACTCCGCGATCTTGGGTAATCGGGTCATGGGTCGGTGCGAGTGTACTGCGAGATGGTAAAATCCGGACCATGTCCACTCGTTTTGCCGTTTCGTCCAGATTCGTCGTGGCCGCCGGCGTGCTCCTGATTGTTTCCTGCGCGCCTTCAGGTGATCCGGCGCCTGAGCCGGCTCCCCCGATCCCAGTGGCACGACAGTCGGGGTTTGTCGTCGCTCCAGGCCTGCCGACCCTTCCAACCGAAGGGCTGGCGGCGGCTCCCCGGTCAGTGGAGACGGTCCGAGCTGTCTACGAGTTCGCGGCGAATCACCCTGAAGTGCTCGACTATGTGCCCTGCTTCTGCGGGTGTGAGAGCGCCGGCCACCAACACAATGAACACTGTTTTGTGGGTTCCAGGGATGGGGAAGGCAAGGTGACGCAGTGGGACTATCACGGCCTCACTTGAGGAATTTGTATTGACGTCGCGCGTGACGCGATGCAGATGCACAATTCTGGCGCCAACGTTAAAGACATTCGGACGGCCATCGACAAGAAGTATGCGGACGCCGCAACCCGCACGCCGACGCCGATGCCACCCGGCGGCGGCGGCACACCGCATCATTGATTGATGCCAGGCGCCGGCCTCACGATGCTCTCCAACGACGCTTTTCGTCACCTGTTTGAGGGCCTTCGCGAAGGCGTCTTCATCGGTCTGGTCTCTGCCGACACCACCGCGACCCTGGCGGTCAACCCCTACCTGCGTCTGATGATCGGCTGGAGCGACGACGTACCGGCCGCTGACGTCCGCCCGTTTGACCTCGATCGGTTCGTCGACCCCCTCGCGAGGCAAAATTTCCTCAACCAACTGAGGCGCGACGGCGCCGTGCACGATCATCTGTTGCGGCTCCGCCGCATAGACGGCACCGCGGTCTGGATAGAGGTCACGGCCCGCGCCGAACCCCTGGCGGACACGCTTCGGGTCGAAGCCGTGATGCATGACGTGACCGAACGCAAGAAGCTGGAGGATCAGACCCGCGACATGTTTCACCAGCTCTCGCAGGCCGAGAAGCTCGCGGCGCTCGGACAGACCATGTCCGGAGTGGCGCACGAGTTGAACAACCCGCTCGCCACCATTCTTGCCTGCGCGGAGCGCCTGACTAATCGTCAACTTGACGACCACACACGGCGCGATCTTGATGCCATCCACAATGCCGCCGAACGCGCGGCCCGGATTGTTCGCAACCTGCAGACCTTCGCGCGCAAGCGTCACACCACGCGAACGATGGTGGATCTGAACCAGGTCGTGCGTGACACGCTGGCGCTTCGGGCCTATGAACAACAGGTGGCCAACGTGGTCATTGTCGAGGCGCTGGCTGCAGGGCTGCCGAAAGTCTTCGCCGATCCGCACCAGATCCAGCAGGTGCTCCTGAACCTGGTCATCAATGCCGAACACGCCATGGTGGGCAGCCATGGCCACGGCGTGATGATTCTCCGGTCGTGGTACGACGCGGATCGCGACGCCGTGTTGCTGGAGGTCAGTGACGACGGACCGGGGATTCCGGATGAGGCACAAGCCAAGATCTTTGATCCGTTCTTCACGACCAAGGCCGTCGGCAAGGGCACCGGGCTTGGCTTGACCGTGGCCTACGCAATCGCCCAGGAGCACGGCGGCCGAATCTCCGTCGCCTCGGTGGCCGGCGGTGGCGCCTCATTCGTGCTTGAACTCCCCGCAGGCGGCGCCAGTGTCCGTGCACCCAAGGCCGCGGCCGCAGCCGTCCCGACTGAAGTTCCGGTCGGAACACGCGCGTTGGTGGTGG
>JAHEFO010000382.1 GCA_024640135.1 Acidobacteriota bacterium
GGCATCTGCGTCCTGACGCTGGCGGACCGGCTGGGCGTGGCAGGCGTGGACTCCGCCGAGAAACTCACAGAATCACTGATCCGCAATTACCTGGCGGGTTTCACCGAAAAAGCGATAAAGGGGTCGGATCCAATTGAGTGAAATTGGATCCGACCCCCCAGACGCCTTGCAGGCTCGATTCAATTCTTGGGCTTGCGCTGGAGCGGGCACCTGAAATCGGCGTCCATCACCCGCGTGATCGAGAGGTCACCATCGTAGTACGCGTCCCAGACATCCTCCTCCGAGGTCAACAGGTAGGGCATGGCTTCCATGTTCCACACGACCACATGCACCGCCCAATGGCCGCCGTGATAATCCCTGTCGCCCGGGCCGACGCCGGCAACGGGCAACTGCCCCGGCACACCGCCCATGATGGGATAAACGGGATCCCTGCCCGTCATGGGTGCGGCCGCCGGTGGGACAACCGTACCCACGATGTCACCATCGTAGTAAAGCTGGCTGAACGCGACTTCGGCTGCGGCGCTGGTCGAGAACAGGACGAGCAATAGTGCAATCGCGGAAAGAATTTTCATAACAACCTCCTGAATGGGTACTGTTCGGTCTTGCGGCACGAGACGCATTCCCGGCCTGCAGGTTCAAGCTACAGGCCAAATATCCAGAAAGTGTCACAGGAATCTCACTTTTTGATGACGGCCCCTTGCCCCGCCGCTCCCGGACCTTGCGCCGGGTGAAGCGCGCCCCATTCGGGGGGGCGATAGCGTCCGTCCGCTAATTCGGATCCACCGGCTACCACTCGCCATCACCCCCGACGGTCAAGAGGGACGGGGCGCCGATGGCAAGTTCACGGAATTGAGACAAGGCGCTACACTCGGGGCTCCACACTCCCGGATTGCGCGGAACGGAGATGCCCATGCCCAAGTCAAGATACTTCGCCGTCGCCTTCCTGGCCTTGCTCGCGGCTTGCGCCGCGGCGGCGCAGGAGACGGACCTGGCGCAACTGCAGAAACAGGTCGAGGACACCGAGCGAGCGTTCGCCCGGACGATGGCCGATCGCGATTTCGCGTCGTTCACGTCCTTCCTGTCCGATGAAACCATCTTCTTCTCAGGGTTGACGCCGCTGCGCGGCAGGCAGCAGGTGGCCGATACCTGGAAAGCCTATTTCGAAGGGCCGGATGCGCCTTTTTCCTGGGAGCCGGAACTGGTGGTGGTGCTGGAGTCGGGAACGCTGGCCCTGAGCAGCGGCCCGGTCCGGGATCCCTCGGGCAAGCGCGTGGCCACTTTCAATTCGGTGTGGCGGCTCGAGCTATCCGGCGAGTGGCGAATCATCTTCGACAAGGGAAGTCGGGACTGCCCGCCCCCTGCACCGGCCGAAGAGGGTTGACCGGCGCGGCCGGCTGCCGTTTTCCACCACGGCAACCGGCCCGGCGCAGAGCCCGCTCCTACTGCGGCGTCAACGTGAAATCCAGCGTCACGCTGCTGCCGGCCGGCACGTCCACTTGCTGTTCGACGCTGCTGTAACCGGCTGTTGACGCGATCACGGTCTGCAGGCCGGCGGGCACGTTCTGGATGGTGTACTTGCCGCCTTTGTTGGTCAGCGACGAGGTGCCGCCCAATACCTGCACGGTTGCTCCGCCTAGCTTGGCGCCGGTGCTCGAGTATACCGTGCCTCGCACAGAGCCCGAGCCGCCTGTAGGTGTCTCGTCCAGGGCAAAATCGACGATGGTATCGACACCTTCCGACACGCTGGCTGCGAGGTTCTGGCTTTCATAACCGCTGGCCGTTGCCGTCACTGTGCGATTGCCTACCGGCACGCTCGCGATCGCATAATTTCCGAAGGCGTCGGTGTTCGTGGACTGGCCGGTGTCGGTGGATACCGCGGCATTGGAAATTCCGCTGCTGGTTGCTGCGTCGGTAACGCTGCCGCTAACCGAACCGACAGCGCCGCCACCGCCACCGTCGCTGTCGCCACACAGAGTGCTGCCGGCCATGTCCCACGTCCAGCCGCCTTTCGCCGCGCTGTCCACGCAGAAGGCGACGAAGCCGAGGTTCTTGACCGTCGGTGTTGTCAGGACGAGTTCCCCGAGCCCGTTGGTGGTTCCACTTTCCGACCCGCTCCAGTCGCCCGTGAAGGCGCCGGTGACCGCCACGCCGTCCACCGGGCTGCCTCCCTCATCGACGACGACAATCACGGCTTCGCCGCGATTGCGGTTGCCCCGGCCGGTGATGACAGTCACATCGGACGCGTCCACCGTAAACTCCGGTGAGCCGTTCGCCACGGTGACGCTGCTGGCGTCGGTGGCGGCGCTCAGGTCCGAATCGATGGCGCGCGCGTCCACCACGTGTGGTCCGTCCGCCACGGTGGTGGTGTCCCAATCGGCGACATACTCGGCGCCGTCCCAGGCGGCCGGCTGCCAGGCGCCGCCGTCGATCCGCCACTCTACCGACAGCGTCCCGGGGAGGTCCTCGGCATCGCTGGCATCGATGCGCACCTCAACGCTTCCGGCCAGGGGGTCGGGGCCGCCGTCAGGCGGAGCGACGATGCTGGCCGATG
>JAHEFO010000383.1 GCA_024640135.1 Acidobacteriota bacterium
AGCTGACAACCGATTACCTGGGCGGCAACCTGATGACCAATCCCCACCCGGCGGTACAGTGGTTACGCGACTGTACCAACAAGACCGTGATCGATTATTTCAACCATCTGGAGATGGGGTACTCGATCAACTGGTCTCTGCAGGGATGGGCCAACATCAATCGCACGGGTGACTACCACGATCCGCACAATCATCCGCACTCGTATCTGAGCGGGACCTATTACGTGCGTGTCCCGAAGGCGCCACCGAGATTGGGCAGCCGCAGGGACGTACGTTCCGGCTGCATCAGCTTCTACGATCCGCGCAGCGCGGCCAACATGACCGCAATCCGGAATGACCCGAATATCGAGGCGGAGTTCACGGTAAGCCCCCGCGAAGGCCTGATCCTGTTGTGGCCGTCTTTCCTGCAGCATTTCGTGCATCCCAACCTGTGCGAGGAATCGAGGATCAGCATCTCCTTCAACGTCGTCCTGAAGTGGTCTGACGATTACCTTCCAAGGCAGATTTGACCGGGACTGCGTGAGATCTGGCGGGATACCGTCCCAGAAACCTCTCGCTCGGGCCCGGACCGGAGTCGGCAACCGGCTGGAGTCGCTCATCCATACCGGAGTTTCGTGTCGCGGGATTCCGAGGCGCCGGAACGAGGATCCGGCCGCACCACAAGGAACGAGTCATGTTTATTCGCGAAACTGATGCCTCGACCGGCCTTCGGTGGATTTCTGTCGCCCTCATGCTGACGGGGCTGGCTGCGACAGGCCGGACATTAGGCGAGGGAACAAAAGATATCCCGACCGAAGACGTGGGCACACCGGTAGGTGTATTCCTGTCCGAATCAGGGAATCTTCAATGGCTGAATTTTTGGGTCGCCCAGGGGGCGGGCATGTTCTCCGACGAAGGGCTGGACGTGGAACTCGTATTTTCCAACAAGCCCGGCGGCGGTTCCCAGTACCTGGTGACAGGCAAGGCTGACATGGCCTTGATGTCCAGGCCGAAGTACCTGAATGCCATCGGCAAGGGACAGCCGGTCGTGATCTTCGCCAACCTGTTCCGAAACGATCCCATCAACCTAGTCGTGCAGGGCGATGTCGCAGAGGAACGCGACCTGTCGGCAGAGTTGCCGCTGGCAGAGCGCCTGGAGCGGATGCGGGGCTTGAGAGTCGGCGTGGCCCCGGGACCGCCGCCCCGGCTCAGGGTCCTCCTGGTGTCCGCGGGCATGGACCCGGACAAGCACATCGAGACAGTCATCGTCCCCGGTCCGGAACAGAATCGGGCATTCGGTGACAAGCGCGTGGACGCCCTGTACGCGCACACGCCCTACCTGGAGACCGCGCTGGTGGACCAGGACGCGGTCCTGGTCGTCAACCAGTCCGCGGGCGAGGTGCCGGGCCTCGGGGGACGCCAGATCCATGCGCTGGTGTGCATGCAGGACTATGCGCGGAAGCATCCCGAGGTCCTCGTCGCGATGACGCGGGCTATCCATCGGGCCCAACAGCTGATCCATGCCGATCTGCAGGCGACGGTCCGGGCTGTCCTCGAATCGGAGATCAAGCTGGAGGCACCCGAGGGCCTGCCGACAATCGTCGGGCTTTATGCGCCGGCGATCCCCGACACACCGGCGGTGTCGGCGGGACGGGCTTTCCGCGAACTGGCGCTTTTCCCCGAACACAAGGTGGCGCCCGATCTGACCCTGGAGGACATCGCGGCTCACGTGGACAACCAGTATGTGGAGAGGGCCCTCGCTGGCGATCGCTGACCCCCTCACATTCGCGGGCCGACGCGGTCCGGGGCCTGGTCTCCCGCGATCAGCCGGAAAGGGCCGGTGGGACGCAGACCCGATAGCCGTTGGACATCACTTCGAGGCGGACCTCGACCCCGTAGACGGCGGTCAACAGGTCCGCAGTGAGCGCCTCCGCCGGCACGCCGGCCGCGCAGGTCTCGCCTTCCTGCAGGACCAGTACGCGGGTCGCGCAACTGAATGCGTGATCCGGGTTGTGGGTGGAGAACACGACCCCAAGACCGGTCGCCGCCAGCCGTTTCACCTGTTCGAGCACCACCACCTGGTTGCCGAAATCGAGGCTGGCGGTGGGCTCGTCCATCACCATCAGGGAGGCCTCCTGGGCCAGGGCCCGGGCGATCAGTGCAAGCTGACGCTGGCCGCCGCTGATGCGGGTGTAGTCGCGTTCCGCGAGGTCCGCGATACCGAGATCGGCCAGGGAGGCCTCGGCTATCGCCCGGTCCTCCGGGCCCGGTGCCGCAAACAGCCCCCGATGCACAGTCCGGCCCATCAGCACCATGTCGATGACGGAGTAGGGGAACACGGCATCGTGAGCTTGCGGCACGTAGGCTATCCGCCGGGCGACGTCTGCCCGGGACAGTTCGGCCATGTTCCGGCCCCCGAGGCGGACCTCCCCTCCCTGCGGAGGCAGCAGACCGAGGAGGGTCTTGAAAAGGGTGGTCTTACCCGAGCCGTTGGGTCCGAGGAGGCACAGCACCTGGCCGGGAGCCACGCCCAGGTCGACGTCCCGCCCCACTGGCTGGCGCGGATAACC
>JAHEFO010000175.1 GCA_024640135.1 Acidobacteriota bacterium
ATGGCCACGCCGGCCGCCGCGATCTCATCCTCTGACTGGTGGACAATGCCGCCGAAAGTCTCGAAGACGTCGGCCAGATAGTGCGACACCGACGTGGCGGGCGTGATCGGGTACATCGCGCACAGTTCCATCCCGGACGCGATCGCGCCCAGGCCCAGGGCCTGATTGCCGTTCATGACCACAAGCGGACGTTCCGGCTTGTTGGTAGGGACTTGAATACGGAAGTCGAGGTGCTCAGCCGCCCAACGATGACCGAGTTCCAGCAACTCGATGTTCCGCGCCGAGACCTCCTTGGCCTTCTTGCGAAACAGGAACTCAATCGCGGTCTTCAGCACGTCAACATCGCGGCTGTAGACACAGGCAAGGAGCCCCAGGGCGAACATGTTCTTGCCCTTCCTCGCGTTGTCCACAAGGGTGAGGCACTGCGCCTCCATTGGCACTTCGACGATGCGATACCCGAAGGGAGCGAGTTCGGCCATGGCATCGGCCCAGGCGCGGCGGATGTCTTCGTCCTCGTCGGTGGCCCACATGTTCTCGACCAGGACGATGGCATTCGGCGAAACGGCATTGAGGCGGTGCCGGGCCAGCAGCACCTGTTCATTGAACGCCACAACGAGGTCCGCGGTGTCGCCCCAGTTGGTGACCGGGCGAGACGCGATGCGAATCCGATTGCCGCTGGCCCCTTCAGGAGAGCGGGCCGGCGGCTCGATCTCGGCCGGGATGATCTCGACGGTCCATACGCCGTTGCCCATCCTGGCGGACACCTGGCCGAACAGCTGGCCGCACTTCTGAGCGCCTTCACCAGAGTCAGAGACGATCTCGACCGTGTGCTCCTTGACGAGAATCGTCGATGGCTGTACCCCGGCGACTTCACTCGTCGTCGCGGTTGCCGAGTTTTCCATTGCGCACTCCCCTTCGGGTCGAACAGTCAGCGCAACGAGATCCGGGCGGCCGACCACTCCCGCACCGTTCTCACGATAGTTCCCTCTCCGCAGCCCTTCAGGGGCTCGCTATCCGCCCGGACCGTCGGCGGCCAGATACGAAATGAGCGAGTTCATTTCGTGATCGAGGCCCTCCGCACGTTCCTTCGTCAAGTCACACATGTTCAGCCAGCCTTTGAGAGCGCCCGCCTCGTCGACGACGCCCAGGTAGCAGAGGCCGCTGGAATGCATCTTCTTCACGGCTTCCTTGGCATCGGTGTCTGCGCGGACGGTCTCAACAGGTGGATGCATGACTTCACGAATGGTCGTCGTCTCCACGTTGAGGCCGGCTCCGGCCACGCGCATCAGAATGTCATTCAACGAAACCGTCCCGACGAACTGGTCCCCATCCATGACCGCGACACCGCAGCCACAACTGATCTTCATATGGGGGATAGCGGCCTTGACCTTCGTGTCCGCCTGCACCATGGGGGGTGGTACCTGAGCGATCTTGTCGACTCTCATGATCATGCCCTCCTTAGACTCGTTAGCCGCCGCAACCCGGCAACCCTGAGACGAGATACTCTTCTCATGATCGCCCACCGCGTTGCAAGGTCGCGCCGGGGATTTCTTCCCACTGATGCCGATTCCTGCCGATGGCTCGCCGCGCGCTGCCACATGGCCAGACGGCCCCGTCACCTCAGTCGGAGGGTCAACATGCACCCTGCCCGTAGCCCGGGCGCAAGATGCACACGCCCAGACTGGCCAAGCCTCCAAACTCAGCCGCTTGCCTACGCAGAGATGCAACTTCTCTGCCATCCAAATATCACTGCTGCCCCTGTCCAGCCTCAAATGTCGGGGCAGGGGCGTTCGGCAGGCACCATCCCTGCCAGATGAAGTAGATGGCCGGATGGACGAGCAAGTTCCATCACGTCAGCGCCTGTGCCACGGCTCCACATGATGGCCAGCAGACCAGCCAGAATGACGGTCGTCTTCAGGATCCTCGGCCGCACACGCTTGACCGCGCCGTCGTAGGCGGCGTCCAGGTAGTCTCCTCAGGTCACGCGTTCGGCATCCACGTCAGAGTGTGCCGGGCCCCTGCCGGATCACCGACTCGATCTCACGAGCCGCACCAAATCAGCACGGGGAATACCCGGCACGAAGACGTCGTTCTTGCGCCGGCCTCGCTGGAGTCCGCCGCTCAGCGCGCGACGGCCGTCACCACACGGACGCTGGGCGCCTGCCCAGCCTGGGTGGGGGTCACCTCAGTCCAGGCAAACACCAATTCGTCTCCGTGCCGCGCCATTCGCGGAAAGCCGCTCGTCCGGCTCGACGCGATGTCACCGATCTTCGTGAAAACCCCCTTCGCACCAGAAGGCTCGATCCGGCGCATACGGAACTCGCTCTTCCGGTCGACAGTCTCCATCCACGTCACGATGGCCGCGCCATCAGGCATCAATTCCACATCCACCCGGCCCAACGAGCCTGCGTCATCGACACGGACCGGTTCGCCGAACGTGCGGCCGGCATCACTCGAAAACGCCGCAAACGCTCCGCCAGGCTCCACTTTGCCTGTGAACCACGCGACCACGACATCGCGCCCCCGTGCGCTCACGCTCGGACCGTTGACAGGGCATCCGGAAATCTCCCACCCATCGTTATGCACGGCTCTCGGCTCAGTCCACATGCCGCCCTCGAGCCGCGACACGTAGATGTCGCGAATCTCATCCTCGGTCCGATTGCGGAATGCGGCAATGACGCCGTCCGAGGTGACGGCGGTGCTTGTCGGACAACAGTCGCACACCCTGAGGTCCACCGGCATGTCCGCCGTCTGTTTCCACTGACCATCGAAGGCCCCGTAGCGCAGGGTCATCGCGCCACCGCCCTCGTGATCTTCGTGACCAGCCGAGGACACCGTGGCGCGACCATCCAACCACACCAGCCCCAGACCTGCCCCCGGAACCTGGAACATGGACGCGAAGCCGTGCTCGGTCTGGGTGCCGTCGTGGTGCGGCAGAAACGACTCGGACCAGGTCTTGCCATCATCCCGGGAGTGCGAAAGACGCACGTCGTACGCATACGTCGACGACCCGCTCTTCTGCAGCCAGTGCGCGGCCAGTGTGCCGTCTGCCAACCGCACTACCGAGGGGACATCAGCCCAGTTCACAAACCAATCGTCGCCGGACGCGATCACCCGAGGCGCCGACCATCCGGTCCCGGTGCGTTCGGCGAACTTCAGTGTGGCTCGTTGGCCGTCTCGTTCGACCCAGCTGAGCAGGACGCCCCGATCAGACACTGACAGCTGCGGCACTGAACTCTGAGCCCCGGCCGGAGAGGCCACTGACTGGACCCGAAACTGCGGCCCGCCCTGCTCGACCGGTGCCGAGGCCATACCCGGCGCCAACCACCACGCGGCAATAAGCGCCCCACCAAGTCCGGCGGTCTTCCTGATTCGCATGTGACTATCTCCCGCTGGGATCAATAGCACGTTTTCCGACAGCCGCGCTCTTCACGGCCGTTCCGGCACGATCCTGTGGGTCATGCCGGTATCTTGTCCCCGGCCCGCCCCGGCGCCAGCAGCCATCCTGTGTGAACCCGGCGCGGGCCCGTGAGCGCAGACCTGGGATGCCGTCCGTGCTGTTACGCTTCGGAAAGCCATGTCTGACTTGTTGACAGCCACCATTACCTGCCCGCACTGCGGGCACCAGGCGGTCGAAACGATGCCGGCCAACGCGTGTCAGTACTTCTATGACTGCCGCGGGTGCGGAGCCGTGTTGCGCCCGAAGCCGGGAGACTGTTGTGTCTTCTGCTCCTACGCCGACGCCCGCTGCCCGCCGAAGACCGCGGAAGACGGAGACTGCTGTGACCGCCGGGACATGACATGAAGCCGGAGCCGAGACTGGGCTTGCGGGAAAACGCCGCGCAGTTTTCGCTTCTGATTCTGGTCAACGCGTTCGTTGGCGGGATGGCGGGCCTCGAACGCAGCATCCTGCCGGCCCTGGCCGAACAGGAATTTCATCTGGTCGCGCGCGCGGCCATCCTGTCATTCATCGGCGTCTTCGGACTGACGAAAGCTCTGACCAATTACCTGGCAGGACACTTCGCCGATCAGTGGGGCCGCAAGCCCACGCTGGTCATCGGCTGGCTCGTGGCGGCCCCGGTGCCCTTCCTCCTGATGTGGGCGCCGACCTGGCCGTGGATTCTTGCCGCCAACGCCCTGCTTGGCGTGAGCCAGGGCCTGACGTGGTCCACCGCGGTGATCATGAAGATCGATCTGGCAGGCCGACGACGCCGCGGCCTCGCCATGGGGCTCAACGAAGGTTCTGGATACATGGCGGTGGCCCTGGCCGCGCTTGGCACTGGGTGGATCGCCGCGCGCTACGGACTGCGGCCCGAACCGTTCTACCTGGGCGTGGGCTTCGTCGTGGCCGGCCTGGCGCTGTCGGCGTTTCTGGTGCGCGAGACCGCTGGTCATGCCGCACGTGAGTCACTGGACCACCGCGCCGATGCCCCGGCCGCCGCGCAGATGGGAGCACGTCAGGTGTTCTGGAGCACCTCGTTCGCAGACAGAAACCTGTCGAGCATCAGCCAGGCCGGTTTCGCCAACAATCTGAATGACGGCGTGGCGTGGGGACTGTTTCCCCTCATCTTCGCTGCCGCACGCATGGACCTTCAGCAAATCGCCGTGCTGGCGGCCCTCTATCCGGCCACCTGGGGCGTGTTGCAGTTGGCCACCGGCGCGCTCTCCGATCGCGTTGGCCGCAAGTGGCTGATTGTCCTGGGCATGTGGCTGCAGGCTGGAGCGATTGGCGGCGTGGCCCTGTCGGATGGCTTTGGTGAGTTCGCCGTGAGCGCCGCGCTCCTGGGCCTGGGCACGGCCATGGTCTACCCCACGCTTCTGGCTGCGGTGGGTGACGCCGCCCACCCGGCCTGGCGGGCGGGTGCGGTTGGCGTGTACCGTCTCTGGCGCGATCTAGGGTACGTCGCGGGCGCCGTTTTCGCGGGAGTCACGGCGGATGCCCTGGGGCTGCCTGCCGCGATGTGGCTCGTGGCAGCCGTCACATTCGGCTCCGGGTCCATCGTCGCACTGAGGATGCAGTCGGCACCGCGGCACGCGAACTCGCGCTGAAGTTATAGAATCGCGGCGATATGCCCTCCCCAATCGCCGCTGTGCGCCTCATCGCCATTGTCATCGTGATCGCCGTGGGCGGCGTGCCGGCGGCCCAGACCGTTCCCGAGTGGGAGAACCCTGCCATCGTTCAGATCAACAAGGAACGGCCGAGGGCCACGTTCTTCGGTTTCGAGAGCCGCGTGTTGGCGGCCAGCGGAGACCCAGAACGCTCGTCGTCGTTCCAATCGCTCAACGGTCCATGGAAGTTCCACTGGGTGGAGCGCTCATCCGAGCGGCCAATGGATTTTTTCGAAGAGCGGTTCGACGATACGGCGTGGGGCACGATTCCGGTGCCCGCCAACTGGGAGGTCCAGGGCTACGGGTATCCCATCTACGTCAATCAGCCCTACACGTTCGAGAAGAACCCCCCGCATATCCAGCGAAGCTACAATCCGGTCGGGTCGTACCGCAAGACGTTCACGGTGCCGTCCGGCTGGACGGGCCGGCGCGTCTTTGTCCATTTCGGCGCCGTGAACTCCGCGATGTACCTCTGGGTGAACGGCCGGGAGGTGGGCTACAGCGAAGACTCCAAGACGCCGGCGGAATTCGACCTGACGGACTATGTGCGGCCAGGTGAGAACCTCCTGGCCGTCGAAGTCTACCGGTACAGCGATGGCTCCTACCTGGAGTGCCAGGACTTCTGGCGCATCAGTGGAATTGAGCGTGATGTGTATCTGTACTCGACCCCGCAAGTGCGGGTCAGAGATGTGTGGGCGCACGCGTCCCTGGACGATGCGTTCCGGGACGGCGAGTTGCTTGCCACTGTCGCCGTCAGCAACCACACGGCCGAATCCATCGAAGGCTACAGCGTTCGGGTCGAACTGCGGGACAGCACGGACCAGCCGGTTGGCGCGGTTGGCGGCACTACGTCGGCTGTGCGCATCGCGGCCAACGGAGAAACGGAGATTCAGCTTCGCCAGATCGTGACCGCGCCCGCGCACTGGACGGCGGAAACGCCGACGCTGTACACGATGATGCTGACGCTGTCCGAACCAGGCGGACGGGAGGTGGAAGTCATCTCCACGCGTGTCGGCTTCCGGAACGTTGAAATCTCGGCAGGACGTCTGCGGGTCAATGGGGTGCCGATCACCATCCGCGGCGTCAATCGCCACGAGCACGACCTCCGAACCGCGCGCGTGATGTCCGAGGCCGTGATGCGCGAAGACCTGCGCCTGATGAAGCTGGCCAATATCAACGCGATCCGCACCGCCCACTACCCGAACACGGAGCGATTCTACGACCTGACCGACGAGTACGGATTCTATGTGGTTGATGAAGCCAACATCGAGTCACACGGGATGGGCTACAACCTCGACGTCACGCTCGGCAACAATCCGGCGTGGCTCGTGCCCCACCTTGACCGGACGCAGCGCATGGTGGAGCGCGACAAGAACCATGCGTCAGTCATCATCTGGTCGCTTGGCAACGAAGGCGGGAACGGCACCAACTTCTACGCCACATACGACTGGATCAAACAGCGTGACGCCTCGAGGCCCGTGCAGTACGAGCGGGCGCTCCTCGAGCGGAACACGGATATCGTGGTGCCACAGTACCCGTCGTTCGCGAGCATGGTGCGGTACGCCGAAACCCACACCGATCGTCCGTACATCATGAGTGAATACGCCCATGCGATGGGCAACAGCGTGGGTAACTTCGCCGACTACTGGAACGTGATCGATCAGCACGACATCCTGCAGGGCGGGTTCATCTGGGACTGGGTGGATCAGGCACTGTTGAAGACGAACGCCGACGGGAAGGAAATCATGGCGTATGGCGGTGACTTCGAACCGCCCGGCGTCCGCAATGACAACAACTTCCTGGCCAACGGCCTGATCCTCCCCGACCGCACGCCCAACCCCCACTATTGGGAGGTCAAGGCGGTCTACCAACCCGTCCGCGTGAAGGTCATGGACCTGGCGCGAGGCCTGCTCGAAATCACCAACCGGTACGACTTCCGGCCGCTCGACTTTCTCACGATGCAGTACGTCGTGTTGCAGGATGGCGTTCCCGTGCCGGGATCGGTGCGCACGCTGCCGCGCCTCAACGTTCCGGCGCGTGGTTCGGCACAGGTCACTTTGGATTTGCCGGCGCTCGAACCCGAACCGGGCTCGGAGTATGACCTGGAACTTACCTTCCATGTGACCGTGGCCGAGCCAGGTCTGGCCCCGGGGGAAGAGCTGGCGTTCGTGCAAGTCGCGCTGCCAGGCACTCCCGCCATCCCGACTCAGGCAGCCGCATCGTCTGCGCCGGTGACCATCAACGAGGCGGCCGCGACGATCGAGATTCGCGGCAGCGGATTTGACGTGCGATTCGACAGGAGTCTTGGCCGGCTGACCCAATGGCAGGTCGATGGCCGAGCGTTGCTGGAAGATGGGCCGGTGCCGGATTTCTGGCGTCCTCCGACGGATAACGATTTCGGCGGGGGCTGGCAGAACAAACTCGGCGTCTGGCGGACGGCTGGCCCCGGCCTGACCGTGTCGTCGACAACGGTTGCAGCCGCCTCGGCCTCCGAGGCCGTTGTGACGGTCATCGGCACAGTGCCGGCCGGTGAGTCTGCGTATACGACCACCTATCGTGTGCGGGGCAACGGCGACATCGTGGTGGAGAGCCACTTCGTGCCTGGCGCGGCGGATCTGCCGAGGATGCCGCGTTTCGGCATGCAGATGGTGGTCCCGAAGACCTTCGACACGGTGACCTGGTACGGGCGTGGGCCGCACGAATCCTATTGGGACCGGAAGACCGGCGCCAGAATTGGCCGGTTCGAAAAGTCGGTCAGCGACATGTGGCACCCCTACGTCCGGCCTCAGGAGACGGGCAATCGAACCGATATCCGCTGGATGACCCTGACGGATCGTTCTGGCGCGGGCCTGAGAGTCACAGGCCAGCCGACGTTCAGCGGCACCGCGCTGCCGTTTACGCATGACGATCTCGACCCGGGTCCCGTGAAGAGGAATACGCATTCTGGTGAACTGGTCGAACGCGACTTCATTACGCTGAACGTGGACTGGCGCCAGATGGGGGTCGGCGGGATCAACTCGTGGGGCACCACGGCGCTGCCTGAATATTCCATCGACGCGGGTGAACTCAGCTACACGTTCACACTGTCACCCCTCCGCGCCCGGGTGCCTGTCACGCCTTTCGCAGGCGCAGGGCGTTCCCGATAACTGAGACCGAACTCAGGCTCATGGCTGCCGCGGCGATCATCGGGCTCAGGAGCAGGCCGAAGAACGGATACAGCACGCCCGCCGCCACCGGCACACCAACGGTGTTGTAGGCAAACGCAAAGAACAGGTTCTGCTTGATATTCGCCATGGTGGCCTGCGAGAGCCTGCGCGCGCGCAGCATGGCTCGAAGATCGCCTTTGACCAGGGTAATCCCCGCGGCCAGCGGCGTCGCGGTCAGTTACCTCGCCACCGCCACGGCGGGCGACGCCGAAATGCGCGCGCGCATCGAAGTCCACCAGGCGCGGCGTCCGCCGGGCTGGCACAGCCACGAAGAGCCGATTTGCCTGGCGCAGGCCTTGCGGCAGCGGGCGCGTGCAGACAGTTGCCTGCTGGTCGACTGCCTGTCGCTGTGGGTGACCAACCTGCTGCTCGCCGAAGATCCGGCCTGCGCCGAGCGTGAGATCGACGCGCTGCTTGAATTTCTGCCGCTGTGCCCCGGCGAGC
>JAHEFO010000017.1:0-19353 GCA_024640135.1 Acidobacteriota bacterium
GCCAACGGCAGTGGCATCCAGATATCGATATTCCCCAAACCCCCGAATTCAATCTTTGGCTCCATCACGCCGACCACCGTGACGGCCTCACCATCGAGATTGATGGTCTGATTGATGATGCCGGGGGATGCGTCCGTCAGCTCGCGCCAGAACCGGTGACTCAGCACCGCAACAGGCGCCGCGCCGACGCTGTCCTCACCGCTCGAGAACAGTCGACCCGCTGCCGGCGAAAGTCCCCAGACGCCGGCGAGATTGGTCGTCGCACGGGCCAGACTGACCCGCCGCGGCTCGCCGTCTCCGAACACCGTCCCCGCTCCGCCCGTCCACGCCGCGACCTCGGAGAACGATTGACTCCGGCTCCGAAGGTCCAGGAAGTCGGCGATGGACAACGCCCCGGCCGGCGTCCTGGCAGGACCATAGGTCTGTCGGAGCCAGCCCAAACTGTCCTGATTCTTGAAGGGCAGCGGGCGTGCCACCATGGGGTTGGCGATGCTGAACAGGAGGGTGTTTGCTCCGATGGCCAGCGCGACCGTCACCACGACGATGGCGCTGTATCCAGGCGACCGGACTGCCGTTCGCCATCCGATCACAAAGTCTTTCCACATACCTGCGCACCCTCCTGGCGAGGCTCCACCACTGCGCGGCTTTCCTCACACCCTGGTTCAGCCCGTCTCGTATTTCGGCGACTGGCATGTAGACGCACGTTGATAGCGAACAGTTCAGTCGATTCCGGACAGGAGGCCTGCCGGCCGGGCGTCATGGCCGATTGGTGAGCGATGGGTACACGGCCCCTGCGGCACCCTGCCCTGGCCAGGGTCGCACCGCCGGGGGTCTAGCGATCAGGCCCAGGCGTCAGCCGCCACGTACGCGTCGATGACCGCGCGTTCGCCGTCGCGTCCGCGGACGGAGTTGCCGTGCTCCATGCCCACGATGCCGGTGAAGCCTTTGGTGTGGATGTGTTTGAACACATTCCGGTAGTTGATCTCACCCGTGCCTGGTTCGTTGCGGCCCGGGTTGTCGCCCACCTGGAAGTAGGCGATCTCGTCCCAGGCCGTATCAATGTTCGGCAGCAGGTTACCCTCGGTGATCTGCTGATGATAGATGTCGTACAGAATCTTGCACGACGGACTGTTCACAGCCTTGCAGACCAGGTGCGCCTGCGGCGTAGAGGTGAGGAACATGCCCGGATGATTCCGCAGGGTGTTGAGCGGTTCGAGCACCATCACCAGTCCGTGGGGTTCGAGTAAAGCCGAGGCCTGCCGCAGGGTTTCGACAACCTGGGCGGTTTGGTAGTCGATGTGCGGCCGCCTGTCCACGTGGCCCGGCACCACGGTCATCCACGTGGCGCCCACGCGCTTGGCGACGTCGATTGACTCACGAATCTCTTTGAGGAACGTCTCTCGATGCTCCGGGTTGGGCGACGTCAACGTCGGTTCTGACCAGTTGATCGTGTGCGCAACGAACACGCCCATGCGCATGTTGAGTCGGGCCATCGTGCTGGCGATACGCTCCTGCACCTCGACCGTCCGTTCACGCATGCTGTTGTCTTCGAGCGCGGTAAAGCCTTCGGCCGCCATGAACTCCAACTGCGCCACGACATCGGCTCCTGCATGTTGTCTGAACATGCCGAAGTGGGGGGCATAGTTGAGGCGGAACTGGCGTGGCGCCTGCGCGAACAGAGTCGGCACGGCAGGCCGGCCGGCCAGTGCGACGCCCGCACTGGCCAGGCCGGCCAACTTCAGAAACTCGCGTCGGTTCCTCATCGCGCTACTCGCTCCAGGTGCGTTCGAGCTTCGTCCGTCCGGGCATGGGCACCGGCGGCACGGCGAGGGAGCCGTAGGCCTCCTGGCCAACCGGAGGAGTCAGATCCTGCTGGGCATTGAGCACGCCCTCCCAGGTCATTTCCTGGCCCGTATACGCCGCTTCGCGTCCCATGATGGCCGTCATCGTGCTCTCGGCCACCTGCTTCAGTTCGTTGTAGGGGCTCCCGGACCGAATGCTCGCAACGAGGTCCGTATGCTCCTGCACGTAGCCGTTGGGACGTCGTTCCGGTTGCGTGTACGTCCAGGCGTTTGCGCCGTGAATCTCACGTGCGGCATTCGACTGGCCCTTGGTGCCGATGAACCACTCGCCGATGCGGTTGGCCGAACCCGGAATCTGGCGGCACATGCTCATGATGCGCGCGCCGTTGGCGTATTCGTAGTCGACGGCGAAGTGGTCATAGATGTGTCCGTACTTCGCGTCTGTGCGGAACTGGCGCCCGCCCACGCCCGTCGCCTTCACCGGATGCGCGCCGAGCACCCAGTTGGCCACGTCGAGATTGTGCACATGCTGTTCCACGATGTGATCACCCGACAGCCACGTGAAGTACAGCCAGTTGCGAATCTGCCACTCCGCATCGGTCCACTCGGGTAAGCGGTCGCGCGACCACAGTCCACCCTGATTCCAGAAGACCTGCCCCGACATGATGTCGCCAATCGCGCCGTCGTGGAGTCGGCCGATGGTCTCCCTGTAGTCGGCCTGATGTCGCCGCTGTGTGCCGACGCCGATACCGAGCCCCTTCGTCCGCGCCTTTTCGTAGGTCGCCAGCACCAAACGGATGCCGGCGGCATCGACGGCGACGGGCTTCTCGGCAAAAATGTGTTTGCCCGCGTCGACGGCGGCGGCCAGGTGCTGTGGACGGTAGCCCGGCGGTGTGGCGAGAATCACCAGGTCGACATCGGTCGCCAGCACCTTCTTGTAGGCGTCGAATCCGGTGAAGCAGAGTTCATCGGTGACCTTCAGCTTGGCGCCAACCTCTGCATTGGAAGCGGCCAGTTTGTCGAGTTGAACCCGACACGACGCCAATCGATCTGGCGCAAGATCGCCCAGGGCAACCAGTTCGACGCCTTCGGCGCCGCGCAGGCAGTCGCCGGCCGCTCCGGTACCTCGTCCACCGCAGCCGATGAGGCCGACCCGAATGACCTGGGATCCGGACAGATGCACGCCGCCGGGCCAGGCCATGGCGGCGGCGGCGGCCGCCGTGGTCTGAAGAAACGTGCGACGCGAGACCGAAGGGGTGCCTGTGTCAATCATGGGAATCTCACTCCTGCATTTCTCTCACCAACCGAAACCCGACAAATGGTCCGTCGGACAACCACCAGCGGCTCTTGGGAAGCTGCGGATCACGCTCGTTCCAAGACCAGTCTTGAGTGGCCCGTGCTGAGCCCGCCACGACCTCGGGCTCGTCACGAAACGAGCCGCCACGGGTAACCAGAGCCCCGTCAGCGGTCGTGACCCATTCGGCGGCATTGCCGAACAGATCGAACAACCCAAGCCGATCGGGGGCCTTGGCTCCCACCGGATGGGTGCGCGACGAACCGTTCTCACGGTGCCACGCCAGCGCCTCAAGACGTTCCGTGGTCAAGCGATCTGTCTGTCTGGCCTGCGAGGCCAGATACGACCACTCGACGTCGGTAGGGAGACGATACACCCGGCCCGTCTTCTGGGAAAGCCACTTCGTGTAGCTTTCTGCCGCCTGCCGAGTGACGCTGATCACGGGATAACCGGCGTGGCCCCATCCGTAATCGGGCGCGCCGTACGGATTTGAGGGTCGGGCGACTGCGTCAGTGCCCTCCGGCTGGGTGCCCGGTGTGTCGAGACCGAGCGCAAAGACGTCGTACATGTCCCAGGTGACTTCGGTCTTGCCCACGTAGAACGGGGCGATTGTCACGGGCGTGCCGTCAACGTCGAGTGTTCCGCCTGGTACCCGAACCAGGTCGAAGCTCACGGTCGTGCCCGGAATCGTTTCGCGGTAGTCTGGCGTTTGAGGCCCGATGGCCAGCAACCCGTGTGCGGTTGCGATGGTGATGATGATCGCGAGAGCGAGGAAAGGACGTGCGGCATGCACGGCGGATGGCGAACAACGTGTCGCGCGTTGATGGTGTGTGCGGTCTCTCTGCATGCGGTTCCCTCGGCTCAGTCGGCTTCAGCATTTGAATATACACAGGTCCACATGGGGATGCCCGTGCGAATTGCCCTGCACGCGGCCGACGCAGCGACGGCCAGGGCGGCGGCAACGGCCGCGTTCGCGCGTATCGGCGAACTCGACCGCGCCATGAGCGACTATCGGCCCGACAGCGATATTCGTGAGGTGGCTCGTCGAGCCCCCGAGGCCGTGCCTGTTTCCGCCGATGTCTTTGCTGCCGTGGGCCGGGCGATTGAGATGGCTGGTGCGACCGATGGTGCGTTTGATCCGACGGTCGGTCCTGTCGTGGCACTCTGGCGCGAGGCTCGCAGGCGTGAGCGTCTGCCGGATGCCAGGTCGCTCGCACGTGCGCGCGGCCTCACAGGGTGGCGCAAGGTCGAACTCGACGCTGAGCGCCTTACGATTCGGTTGACGGTCCCGGGGATGCGCATCGATCTGGGGGGTCTTGGCAAAGGCTACATCCTCCAGGCGGCGCTCGAGACGCTTCGGAACGCCGGGGTCAGTTCGGTCCTGATCGAAGCGGGCGGTGACATTGTCGTGGGCGACGCGCCGCCCGGACGGACTGGATGGCACATCGAGACTCCGCACGGCAACGCCACGGTCAGAGCACGTGCCTCCGCCCTGACCAATGCCGCCCTGGCGACGTCGGGCGCCTCCGTCCAGTTCGTTGAAATCGACGGTGTTCGGTACTCCCACGTCGTCGATCCACGCACGGGGCAGGCTCTCACGACAGGTCTGACGGCTTCGGTCATTGCACGAGACGGGGCGACTGCTGATGCACTCGCCACTGCGGCAACCGTGCTGGGCGCGGACGGGCTGGCACATCTCCGTGCTCAGTTCCCCAGGGCGACTCTCTATCTGGGCCCCCGTTGGCGTGAACCTGCCCCTGCGGTAACCTCTCGGCTATGAGGAAGCTGCAGGCGGCTCTTGGGTTCTCGTTGCTCGCCGTGTTTGCTGGCGCCACCGGGTTGGCGACGGCTCAGGACACCCAGTCGACGCCGTTCGAGTGGATTCAACTCTTCAATGGTGAAGACCTGACCGGCTGGACGCCCAAATTTTCGCACCATCCGCTTGGTGTCAATCTGCATGACACCTTTCGAGTCGAGGACGGACTGCTGAAGGTGCGCTACGACAAGTGGACCGATTTCGACGGCGAGTTCGGGCACCTCTTCTACAAGGATTCCTTTTCTCACTACCGCATCGCTGCCGAGTATCGGTTTGTCGGAGAACAACTGCCGTCAGCCCAGCTCGGATGGGCCGTCCGAAACAACGGACTCATGCTGCACTCGCAGAATCCGGCCACGATGATGTTGGATCAGGACTTTCCCATTTCGATTGAAGTGCAGCTCCTCGGTGGCCCGGGCAATGGCCGCTCGCGTCCCACGGCGAATCTCTGTACTCCCGGGACCAACGTGGTGATGAATGGAGAGCTCAAGACCGCGCACTGCATCAACGCGAAGGCGCCCACATTTGACGGTGATGTCTGGGTGCGCGTTGAGGTGCACGTTGAGGGCGGCGAAGTCATTCGGCATATCGTCGAGGGTCAGACGGTGCTGGAGTACTTCCAGCCCCAGATTGGCGGTGGCAATGCCTCACCGACCGATCCGGCGGTCAAAATAGACGGCACGCTTCTCCACGAAGGTTTCATCACCATTCAGTCTGAGACGGCCCCGACCGACTTCCGGAAGATCGAGCTGGTGAATCTCAAAGGCTGCGCCGATCCGAAGGCGTCGAACTACAAGTCGTACATCACCGAGGCTAACCCGGCCATGTGCGTGTACTGACAGCTTGTTCGGCGTCGGCCCTCGCGCTGAGCTGCGCAGATATGCGCCTTCGACTCCTCTGTCTTCTATCTCATTGACCTCGGGCAGGGTGCCGCAGGGGCTGATAAGGGAGGTCCTGTCGTGCTCACACGCCTGGGCCTGTTTGCCATGCTCGTGGCAGTCTTCTTCTCGTCATGGCACCGTCTCCCGATGACACTTGACAGGACGTCCTGGTATTTTCCGGACTCGGCCGTCACCATGCTGGTCTTCATCCGCATCGCGATGTACGGTTTTGTGATTGCCCCCGGCGGCCAGTGGAAGTTCACGGACCCCATGCTCGACTGACGCGACGACGCTAGCGCCTGGCGGGAATCGTGATGGTTTGCACCACCGTGCCGTCCGTGCCCGTGACCACCACCGTCAACTCAGTGACTGTGGCATCCACACGCGCAACCTGATCCTGCCCGACGGCCAGCAAGTGGTGATCACCGGGGCCGCAGCAGCCAGGCGGTCTCGGTTGCGGGCTGTCCCTTCAGCGCCCCACCCACGCTGTCCAGCAAGGCGATGTCGTATCGGGCGTCGTAGAGCCGCCGAACCTCGTCAGCAGTGACCGAAAAGGGCGGCCCAGGGAGAACGGACTGGTCGTACTCGAAGCCAATCAGCAGTTGGCGCGCACTGTCGGTCTGATCCGCGAGCGCTGCTGCATACCGATCACGCGTGGGAGCAGGAAGCGCTACGAGAGCCGCCCGGTCGTACACCGCATCGACAGGACCGAGTGTGGCCCTGTCGACAGCGAGGATGTCTCCCTGAAAGATGTCGACACCTTCGGCCGCATAGTGATTGACGGAGCCTTTGGCAGACACTGACGGAGTGATCGCCAGGTCGCTGAACAGCGTTTCAACCGCAAGCGCGCTCAGTTCCGCTCCGACAACCCGGAAGCCCTCGGAGAGCAGCCAGTGAATGTCGTGTGTCTTTCCGCAGAGCGGCAGGTACACGCGCGCCCCCGTCCCGAGCGCCAGCGCGTGCACGTGTTTCACGAGGAGCGCATTGGGACGCCCTTCGTGAAACGCGATCTGGCCGCTCTGCCATTTCTGACGCCAGAAGTCACTCTCCACAGTGTCCTCCACCACGAATCGGATTCCGATTATCGCAGTACGTCCGGACAAAAGCGGACACGAGACGACTTCTCCGATACATTGTCTTGATGCCCCTGCTCACGCTCGACCACGTCTCCACCGCATTCGGGCATGTTCCCCTCCTCGATGACTCGTCGCTGCAGATCGAGGCTGGTGAACGCATCGCGGTCGTCGGACGCAACGGCACCGGCAAGTCCACGCTGCTGAAGATCATCGCCTCTGACCTGGAACCTGACGCCGGCACGGTCTGGCGGGGCCCCGGGGTCAAGGTTTCAAGGCTGCCGCAGGACGTGCTGGATGCGTCGGCCGACACGCGCACAGTCCATGAAGTCGTCGCGGAAGGCGTTCATGGACTCGACGAAGAAGAGTGGGAACGCGCGCAACGCGTGGATCAAATCATCGATCGGCTGGACCTTGACGCCAGGGCACGCGTAGACAGATTGTCCGGCGGATGGCGACGGCGAGTGTGGCTGGCCCGCGCGCTGGCCTCGCAGCCCGACGTATTGCTGCTGGACGAGCCGACGAATCACCTCGACATCGACGCCATCACGTGGCTGGAGGACGTGATCGACAAGCACTCGGGCGCGGTCGTCTTTGTCACCCACGATCGTGCGTTCCTCCAGCGCGTGGCCACTCGGCTCGTCGAACTGGATCGCGGCCATCTCACCTCCTATGCGGCCGACGCCACGACGAAGGGCAGCGCGGTATCGGTCTACGACGACTACCTTCGCCGCAAGGAAGAAGCGCTGGCAATCGCCGCTGTGGCCCACGAGAAGTTCGACAAGCGCCTGGCGCAGGAAGAGATCTGGTTGCGCCAGGGGATCAAGGCCCGGCGCACGCGCGACGAAGGCCGCGTGAAGTCACTCATGGCCATGCGCGCCGAGCGATCGGCCCGCCGCCAGGCGATCGGTTCGGTGCGGCTCACGATGGAGAGCGGCGAACGGTCCGGCAAACTGGTCTTCGACGTCAAGCACATCTCGAAGGCCTATCAGCGCCCGGTCGTTTCCGACTTCTCGACGCGCATCCTGCGGGGAGACCGTATCGGCGTCCTCGGACCCAACGGGGCCGGAAAGACGACATTGTTGAAGATGCTGGTCGGGGAACTGCCACCCGACAGCGGCACCGTGGACATTGGCACGAACGTCCAGATCGCCTACTACGACCAGCAGCGTGAACAGCTGGACCCGGAGCGCACGGTGGTGGACACGGTCGGCGACGGCAACGACATCGTCACGGTCGGCGGCCGCAGCCGGCATGTCCACGGCTACCTGGAAGATTTCCTGTTTCCGGCGGCCCGCGCGCGCTCCAAGGTCAAGGCCCTGTCAGGCGGCGAGCGCAACCGGCTGCTGATGGCTCGCCTGTTCACCCGTCCGGCCAATGTGCTGGTACTGGATGAACCGACAAACGACCTCGACATCGAGACACTCGAACTGCTCGAGGCGCAACTGGCGGAATTCGACGGCACCGTGTTGCTGGTCAGCCACGACCGCGCGTTTCTCAACAACGTCGTCACGAGCACGCTGTCGTGCGACGGCACCGGCGCCGTGACTGAGTACGTCGGCGGGTACGATGATTGGCTTCGGCAGCGTCCAGCACCGACGACGGAGGGCCCGACGAAAGCGCCGAAGACCGCTCGACGTGCCGCCGCGCAGACGGGCCCCAGGAGACTGTCATTCAATGAACAGCGCGAGTTTGACGGCCTGCCGGACCGACTCGACGGGCTCGAACGGCGCATCGCAAGCCTCGAGGCGGAAATCGCAGACCCCGAGTTCTACCGGAAGGACCCCGGGCAGATCCACGCCACGCTGGAACAACTGGAACAGGAACGGGCCGCGCTGACGGACACCTACGCTCGTTGGGACGCGCTGGATTCACGGGCGCGCTGACGCGTTTCGGCCGCCTCGTTTCAGCAACGGCCGCGCGGCAGCCATCAGCATGAGGACCGCGCCAAAGGTGCAGACGATCGTGGCGCCCGTCGGCAGATCGAACAGGACGGAGAAGTACATTCCGAGCATCGACGTGGCGACGCCCATAATCCAGCCTACGGTCAGCCGCGACCCGACGCGGTTCGCGTACAGCATGGCTGCGACCGACGGAACGATCAGGTAGCAGAACACGAGCAGGACCCCGGCGATCGCGACCGACCGCGTGACGACCACGCCAAACGAGGCGTAGAAGAGAAAGTCCCAGAATCGCACGGAGATGCCCTCTGCCTCCGCGCCAGCCGGGTTCATGGAGATCAGAAGAAATCGCTCGCGGAACACGAAGTGAAACGCGCCGATCACGACATAGACTGCCGCTGTCTTCCACACCTCGTCCCATGAGA
This sequence comes from Acidobacteriota bacterium, assembly GCA_024640135.1. GTDB lineage: Bacteria > Acidobacteriota > Vicinamibacteria > Vicinamibacterales > SCN-69-37 > SYFT01. The sequence continues at coordinate 9,193 of JAHEFO010000017.1, forward strand.
CCGACAGAATATTTCCGACGAGCATGTCGCGCAGGTGTTCGCTCTCACCAGTGGACTGGCTCATGGCGACAATGACGGCGGCCGACGCCACGGCATAGGAAATGCCGATGATCGCTTCCTGCGGTATCCGCACGTCCTGGCCCTTGATGATCGCAAAGATCGCGGCACCGACGAACGTGAACCCCAGACTCATCCAGTAGACACCAGGGCTGTGCGGATCGCCGCCGAACGCCGGCACGAACAGCGCCAGCGTGGCGCCCAGCGCAGCGATTTGCGCCAGTGACAGGTCCACAAAGATCACACCGCGTTCCACCACATGCAGACCGAGGTAGGCGTGAATGCCGGCAATGATGAGACTGGCCACAATCGCCGGCGCCAGGAACTGAAGAATGGCCCAATCCATGGGGGCCTACTTTCCGGCGCGCGTCAGCGTGTCGGCGACAAGCTTGACGTTGTAGTCAAAGAGTTTGATGTAGTCGTCCGTGCCAGGCTGGCCGCCCACCGACGGCGCCAGCGTCAACACCTCCGCCCCCGTCTGCCCTGCGATTTGATTTGGCGTCTTGGAATCGAAGTACGGCTCGATGATGATCACCTTCACATCGAGGTGCTTCATCTCTTCGATCAAGTCGAGGGTATGGGAAGGGGACGGAGGCACCCCTGGCTTGGGCTCCACATACCCGATCACATCAAGCCTGAACCGATCGGCGAAGTTCGGCCAGGATCGGTGATACGTGACAATCTTCGCCGCATGGTGCGGCGCCATGAGGGCGTCCCATCGCCGTTCAGCCGCAGCCAGCCGCTTGTCGAAGTCGTCATAGCGCTGGGCGTAGTACGCCTGGTTCGCCCGATCCAGTTGCGTGAGGCGATCGCGAATATCGGCGGCCATGATGCGGCCATTCGCCGGATCGAGCCAGTAATGCGGATTGCCGGACGGATGCACGTCGCCCATGGCGCGGGTAATCTGGCCCGTCGGGATTTCCAGAATCTTCACATTCGCCGACGCGTCAAGGTATCCGCTGGCCCCCACCTGGATCTTGCCGTTTCGGCTGTTGTTGATCAGCGACGGCAGCCAGCCAAGTTCCAGTTCCCGGCCAACGACCAGCAGCAGGTCGGCCCGGCTGAACTTGAGGATGAAGCTGGGTTTGGCTTCCACGAAGTGGGGGTCCTGATAGCCCTTCGCGATGGCGTCCACCGTGACCTTGTCGCCGCCCACCTCCCGCGCCAGCGATGCCAGGTCTTCAGTGGTGGCCACGATGTTGATGGTCGCAGCACCAGCGGCCAACGGCGCCCGGGGCATCGCCGCGGCCATCACGGCGGCGGTCCCGAGAACCAGAACAACTCGATTACGCATAAGCACACCCTTCAGTCGATGCATGACGTCAGCCCCAGAGTACACGGGTACTCCTCTAGAACACATGCGCGCCGTGCGCGCCAATACCAAAACTGAGCTGGAACAGGATTTCGTGAGCCCTGCGTCCCTCGGCATACCGCGTCAGCCGATACTGCCCGCGAAGCTGGCTGAACTCGCTGGGCCAGAACGAGAGAAACAGCGAGCCACCCGAATCCCGGCTGGCCGCATCCAATGCCCGTTGGGAGCGATCCACCCGGCTGCCGATGTACCACCGCCGAGCGAACTGGTATTCCGCGAGTGCGTAGAACCCGAACGCCCTGGCCGGCGGCGCCGCCGGCAGGTCCTGGCGGCTCCAAATCAGTTCAGTCCTCGCCTGAAACCGCTGGTAGATCGCCCGGCGCAGAGGACGATACCGGAACGTCGCATCCACACCAATCAATCGACGGTTCAGGTCCTCTCCACCACCAGTCGGCCCCCACGCCACCGACCCGCCGACATCAATATTGCTGCCCTCGGTCAGATCGCGGTATCCGCGCAGGCGACCGACGTAGTTGAGCCGCGAACGCCGGTCGGTCTCAAACACCGTGGACGAACCGGCGAAGACCTCACCGGTCGCCTCGAGAAACAGGAGTGAATTGGGGAGCAGTCTCGACACGGACACGCCGGAATCAGAGATGCCCTCCTCCCCGCCCACAAGATTCTCGGTCACCAGCGGCCGGTCTGCCGTCGGCATCGCGTGGGTATGGAGCGTGTTGACTTTGCCGAACTGCGCGCGCATCTTGCCCATCTTCACCAGCCAGTTGCCCGGCAGTGACGTGAAGGTCAGGAACCCTTCCTCAATCTCGATCCCCTCGGGACTCGCCGCCAGATACACATCGGCCCGCGCGTACGGATCCACCACCGAACGGAAGGACAGTTCCGCCTCAGTCAGTTGGAACGAGGGCGCATCGCTGAGCGGATTATGACCTGCCGCCCCAAGAAAATTCGCCACGACCGATGTATCAGGATTGAACGCGCTGTTCCTGGCCTGCGCGGCCTGTGGCGCGGGAGGCGTCGGGACCGGCTCGTCAGCCGGTGGTTCCGGAACGGTTGCAGGTGTTGCGGCAGAGGGCGCGGGCGGTGCGGGCACGACCAATGGCCCCCCACCGAGCGCGGCAAGCCGACGCTCCAGTTCGGCCAGACGCAGGCCGTAGTCAAGACGCAATAGCTCGAACTCCTGCTTCAGGCGGTCCAATTCCGCCCGAACAGTCGACACCTCCACCGTTTGGCCTTCAGGTGGAGCACCCGCAGGAGGCCCCGCGGCGCCCTGTGCCAGGGCAACGCCAGGCACGAGGGCCAACACCCCAACACCGAGACACGCCAGATTCCGCTGAATCACTCGAAAACACGACGCACGCATGGAACACCTCTCACCTAAACCAGGCCGCAAGCGCCCCCGTTCATCGTGAAGAGGGCGCCCCTATAGAACGCAGACTGAAGGCCGGGTGCCGGTGGGCGGTCCGCGAGACAGTCGAGTGGATATGTCGGAGGCCGGTGCTGCCTGCGTGGCAACCGCAACACGCACAGCCTTCCACTCCGGCACCGCGACGCGGGCAATCGTCGCAACCGTCGCGCCGCTGACCGCACGCAGAAAGTGGCAGATGGGGCAATGCTGAAGTGGGCCACTAAGTGCGACGTCAACCCGCAGCCCACCGCTCTCGACGATTCCCACGTCGCCGCAGGCCGCGTCGATCAGGCCGAAGTGGCCTGCCAACAGCTGTGACGAGCCGAGCGGACAGAGAAACGTGGCCAGAAGAACCCACGCCCGAAGCCGCTTGAGAAAGGCCTCACGCACGCATCCGACTGTAAGGCCTCACCAGAACGCCGTCAAGGTTACCCGCCAGCCATCCCGGCGCCATCCCGATCGTGGCGGGCCAGGCCGCACCGCGCCCGGAGACAACTTACCGGCCCGGTCTACAATGAAAATCGGGCGAGGGCCTCCTGGACCCGTGCGCCATCGGTCTTTCTTTCTTGTTGTTGTATGGGTAAGCGCCTATGTCTTCCAGATTGACTCGCATGTTCCTGAGCGCCGCCGTGACGGCGGTCGTGCTCTTCGTCTTCACTCCTCCAGTCTCCACCCAGGTCACTCCCCTGAACCACGACACCGGGCCAATTGGCCTTGGCCTGGCGCTCCGCCAGTTGCCGGTCGAAGGCTCGGCGCTGTACGTCACTGCGCATCCGGACGATGAGAACAACGGCGTGCTGGTAGCCCTCAACCGCGGCCGCGGGCTGAAGACAGCCCTGCTGACTTTGACGCGAGGCGACGGGGGGCAGAACGAGATCGGCCCTGAACTCTTCCAGGCCATCGGCATTCTGCGCTCGGAAGAACTGGCTGCGGTACACCGTTACGACGGTGCCGACCAGTACTTCACGCGGGCGTACGAGTTCGGATACTCGTTCAGCGTGGAAGAGACGTTTGACAAGTGGGGAAAGGACGAAATTCTCAGAGATGTGGTCAAAGTCATTCGCATGACCCGCCCGGATGTCATCCTCACGATGAATCGCGACGGGCGGGCGGGCGGACAACACCACATGGCCTCGGCACAACTGGCGCACGAAGCCTTCCGCGTCGCCGCCGATCCGACGCGATATCCGGAACAGATTCGAGCCGGGCTCCGGCCATGGCAGGCGCGCAAGGTATATCAGGCGGGCGCCGGCAACCCCGGCGGTGGCAACCCACTCTCGTCGGCTGGGGGCGCCCCACCGCCAGCACAGCCGGTCAGCATTAATACCGGTGACTTTGACCCGCTGTTGGGCATGTCCTGGGTACAGTTCGGCACGCTCGCGCGTCGCAACCACCTGTGCCAGGGCATGGGACAGTCGGAGGCGCGTCCCGGCGAGGCGAGTGGCTCCTACTCGTTGTACGACAGTGAGCCGCGCGTCACCGGCCTGGAAGATGACGTGTTCGATGGCATCGACACGAGCCTGACGCGGATCGTGCGATTCGCGGCGGGAGAAGAAGCCAGAGTGCCCACGCTGGCATCAAATCTCACGGCGATCGACGCATCAGCCCAGGCCGCGATTTCGGCGTTCGATGCCCGCGACACCGCCAAAACCCTCCCCGCGCTGACGCGGGGGCTGGGTCAAGTTCGAACCCTGCGCGCCACGGTGGCAGGCAGCCAGTTGTCGCCCGGGGCGCGCGACGAAATTGTCTGGCGCCTCGATCGCAAGGAACGCGATTTCACGCACGCCCTCCAGTTGGCGCAGGGGCTTGTCGTGCACGTCACCGTCCCCGACGGCAACGTCGTCCGTGGCCAGACGGTGTCGGTGACGGCGCAGGTGTTCAACACCGGCCGCAATGCCGTGACGATTGACGAGATCGCCCTCCAGGTCCCGACGGGGTGGACCGCCAGGCTCACGCAGGGACAGCCCGGCGTGATCGGGTACAACGAGGCCGCGACGATGGTCTACGACGTGACCGTCGGCGCCGACGCCGGCTACTCCCAGCCGTACTGGAAGCGGAAGCCGATGCCGACACCTCGTGTAAACGGGGACCGCTACGACATCGAAGTTCCGGAGGACCATCTGCTCCCATGGAGTCCGCCCGACGTGACGGCAACCGTGCGCTATACGACGGGCGGTGCGAGCGCGAGCGTCGTCACACCCGCGTACTACCGCTATGACGGCCCGTGGGTCGGCGGCGAAAAGCAGAAAGTGCTCAACGTCGTCCCGAACCTCTCTGTGGAGCTGACGCCGGACATCGCGGTGATGCCGCTGACGGGCGGAGGGCAGAAAAAGGAATTTCGTGTGTCGGTCCTCAACAACGCGCAGACGGGATCGGTGGTGCGAGTGCGCCTGGAGACGCCGTCCGGGTGGGTGGCGGAACCGGCCGAGACCACCTTGAACTTCTCCGTGGAAGAGGAGGAAATGTCCGCGCAATTCTTCGTCACGCCACCAGCCACGATCTCACCGGGCGAGACGGTGATTCGTGCGGTTGCGGTGCGTGGGAGCGAGACGTTCCGTGAGGGATACCAAGTCATCGCGTACAACCATATTCAGATGCGGCATCTGTTCCACCCTGCCGAATCGAAGATCAAGGTGATCGACGTGGTCATGCCGGCGAATCTGCAGGTGGGCTACGTGATGGGCACTGGTGATGACGTGCCGGCGGCCATCCGTCAGCTTGGCGCAACCGTCACGATGTTGTCGGCTGACGACATCGCATTCGGGGACCTGTCGAAGTACTCCACAATTGTCCTGGGGATTCGTGCCTACGAGAAGCGCCCGGATCTGCGCGCCTACAACCAGAGGCTGCTCGACTTCGCGCGTCGCGGAGGACACCTGGTGGTGCAGTACAACAAGACTCCGATGAACCAGCTCGGTGGCGGCCAGGCCGGTCCCCCTGCCGGGGGCTTCGGTGGTGCGGGACGCGGCCGTGGCGCGGCCACGCCTCCGAACAGCCCTTACGTGCCGTATCCGGGTGGCATCACCAGCAATCGAGTGACCGTGGAGGAAGCGCCGATCACCATCCTCGAGGACGGCGCAGTCGAGATGACCCGGCCGAACCGTATCACCGCCGCCGACTTCGAAGGCTGGGTCCAGGAACGCGGTCTGTACTTCTTCGGAGCGAACGATTCGCGGTACACGGACATCCTCGCCGCGACGGACCCCTGGCCCTTCAACCCCGGTGAAAAGCGGGGCATGCTCACCGTGGCGCAGCTGGGCGAGGGCACGTGGACGTACGTCGGGCTCGGCCTGTGGCGCCAGCTCCCCGCCGGCACACCAGGCGCGTACAGGATTCTTGCGAACCTGATCCGATAACCCGATTAATCGATAATCTGCAATCGGGAATCTTTAATCGATTATCGCAACATCGATAATCTGCAATCGGGGAAACGGCGCGCGCTCGATTCCCCGATGGTTGCAGGATTCCCGCTTCCCGATGTGACGATAATCGATTCCCGATTTCAGATTCCAGATTATCGATTCGAACCACTAGACTGTAGCGATGCCCGTTTCACCGAGGCGCGGGTTGTCCCGTCCTGACGCGCCACCCGGTGCCCTCTCTTGGATCCTCACCATTGTTTTCCTGGACATGACGGGCCTGGGGTTGCTGGTCCCGGTCATCCCGCTCATCGTTCAGGAGTTCCGGGCTGACGCGCTGACAATTGGATGGCTGTCCCTGGTGTATGCCGCGGCTCAATTGGTGGCGACACCGATGCTGGGCGCCTGGTCGGACCGCCACGGGCGCCGCGGGGTCCTGCTGCTCAGCTTTCTTGGATCGAGCGCGGCGTACATCGCGTTCGGGTGGGCACCGGCGCTGTGGGTGCTGTTCGCCGGCCGGATGGTGGACGGCCTGACCGGCGCAAACATCGGCATGTCGCAGGCCTACATCGCCGACATCACGGCGCCTGAGCACCGGTCGCGCGCGCTGGCGATGTCGGGGGTGGCCCTGGGTGCGGGTTTCATCGTCGGGCCTCTGGCGGGCGTCGGGTTGTCATCGTATGGTCCTCACACGCCGGCGTTCGTTGCAGCCGGCCTCGCCCTGGCCAGCACGCTGCTGGCATGGTGGCGCCTGCCGGAGTCGCTCCCGACCAGCACCCGCGCGACACCGGCGAAATCGCGGCAATTGAATCCGTTGGCCCCGCTGGTGCTGGCGTTCAGGCGCGCCTCCCTCCGGCCGTTGCTCGTCGCCACGTTTCTCGCCAACTTCGCGATGGCCGCGCTGCGATCCCACTTCGCGTTCTTCGCCATCACCACGCTGGCGTTTACCCAATCTGACGCGAATCGTGTGATGGCCTTCCTCGGCGTCATGATGGTGATCGCGCAGGGCGGACTCGTGCGGCAGGCGGTGCACCGATGGGGTGACCGCGGCACACTGGTCCTCGGCCTGACGCTCAGCGCCCTCGGTTTTGCCGGACTCTCTGCGGCCGGATCTTCGTCGATGCTGTACCTGATGGTGGCCATCACCGCGGTCGGAGTCGGCCTCGGCACGCCAACCATGGCCGCACTGGTGTCGCACCGGTCGAGCGCCGTCGAGCAAGGGGTCATGCTGAGCGCTGCGCAGGCGGCGGCTTCACTGGCACAGGTGGTCGGGCCGGCCTGGGCAGGCTTCATCTTCGACGCCGCTGGTCCGGCGTTCCCGTTCAGCACTGGCGCGGCCATGGTGGTGGCGGCCCTGCTCGTCGTGGTTCTGAACCGTTCGCGCGAGGCGTGATCGGGAAGAACGGGTCGCACGTCCGGGATATCCTTCACTTGTGGTCACTCGCCGTTCCCGGCACAGCCCAGGCGTGAGCCAGACATTGAGGACCGTGGCCGGTCAGGCGTTCAGCCGGGCCGCCGGCGCGCCACTCGTGGCGGGCAACGCGGTCCGAGTCTTGCGCGATGCCAGCGAGAACTACCCGGCATGGGAGGAGGCCATCCGCAAGGCGCGCCGCAGCATTCACCTCGAGATGTATATCGTGCACCGCGACGCCGTGGGTCGCCGCTTCGTGGACCTGCTGGCGGCCAAGGCTCGACAAGGCGTGACGGTCCGGGTGATCTATGACTGGTTTGGTTGCGGGTGGGGACCGACGTTCGGTCTGTTCACGCCTCTTCGGCAGGCCGGTGCCGACGTGCGCGTGTTCAACCCACCGAGGCTGACCGCCATGCTGGGCTGGGTGCGGCGCAACCATCGGAAGCTGCTGATCGTCGACGCCGAGGTGGCGTTTATTGGTGGGCTCTGCATTGGGCAAGCCTGGGAAGGCAAGGCGGGCCGGTCCCCGTGGCGCGATACCGCAGTGGATCTGCGTGGCCCGGTGGTTTCCCACGCCGAACGCGCGTTCGCCGAGAGCTGGGCCAATACCTCAGAACGCGAAAGCCGGCTTGAGGTGCCCCAACCGTCACCGGGGGCCGGCCACGTGCACGTCCGTCTGATTCCAACGGAGCCCTTCACCGCCAACCTGTTTCAGATGGATTTGCTGATCGCGGCCATGGCTCGCCAGCGTCTCTGGATCGCCGACGCGTACTTCATTGGACACGGTCCGTTCGCCGACACACTGAGCCGGGCCGCACGGGACGGGGTGGACGTGCGGCTCCTGCTGCCACAGGGAAGCGACGTCGGGTGGACGGTCCCGGTCTCCCGCACCTTGTACCGATCGCTCCTCGAAGCGGGAGTGCGGGTGTACGAATGGACCGGCTCGATGATGCACGCCAAGACCGCCGTCGCGGACTCGCGCTGGACGCGGATCGGCTCAACCAACCTGAACATCAACAGTTGGCTGGGCAACTGGGAGCTCGACGTCGCCATTGACGACACTGGCGTCGCGGCCACGATGGAGGCGCACTTTGAAGAAGACCTGGGGAACGCGACCGAAATCAGAGTCTCGTCGCGGGGCCGTCTGGTGGCCACGCCATCGATGCGAAGTCTGAGTCGAGCCCGGGGGTCAGCTCGTCGCGCGGTCCGCGAAGTCACTGGCGTGGCGCGGAGCGCGGGCGCGGCGCTGACCGCCAGTCGACCGCTTGAGGACTTTGAAGTGACACCTCTCGTCCTGCTTGGCGTCGCGGGGGTGGTGGTCGTCGCCCTGGCGATCTGGCGCCCCTGGCTGATCGCGTGGCCTGTCGCCGCCTTGCTGACCTGGGCCACCGCGAGTCTCTTCACAGAGGCGTGGCGGGCCTGGGCGGGCTGGAGGCGACGATGACCCGGCCTGTCGCCATTCGTGCGTTGACCCGGTACGCCGTCGATGGCCGGGCACACGACCAGGACCTTGTGGCCGTGGAGGCCCCGATCTCTCTCCTTGTGCAGTCGCACTCGGGCGCTGCGCGTGACCTGGGACTCTTGATGCGCACGCCGGGAGATGACGAGGATCTCGCCGCAGGCGTGCTGACAGCCGAAGGCGTCATTCGACACGCTGCCGACATTGTCAGTATCGAGAGCGGCGTCCGCGTCGGCGAGGACACGACCGACGAGAATCCGGTAATCCGCGTTTCGGTCGGTCCGGGCGCGGATATCAACGCCATCAGCGACCGCGTCGGCATCGCCACCAGCGCCTGCGGTCTGTGTGGGCGCTTGTCGATGCGACAGGTCGATCGCTTCGGAACAGCCCTCGTGTCCGGGTCTCCAGAGGTTGAGGTGGCGGTGATCCGATCGTTGCCGGACCAGTTACGAGAGGCGCAGCGCGCCTTCGCGCAGACGGGCGGTCTTCACGCGGCGGCGATCTTCACACCTGCGGGAACCCTGGTGGACGTGCGTGAAGACGTCGGCCGGCACAACGCGGTTGACAAGATCGTTGGCGTCCTGCTCCGTCGGGACGCGCTTCCGGCGCGAGACCTCGTCCTGGCCGTCAGTGGGCGGATCGCGTACGAAATCGTGCAGAAGGCGGCCATGGGGGGCCTGCCCATGATTGTGGCGGTGGGGGCTCCCACGGACCTGGCCGTTGACGCCGCCCGGGCGAGCGGGATCACGCTGATCGGGTTCGCACGCGACGGACGGTTCAACGTCTACACCCACGGTGACCGCATTTTTCCCCACGATCACCCCTGATCATGGGAAATTGACCCCGGTCTGGCTCCGAATTCGCTGACACTCCGGAGTGGATTCCTGTGCTGACCAAGCGGCAAGGATCCTGCAAGTCTGAAATGCCAGCGACGTATCCATGGCACCCATTACCCTCCCCTACGTTGGACTACTCACTTGGTTGGCGGCGATCGGCATGGTGCCGATTCTCGCCTCCCCGGCGCCTGAACCTCCCCGGGCGTTGGACCAGGCGGGGGTCCAGGCACTGACGAACGAAGACTGTCTGATGTGTCATGGCGAGGCGGACGCCAAGGCGGAGAATGGTCAGTCAATAGCC
>JAHEFO010000017.1:19363-31539 GCA_024640135.1 Acidobacteriota bacterium
GCCGTGGATGCGTCGCGGTTTAGTGAGTCGATTCACGGATTGATGGGCTTCGACTGCACCGCATGCCATGCGGACCTGGTGAGCGCGGAATTGCCGCATGCCACGCCGGTGGCCAAGGTCGACTGCGGCACATGCCATGAAAGCGCGGTCGCGGCCTTCGACGAGAGCATCCACGCGGTGGCGCGGCGGAACGGCGCGGCCCATGTCGCGGCCACCTGCGTAGACTGCCATTCGACGCATGACATCCGTTCCGCAAGTGATCCTGAATCCCGGACGTATCCACTCACGCTGCCGACGACCTGCAACCGGTGCCACGCTGACGAGGAAACGATTGCGAAAGGCCACATCGCGATTGGCAACGTCGGCGACTTGTTCAAAGACAGTATTCACGGCCGCGCCATCAGTCGGAGCGGCCTGCTTGTCGCGGCCAACTGCACGTCGTGCCACGGGGCCCATGACATCCGGAAAAAGGATGATTCACAAAGCCGCGTCTTTCGCGCCAACATCCCGCAGGTCTGCGGAACCTGCCATGAAGGCATCCATACGCAATTCACGCGGGGCGCACACGGCGCAGCATGGGCATCCGGCCAGACCGACGCTCCAGTCTGCAGCGACTGCCATTCTGCCCATTCAATCGAGCGCGCCGATGTTGGCTCGTGGGAACTCGACACCGTGAACGAGTGCGGCACCTGCCACCTCGACAAGATCAAGACGTATCGCGACACATTCCACGGACAGGTGACGTCGCTGGGATTCGTGCGTGTCGCCAAGTGCTCGGACTGCCATGGCGCCCATGAAGTGCTTCCGAAGACGGACGAGCGTTCGATGATCGCTCCAGGTCGTGTCTTGTCCACGTGCCAGACGTGCCACGAAGGCGCGACGGCAGGGTTTGCCGAGTACGACCCGCACGCCGACAAGGACAATCGCGAGCGGAACCCGGAACTGTACTACGCCTCGCGCTTCATGCACTGGCTGCTGATCGGCGTCTTTGGATTCTTCGGCCTGCATGCGGTGCTCTGGCTGCCGCGCAGCGCGATGGAACGACGCCGCAGACATGAGCCACCCCCGCGGCCCAGAGACGAGAACGAATGACACACTCTTCCGTGCCTTCCGAGCAGCAGTTCGTCCGCCGTTTTGACTCCCGCGACCGGATACTCCATGGCCTGTTGATGTTGAGCTTTCTGGGCCTGGCCGGCACGGGCGTGCCCCTCGTCTTCAGCGACGCGCCGTGGGCACGGGCCATGACCGGCGTCCTGGGCTCCTTTGAGGTGGCCGGCTGGATGCACCGCGTCTGCGCCACCTTGCTCATCCTCGTCTTCAGCCTTCACCTGGTGCGTCTGACCCGACGTGTGGTCCTGCGAAAGGACTGGGGCATCCTGTGGGGCCCCTATTCAATGGTGCCGCAACCTCGGGACCTGCGGGACCTGCTTGGACACATGCGCTGGTTCGTCGGTCGCGGACCTCGGCCGAGCTTCGACCGCTATACCTACTGGGAGAAGTTCGACTACTGGGCGGTCTTCTGGGGCATGGGCATCATCGGTGCGTCAGGCCTCTTCCTGTGGTTCCCGCTGTTCTTCTCGCGGTTCCTGCCGGGCTGGATCTTCAACGTGGCGTTGCTGATTCACGGCGAGGAGGCCCTGCTGGCCGTCGGCTTCATTTTCACGATGCACTTCTTCAATGGTCACCTTCGCCCCGAGAAATTTCCAATGGATCGGGTCATCTTCACGGGTCGAATCTCAGTGGCTGAATTGGAGGAAGAACGGCCGGATGAATACGCGCGACTGATGCGCGAGGGCGGACTCGAGCGCATTCGCACGGACCCACCGCCGGCATGGGTGGTGCGGCTGGGCACGGTGATTGGCGCCACGGCCGTCACCCTGGGCCTTCTGCTCGTCGGCCTGATTCTGTATGCTGTTCTGAACTAGTGGCCTGCTCTTCGACTATTCACAGCGCCGGACACTCACTGTAACTCTCGGTACGACAGGCCCGTTGATGAACAAACTGCCGTTTCTCCGCCATCCCATCTCATTTGTCGGCGCGCTGCTCTCCGCGTTCAGCGCAACCCTCTTCCTGGTCTTCTTCGGCGCCCAGTCCATGGGCCTCCAGACCAACCCCTATATGGGTCTGGTCTTCGTCATCATCCTGCCGATGCTGTTCCTCGCGGGACTTGCGCTGATTCCGATCGGGGTCTGGCGGCAGCATCGACGACTGGCCGCAGGCAAGGCTGAGCTGATTTGGCCCACGTTGAACCTGAATACGCCGCGCCATCGCCAGATCACCACGATGGTCATGGTGCTCACGGTCATGAACCTGGTCATCGTGTCTCTGGCGGCGTACTCCGGGCTGCACTACATGGACTCGACGGAATTCTGCGGCACCGTCTGCCACGAAGTCATGGAGCCGGAACACCTGGCCTTCGAGGCCGCCGCCCACGCCCGCGTGGGTTGCGTGCAGTGTCACATCGGCCCAGGCGCGTCGTGGTTCGTGCAGTCGAAGTTGTCCGGCACTCGGCAGATCTTCGCCGTGACACTGAATACGTTCTCGCGACCCATTCCGCAACCGGTGCAGAACTTGCGCCCCGCGCGCGAAACCTGCGAGGCCTGTCACTGGCCGGAAAAATTCCATGGCGACAAGGTCGTGTCCCGTCAGGAGTACGGCAATGACGAGGCGAACACGCTCAGCGAGACCACCCTGCAACTGCACGTGGGTGGCGGCAGTGATCAGCTCCGAAAGGCGACCGGCATCCACTGGCACACCAGCGCTTCAAGCACGGTCGAGTACATCGCGACCGACGAAAAGCGCGATGTGATTCCCTGGGTGCGCGTCAGTTACAAAGATGGCACTGTGCGGGACTACGTGGCAGAAGGCACCCCCGCGGAGACCATCGCGAACGGCGAACAACGCCGCTTTGACTGTGTCGATTGCCACAATCGCACTGGGCACCCATTCGCCAATACCCCCGAACGCGCCGTCGACTTGGCCTTGTCGTCCGGCGAGATGCCGACGGATGTGCCGTATGCCCGTCGCGAGTCGGTGGCTGCCCTGGCCGCAGATTACAACTCGAAAGTCGCGGCACTGGATGCGATTGCCGCAAAGCTCAGAGGCTTCTACAGAACTGAGCTCAACGAGGTGTACATGGGCCGCCGCCAGGATGTCGAGCGTGTCGTCAGCGCAACGCAGGAACTCTATCGTCGCAACGTGTTCCCGAGTATGCAGGTAGGATTCGGCACGTACTCAAACAACCTCGGTCACATGGACTTTCCGGGCTGCTTCCGGTGCCACGACGACAACCACACGGCCCCGGATGGCAGAGTGATCAGCCAGGCCTGCGACCTGTGCCACGACTTCAGGTAGCTGCCGGTCTGGCAGTTCCTGAGATCCACGTCGGCCACGAGGCCATCGGGATTCCGTGGCGCCAGCGTGAACGCCTTCATCTTGCATCGGCTGTCTGGTCGTGTGCCTGGAGAGTGCACCACTTCAGCATTTGGCACATTTCGCCGGTGCGGTAAACTGGGGTCGTCCTGGGCAGTTTTTATCAGCGATGGGAGACATGACGCACTGGTTCGCACGCTCCACCGTGAACACGCAGGCCGCCCCGGTGCTTGGGCCACTGGAACGACGGGTACTCGACGCCCTCTGGCAGCGAGCCACGCCGGCGACCGTCCGCGACCTTCAGCCAGTCTTCGGTGACATCGCGTACACCACGCTGATGACGACCCTCGACCGTCTCCACCGCAAGCACCTCCTGACCCGAGCGAAAGACGGCCGCGCGTTTGTCTATACACCTCGCGTCAGCCGGGAGGTCTTTGATTCAGGCCGAGCCACCCAGGCACTTCTGGCCGCGGTCGAAAGGGGCGGACCGTCCGCGACGCCGGTGTTGTCCTGCTTTGTTGATGCGCTGGGCGACCACGACGAGGCCCTGCTGAGTGAACTGGAAACGCTGGTCCGCGCGCGGCGCGCGGACCGCAGCCGGAAGGCCAGATGATGTTCATCCTCAGATGCGCCGTGCTGACCCTGGCCGCCTTCGGACTGGCGGCAATTATCGCGTCCGGCACCGTCGGCCTGACGTGGTGCCTGAGGCGGGGGCAACTGACCTCTGAAGGCACTGCCGCGGCACGCGCGGACACGCTATTGCGCCTGCGATTGTGGCCCTCAATTGTGGCCATCGTCATCGGCGCCTTCACCGCGATTGGCCTCTGGCGATTCGAATCCAGCGACGCCCATGAAGTCATCGGCTGGACGCTTCGTGGTGGCGCCACGCTGGGCGCACTCGTCCTGGCGACATTCGCAACGCGGCTGTGGCGCCTGCATCTCGAGACGCGCAGCCTGCTGACCACGTGGCTGGCTGGCGCCACGCCGCTTCCCCTCGGGGATCTGCCGGGACCACCGGACTTGGACGTTCCTGCCTACCGCATCGAGACACATTTTCCTGTTGTGGCGGTGGTGGGCGTCTTCAGGCCGACACTCGTGGTCGACGGCAGTGTGCTTGACGCCTGCAGTCCCGAAGAACTCTCGGCGATTCTGGCCCACGAAGGGGGCCACATTCGCCGATGGGACAACCTGCGGCGAGCGCTCTTCGCCGCCACTCCAGACCTGCTGGCCTGGACGTCGGCCGGGCCGGCCCTGCGTGAAGCCTGGCGCGAGGCGACAGAAGAGGCTGCAGACGATGTGGCGGCCGCGACGGATGGACAAATGCGAAACCACCTGGCCGGCGCCCTGATTCGCGTGGCGCGCACGGCCAGGGAATCGACATCTGACGCCTCGACGACATTTCGAGCGAGGCGTTTGCCGGCCAGTGCTCTCTATCGCGGAGGCAGTGTCGAGCGCCGCGTTCGCCGGCTGTTCGAGCCACCCGAACCTGACCGACCGGCGGGCCGGCGCTGGGGCCTGGCCGCCGCCATCTCAACCCTGGCGGTCGCCTTCATGCTCCAGCAGGAAATTCACACTCTGATGGAAGTGGCCATCAGCGGCCTCTGGTAGGACTCCACCGGCACAACAGGTTCTGGTGCGCAGTGGAACGTGCGACACTAATGGCGCATGTTCCGTCGGCTGTTTGGGCGCACAGCGCCTCCTCAACCTGATACGTCTGCGTGGTGGCGTGAGGCAAATGCCCTCGCCGTCAGTCCTGACGCCGATCGTATTGCGGCACTCAAGACGCAGGTCTGCGACCCCAATGAGGCTCCTGACGTGGCGGAATCACAAGAGGAGATGCTCGAAGGACTGGAGCGCCTGCTGGCCCTCGTGCAGGCGCCTGCCCTGCCCGTGGTTGCCACCCAGCATCGTGTCATCGGCCAGGCCGTGTGCCATTTCCTGGCGCCGGCCAGCCTCATCGATCAGGTGGACGCCGGCGGTAAACTGTTCGTCACTTCTGAGCGCCTTGTGTTTGCCGCAGGCACGGTACAGAAATGGCCGTGGCACGCCATCACGGCGATTTCCAGAGCGGAACGCGACGTGGTGATCGACCTGCGCGGCCACCCGTCGGCCGTCCGCTTGCGCCCGAACAGCTATGGCGACGCGCTGCTCGTGGTCGCGGTGGCCGAGCGATTGCGCGCGAATCGGCCATAATAGCGGCGCGACATGGCTGCTGTCACGCTGGGTTCAGACGTCCTGCTTGATCGATCGCTGCTGCGGGGTCGAACCGTGGGCGTCGTGTGCAATCCCGCCTCCGTCGACCAGCAGTTCCGTCACGTGATCGACCGCGCCGACGCGGCTGGCGTTCACATCGGCGCAATCTTCGGCCCCCAGCACGGCTTCCGATCCGATCTGCAGGACAACATGATTGAGTCGCCACATGGTGACGATACCGCCCGAGGCGTCCGGGTCTACTCGCTGTACAGCGAGACGCGAATTCCCACGCCGCAGATGCTGGAAGGCCTGGATGCGCTGGTGATCGACCTGCAGGACGTCGGCACGCGCATCTACACTTACATCTACACCATGGCCAACTGCCTGGCGGCGGCCGCCACCCACGGCGTCCCGGTTGTCGTGTGCGATCGGCCAAATCCCATCGGCGGCACGCAGGTGGAGGGGCCGATGCTTCTGCCGGGTTTCACGTCCTTCATCGGGCAGTATCCGGTGCCGATGCGACACGGAATGACGATCGGGGAACTCGCCCGCTTGTTCAACGAACACTTCGGCATTGGCGCGAAATTGGAGGTCGTGGCCATGGAGGGCTGGTCACGCGATCAGTACTTCGACTCAACCGGCCTCCCATGGGTGCTGCCCTCGCCCAACCTGCCGACGCTCGACAGCGCCATCGTCTATCCGGGAACCGTGCTGCTCGAGGGCACGAACGTTTCCGAAGGGCGCGGCACCACGAGACCCTTCGAGCTCTGCGGCGCTCCCTGGGTCTCACCTGAGCCGTTCTGCCAGGGGCTGAATGAGCGAGGACTGCCTGGCGTGTATTTCCGGCCGCACGCCTTCGAGCCGACGTTCCAGAAGCATGCGAAGGTCCTGTGCGGCGGCTGCCAGCTTCATGTGACGAACCGGGCAGCTTTCCGGGCGGTGGAAACAGGCGTGGCCCTGATCGAAGCGTTCCGCGACGCAGGACCGGATCGGTTTGCCTGGCGCGATCCCCCGTACGAATACGAATTCGCCTTGACGCCGATCGACATTCTCTATGGATCCGCGCGACTGAGGGAGGGGCTGGCGGCAGGGCGTACAACACACGACCTCGTCCACCCGTGGGCAGACGAGGTCGCCGAGTTCGAGAAGACCCGGCAGCAATACCTGCTGTATTGACTGTCCGAGTAAGGTCCGTCGCTGATTGGCAACCAATCAGCGACGGACTTCATTCCCTATTTCTCCGGCAGCGGCACGACGTAGAAGCTCTGCCCGGCACCCACTGCGGTAAACGTGCCGTTGGTGATCTTACCGATCGTGGCCGTGTAACGACCCTCGTCGACTGAAGAACCGCCACCCCCGCGTCCCCCACGTCCACCGAATCCGCCGCCACGGCCAGCCGCCGGAGCCGCTCCAGCCGCGGGCGCGGGAGGCGCCTCGGTCAAGTTCCACACAACTCGTTTCACCCCGGGCGCACCGTCCAGGTCAATGCGGCGCATCTCGTCGCCCGCACTGTCGGTGATCGCAATCGCCCACTGCGTTCCGGGCGCCGCGGCATCGCGCAAGTGATAGGTCAGAATTGCGCCGTACGGCGGGTTGGGCGCCGTCCAGTCAGCCTCGACCGGTCGAATCTGGTTGTGAGTCGTGTACTGGTACGCGTGCCGCAACGGGAACAACTGGGCCTCCTGCGCCATGGACTGGGCGGACACACCGCGCAACGCGCTGTAGTCGTCCAGCACATAGAAGCTCCTGCCGAACGTTCCCAGAACGAGATCATTCTCCCGACGCTGGACGTCGAGATCGCGGACCTGGGCCGTGGGCAGTCCCCCCTTGAGCTGCACCCAGTGCGACCCGGCGTCCACCGTGAAGAACAGGCCGTACTCAGTGCCGACAAACAGCAGGTTCTTGTTCACGTGATCCTGAATGATCGCCCACACCGGATGCCGGTCAGGCAGGTTGCCGGTGACGGAGGTGAACGTACGCCCCCGGTCGGTACTGCGAACGACGTACGGCTTGTAGTCACCGCGCTGCCAGTTGTTGAGCGTCACGTACACCTCGTTTGAATCCAGAGGAGACGCCATGACGTCCGAGACATACGTGTAATTGGGAACGCCCGGGAAGTTCTCGGACTTGCGCCAGGTCTTGCCTCCGTCCTCGGTCACCTGCAACAGGCCATCGTCGGTCCCGGCATAAATCAGCCCTCTCAGCAGCGGCGACTCGTCAATCGACACGACATTGCTCAGCGCCGTGGTCCCACGGTTCCAGGACACGGTCTTCGCCGGATCCCAGAGCTTGCCCATGATCGGCACTTCAGTGGGGTCAAGCTGCCGCGTGAGGTCAGGACTGATGCGGGTCCACGAGTCGCCTCGGTCTTCGGACCGGTACAGATAGTTCGTGGCCCAGAGCAGACTCTTCGAATTGTGCGGACTCACGAAGTACGGGGCGTCCCAGTTCGCGCGTTCGTTCGGAAAACCGCCGCCGCGCCCGCCACCCGTCGCGACCGGAATCTCGCTGCCGTCAAGGGCGCGGGTGTTTGAGGGATTCGGCCGGATATTCTGCGACTGCCCTGTGCGCAGGTCGAGCCGCTGCACATTGCCGTTCTGCGACGTGGCGTACGTGAAGTACGGATCCTCGGGATCACTTCGGGTGGTGAATCCGTCGCCACCGCCGGTGATGTACCAATCACTGGTGCGAATCCCGGCACCATTGATGGTGCGATGCGGGCCGCACATCGAGCCGTTGTCCTGCGTGCCGCCACAGACGTTGTAGAACGGCACCATGTTGTCCACCGAGACCCGGTAGAACTGGGAGATTGGCAGACTGTTGAAGTGGCGCCACGTCGTGCCTTCATCCCAGGACTCATAGAGGCCGCCATCGTTGCCAATGATGAAGTGCGTGCGATCCTTCGGGTCCGGCCAAATCACGTGATGATCGACGTGCATGCGCGCCGTCGGGAAGGTGCTCCAGGTGCGGCCACCGTCCGTGCTGCGCTCCATGTTCGTGCTCACCGCGTAGACCGTATCCGGCCGGAGCGGATCAACGAAGATTTCGTTGTAGTACCCCGGGTCAGCGTTGGAGAACCAATTCACCGGCGGTGGCGCATTCGGATCCGCGGCGCCACCCGCGCGACCGCCGCCCGCGCGTCCACCGCCTCGACCGCCGGCGTTTGGGGCACGTTGTCCCACACGCGCCCACGTCGCACCTTGATCATCCGACCGGTAGAACCCGCGCTCGTCGTCCAGCGCCTCGATCATCGCGTAGAGCCGCGTCGGTCGCACTTTGGCATCCACCGCCAGATTGATGCGTCCCATATCACCGGCCGGCAGCCCGGTGGTGAGCTTCGTCCACGTCTGGCCCGCGTTGGTGGACTTGTAGATACCGCTCTCGGGGCCTCCACCCACGAACTGTCCGACGGCCCGACGCCGCTGCCACATCGAGGCGTACAGCGTGTTGGGGCTGGCCGGATCGATGACGACCTCGTTCGCACCGGTGTCGGGACTGACGGTCAGAATTTCCTTCCAGGTCTTGCCGCCGTCCGTAGTCTTGTACAGGCCCCGTTCGCCCCCGGCGGACCACAGCGGCCCCTGGGCGGCAACATAGACGACGTTGGAGTCGCGGGGATCGATCTGGATATTGCCGATGTGCTCTGACGTCTCAAGCGCAACGCGCGTCCAGGTCAGCCCCGCGTCAGTCGACTTGTAGAGACCGTCGCCGATCATCGAACTGCGCGGATTGGAGTTCTCGCCGGTTCCGAGCCAGACGATGTTGGAGTCCCTGGGGTCCACCTTGATGCAGCAGAGGTTGAACGAGCCTCCGTCATCAAACGTCGGGGTCCAGGTAATGCCGCGGTTCTCGCTCTTCCAGACTCCGCCGGCGGCCGTGGCCACGTAGTAGATGCTCGAATTGTTGGGATCCACGTCGAAATCCGCGACGCGGCCGGTCACCAGGGCCGGTCCGATGCCGCGCAATTCCAGTCCCTCGAACGTCGCGGCGCTCAGCCGGTCATTGTTCGGGGTCTGCCCTGAGGGCGCGACCGCCACCGCAAAGAATGCGACGCAGGCCAGGACAAGAGTCAGTCGTTGCTTCATGGGGTCTCCTAGCAGATGCACGGGGGGACGTCCGCCAGCCCAACTGGCAGGCGTCCGCTCGGTCGATTCTGACACATTCGGGCCTGAAGACCGCAGCGAAGTAGACTTTGAGGCCGGTGCGGGAAGGGCTGGAGAACACGTGGATTATCACAAGCTTCGCTATGCGACGCGGCTGCTTCGGAGGGACGCTGAAGAGCGAAAAGTACAGGCAGCTGCGCTGCACGAACGGGCAGCGACCCTGGTGCAGGCCGGCAAGCTGGACGAGGCTGAGGCACACTACGAACGGCTGCTCGCGCAAGTTGGTGACAACGCTGACTGGTGGCACGAACTGGCGCTGCTCCACAGCAACCAGGGGCGGCCGCAACATGCCGCCACCGCCCTGCTGCGGGCAATCCGGCTGGATGCCTCCGCGGCCGAACTCCACTACGACTTTGGAACACAACTGGGGCAATTGGACGATCAGCAGGCTGCGCTGCGGGAATACCTCGCGGCCATCGGGGCCGAAACACCAACCTCGGGCGATCTGCTGGAGGGCGCAGCGTCCGCAGCCCGCGGCCAGACACTGGGCCACTTGCTCATGGCGCGGCATCGCATCCACCAGGCAGTGGAGGCCTACGAGTCAGTCTGGCACCTGCGCCCAGACGATCCGTCGCTGACCAGAAGCCTGGCAGCCGCGTTGCGTTGTGCCGGCGACGAAGGACGTGCAGCACTCTTGTCAGGCCATGCCTTCTATCTTGACGGTCGGCACTCCAGAGCCATCAGCGAGATCACGCGTGGCCTGGCTCTCGTTCGGGGAGACACAGCATCGTACGTGGAGCTGGGTCACGCCCTCCTCTCGGAAGGTCGCTATGCCGACGCAATCGACATCTGCAACGCGGGAATCGCGCTCTATCCGCTGGCGGCCGATCTCTTTCAGACACTCGTCGAGGCGCGCCTCAAGACCAACCGGCCGGACGAAGCAGCCCGCGTCGTCCAGGCCGCGCAGGAGGCACTCTCGAACCCGCAGTTCATGTCGACTGAACGGTACCTGTCTCTACCCGTGGTGTATGAAGACGAGGCTGAGATCGGAGCGTGGCGCAGGCGTTTCGGGGAGGGGCTGCGCGCCCTCACTCAGGAAACGAACGTCGATGACGCCGACGCCCTGAGGCAAGCGCGCGCCAACATCCGCCCCAGTTTCTTTCTCGGCTATCAGGCTCAGAACGACCTGGCACTGCAGCGGGAACACGGAGACCTCATTCATCGCATCATGCGCGCCAGCTTCCCGGATTGGGCCAGGGCACGACCGATGCCCCGACTCGATTCCGGTGACAGGATTCGGGTCGGCTATGTCTTGGCAGGCAACGACGGGATCGATCCGCTCTTTCTTGGCTGGCTGAGCGGACACGACCGGAAGCAGTTCGAGATCGTCACCTACCAGATCGGCGGCACGGTGGCCCCTTCGACGCGACACTTCAAGGCGGCCAGCGATCGCTACTGCTATCTCCCCAGTGAACTCGACGAAGTCTGTGAACACATCCTGGAAGACCGCCTTCATGTGCTCGTCTTTCTCTACGTCGGAATGAGTCCGCTGGTGAGCCAGCTCGCCAGCCTCCGCCTTGCCCCCATTCAGTGTGCGGCCTGGGGCCATCCGATGACCACGGGATTGCCCACCATCGACTACTTCATTTCCAGCGAGATGATGGAGCCGGAAGATGCCGATACGCATTACTCGGAGGCGCTGGTGCGCCTGCCCGGCATCGGCATCGTCGTGCAGCGTCCCTTCCTGCCTCCGCTGTCAACCACGCGCGCCGAGTTCAATCTTCCGGAGGAGGCGGTGGTCTACCTCTCACCGCAGGCTCCTGCCAAGTATCTGCCGCAGTATGACCACGTCTTTGCGGACATCGCCGGACGGGTGCCCCATGCGCTGTTTGTCCTGTTCGACCTTCGCGGACCTGAAGTCATGAGGACCTTGCGGCGCCGGCTGGACAGGGCGTTCGCGCACGCGGGGTTGGACCGCGACAGGTTCATTCGTTTCCTGCCAAGACAGCGGTACGACAAGTACATTGAGCTGATTCGGCAGTCGGACGTCTTCCTTGACACATTCGGGTGGTCCGGAGGGTTGACCACGCTTGATGCGGTCAGGTGCGCCCTTCCCGTGGTCACCTGTCCGGGGAGGTTCATGCGGGGACGCCAGTCATTGGGCATCCTGCGGCACATGGGCGTGACCGACACAGTCGCCACCAGCGTCGACAACTACATCGAGATCGCGGTGCGGCTGGGACGTGACCAGGCGTGGCGACAGCAGCTGAGCCGTCAACTGACCGAGCGCCAGGATCGCCTGTGTGAAGACTGGACGAGCGTGTCAGCCCTGGAAGACTTCTACACCCGAATCGTGCGGGCACACGACGGCCTTCACCCCGCACCTCGATGAGCCAGCACGCCGACGGGTCGCGCCATCTCACTTGCGCGGAGCGAAGTACGTCTGAAGCTCGTTGCGAAGGAAGGTCACGACCTTCTCGTCCGCATCGAGAAGCCGGTTCCGAGTCT
>JAHEFO010000176.1 GCA_024640135.1 Acidobacteriota bacterium
CCTGTACAAGCAATCACAGCTCGTGGACGGCTTCCGTCTGCGGGAGATCAATGTCATCAACCCGACGTACCCCGACGTGCCTTCGAGCGGCCTGACATCGGCCACCAACAGATACCTGTGGTCCGAGGACCTCACCTTGCCCAACGGTCATCGGCTGAGTCTGGGAGCGGACCGGCAACTGACCGCCGATCTGCGGGTGAGCGCCTCCTATACCTGGTCCTGGGATCGCGGCGAGTTGCGGGGGCGCAACCTCAACGCGCCCGTCAATGGGGTGCGTCCTGATTCCAGCTTCGCCAACGTGGTTGAGCTGCAGTCAGACGCTGAATCGAAGTTGCACTCCGTGACCGTCGCCGCGAACTACATGAAGCTCAACTGGAAGCGCGTGTTCTTCTCGGCCAACTACACGTGGACCGACAGCCAGTCAAACACGACTGGTGCATTCGCCCTGCCTGCCAACGGTGACAATCTCGCCACGGAGTGGGGACCACTGCGGCCGACTCACGCAGGCAATGTCTCAGTGAATATCGCCCCCATCGAGCGTCTGAATATCAACCTGAGCGCGATGGGCAGTTCTGGTTCGCCGTACAACATCACGACGGGGAAGGACGACAACCTCGACGGCCTGTTCAGCGATCGGCCGTCGGACGTCTCGAGGAATTCCGCTCGCGGCGCGGCGCACTGGGATGTGAACGGCCGTCTCGGGTACACCTTGCGCTTTGGCCCGCCGTTCCCCGGCGCGACCGCCGCCGATCCGCTGGGGCGGTTCTCGGTGAATGTGTCCATGTCGTTTCAGAACCTGCTCAATCGCGCGAATTACGTCGGGTACAGCGGCGTGATGACCTCGCCGTTCTTCGGGGAACCCACGAACGTGATGAATCCCCGCCGGGTGACGCTGCAGATGAAGTTCGGCTTCTGACGGGCGCGGACAGGCAGGGGCGCCGCGTCCACGGGCGTCCTGGCGCCGCCCTACTTCTGTGCTGGCTGTT
This sequence comes from Acidobacteriota bacterium, assembly GCA_024640135.1. GTDB lineage: Bacteria > Acidobacteriota > Vicinamibacteria > Vicinamibacterales > SCN-69-37 > SYFT01. The sequence goes on from JAHEFO010000176.1 coordinate 987, forward strand.
CCGGCTTCGGCGGAGTCTTCCGGGCGTACTCGTGCGGAGCCACCTCGAACGTCTTTCGACACTCCCCGCTGCAGAAGAAGTACGTCTGGAGGTTGTACTCGGCACGCTCAGCGGCGCTCAGTACCTCGAGGTCCGTCCCGCACACGGGGTCTTTGGTCGTGGTGGGGTTGGTCATGACGGAACTCCTTTCCTGATTCCATTCTAGTGGCCTGTCCTGTTGAAAAGGGCCGCGCCTCTGGTTTGGGCATCCGGTCTGGCGATCGCTCCAGGGCTTCGGACTTCGCGGTCACGTGGTTTACAATAAAACGTTCCCCGTTGGTTGACAGGGACGAAGAGGCGAATTTGAGAACATTCAAGAGTGCGGTGGCGTTTCGCAGTTGGCTGGGCGTGCATGGGTCCACCAAGGATGAATTGGTAGTGCGGCTGTTCAAGAAGCATGCGGCCAGCCAGGGCATGACCTATGCGCAGGCTCGGGATGAGGCGCTGTGCAATGGCTGGATCGACGGCGTCCGGAAAAGTCACGATGACGATTCGTTCACGGTTCGCTTTGCTCCGAGGCGCCCGAAAAGCGTGTGGAGCGGTGTCAATCTCAAGCGGTACCAGGAACTCATGGCCCAGGGGCGGATCACCGCCCGCGGGGAGGCCGCCTGGTGCGATCGGCATGCCGAAAGCGCATCACGCTACTCGTATGAGAAGAAGACCACGGGCCTGTCCCCTGAGCTCGTGCAGGAGTTCCGCAAGCATCCCTCGGCGTGGAAGTACTACCAGGGCACGCCGGCGGGTTATCGCCGTACTGCCATGCATTGGGTCATGAGCGCGAAGCGCGATGCCACCCGACTCCGCCGCCTCGAGGTGGTGATCGAATCGTCGGCGAAGAGGCAGTACATCCCGCTTCTCCGGAAATAGCTGGTCGCCTGGACCTGAAGGTCCGGCCTCCACTCAGCGCAGCCAGTCCTACCTGGGCTCAGGAGCCGTAGTTCTCCAGAATCAGAAACGTCCGCTCGGCGTCGGAGACCTCTGTCCGCGATTGCCGGCCTCCGATCCAGAGCCAGGCGCCCAGGACGGTCAGGACACCGACAATCACGAACTCGCGCGGCCATGACAAGGCCGCAGGGCTTCCGGGCCAGAGCATGACCGCGACCAGGAAGGTCGACCCCGCCGCCGCCAGTCCAGGAATCACGCGGCCTCCCGGCAGCCTGAACGGTCTCGGCAGATGCGGATGACTTCGGCGCAGCGTCATGATCGACAGCGCCACACCGAGGAAGGCGATGCCGATACACAACGACCCGGCGTTGACGAACGACAGCAGCGCCTGTCTGCCCATCAGTGGCGCCAGCAGTGTCAGCAGTCCGGTCAGCAGGACGGCGCGATGCGGGGTGCCGTGCGCCGAATGGGTCTCGCCAAACGCCGCCGGAATCAGCCGGCCGCGACCGAGTGAAAACAGCACCCGCGAACCTGCCAGAAAGAACCCGTTCCAACTGGTAAAGAGCCCGAGCAACGCGGCGGTCAGCACCAGGTTGACCATCCACCGGTTCGCAAACGCCGCTTCGAACGCACGCGCGGCCGGCAGGTCGGCCTGCACGATTGACGGCCACGGCACAATCATGCCGACGCTGACGATGAGGATGATGTAGAAGAGAATCGCCGCGACAATGGATCCGACGATGAGCCAGGCGAAGGCGCTGGGGGCCATCGAGACATCGGCTTCCTCGGCCGCCTGGGGAATGGTGTCGAACCCGACAAACCAGAACGGTACCGTGACCATCACCATCAGAATGCCGGCGATGATGCCGCCGCTGCTCCCGGCGGGAAAGGCCGGGGAAAGATTCTCAGCCGACCCGCCCCAGAGGCCCGCGCCGATGAAGAGCAAGGTGACCGCCACGAAGCCGATCGTCAGCCAGCGTTGCAGCGCTGCCGCGGACTCGATCCCGCGATAGTGCAGCCAGGTGACAAGGCTCGTGAAGACCAGGCCCAGCGCCAGGTGCGAGCCGTACACGGGATCGCCGGCGACGTGGTAGAGCAGCCACCAGTTCGAGTCCGGGAACATGTAGCCCAGCACCTTGCCGATGGAGATGGCTTCAAAGCCGGAAATGGAGATGTAGCCGAATGCCAGCGACCAGCCGACCACGAAGGACTTGAACGGCCCGAAGGCCAGGTAGGCGTACGCCACTTCGCCTCCGGCGACCGGCAGCATCGGTGTGGCCTCCGCATAGCAGAGCCCGATGCAGAGCATGATCGCGCCTCCAATGACGAAGGCGACGATCGAGCCCATCGGTCCCGCCTGCTCCAGCCAGCCTCCCACGGCGGTGACCCATCCCACGCCGATCATCGAGCCAAACGCCAGCGCGAAGAATTCGAATTGCGTCATCGAGCGGCGCAATGTTGGCCGGCCGCGACCGGGGCCGGCGGGTAGAGCAGTAGCGGACACTGGGGGAAAAGTCTGGGAAGTCAATCTGGACCATTAGATCAGAAACGGGACCGAATTGTCAGCCCGGCAGCCCGGAATGACGACCTCGCGGCGATAGAATGTGCGCCATGCGTACTGTTTCAGGCCTTGTGACTCTGGCGGCGATGGTCATCGCCTCGGTGACTTCGATGCACGCGCAGGAAGCCCGCCGCCGGTGGGAACTCCAGCGCCAGATTCGGCTCGACAAGTTCGAACAGGTGCTGCCGGTGGCCATGCGGAACGCCGGCATCGACATGTGGATTGTCGCAGTCAAGGAGAACCACACCGACCCGCTCTGGGACGATCTGGGGCGCGGCTACGTGTCTGGCGTGGGGTACTACGTCTTCACCGACCGCGGCGGCTCCCGCATCGAACGGGCGGCGCTGGGGCCGTCAGGTTATCTGCTCGAAGAGTCGGGTGCCTACGATCACTTCGGTGCGGCCTCGACACTGCGCACCTACGTCGCCGCCCGCGATCCGCAGCGAATTGGCATCAACACCTCCCAGGAACTCGGACCGGCTGACGGACTGTCGTTCGCCATGCGGACGCAACTGGCGACGGCCCTCGGCGATCCGTACGCCGGCCGGATGGTCAGCGCCGAGCGCCTCGTCAGCGAGTTCCGCTCACGCCGGGTCGCCTCCGAGATTGTGGCGTTCGGCGAGGCCGCGCGCCTGTCGGTCCAGTTGGCCGAGCAGGCGCTCTCCAACGACGTCATCACGCCCGGCCAGACGACCCTGGAGGAGGCGGCGTGGTGGCTGCAGGACCAGTTGCTGGCGCGAGGCCTGGGCTCATCGTTCGACATGCCGTCGGTCTACGTCACCGGCCCCGAGGGCATCGTGGCCACGTCCAGCGACCGGATCGTTCAGCGAGGCGACGTCATCATGATCGACTGGGGCATCCAGTTGATGAACTTCTCGACCGACGTCAAGCGTGTGGCCTATGTGCTCCAGTCGGGAGAGACCCAACCACCCGCCAGTATCCAGTCCGCCTTTGACAAGGCCATTGCCGTGCGCGATGTCCTCAAGCCGGTCGTCAAGCCGGGACGAACCGCGGCGGACACGATGAACGCAATGGACGCGGCGCTGGCCGAGGCCGGCTACGGTGTGATCGCGTTCAATCAGCCGAACGCCGACGACAGGACCGATGTGGTCTACGGATTTCATCCGGTCGGCAACACGGGCCACGGGCTTGGTCCATCCATGACCACCTGGCAGCCATTGCAGCAGACGTTCACGCTCTACACGCAGCACATGTTCTCGTTCGAGTTCTTCGCCTATACCCCCATCGCCGAATGGGGGGGACGGAAGCTGCGTATTCCCATCGAAGACGACGCGATTCTGATGGAGCACGGCGTGCAGTTCCTGCACCCGGCCAACTACCGGCTGCTGGTAATCAAGTAGCGCTTGAGAACGGAGGCGGGCAGATGATCGAGCTGAAGCAAAAAGACCACGTGGTTCCGTTGTGCCCTCACTGCTCTGAGCAGGTCGACGAGTTGTGGTTCCGGGAACTGGAGAGCAAGTTCGGGCGACGCTTTCTGTACTTCTGCTCCAAGTGCCTGAAGACGCTGGGCGTGTCGCACCGCAAGGGATTCTGGATGGGCTAGCGGCCGGCAGCCTTATACTCCTGACCTATGGTGCCTACATTCCCCAACACGGACCGTCGTGATTTCCTGAGGCGTCTGGGGCTGGCCGGCGCGGCCCTGGCGCTGCCCGGATGGGAGCGGATGGCCGGTCTCCAGTCCGCGCAACGTCGCCCGAACTTCGTCCTGATCTACATGGACGACATGGGCTACGCCGATCCGAGCGTCTACGGCGGCGCTCCGGGCACCACGCCGAACATCGATCGCCTCGCGCAGGACGGCATGCGATTCACAAATTTCTACGTCGCCCAGGCGGTCTGCAGTGCGTCGCGGGCGGCGTTGCTGACGGGCTGTTATTCGAATCGCGTGGGCGTGCTCGGCGCGCTCGGCCCAAACGCGGCGACCGGTCTCGATCCGGACGAGGAAACAATCGCGGACGTGCTCAAGAAACGCGGCTACGCCTGCGGGGGCTTCGGCAAGTGGCACCTGGGCGACCATCAGCCGTACCTGCCGCTGCAGCAGGGGTTCGACGAGTACTTCGGCTTGCCGTACTCCAACGACATGTGGCCGGTTGACCACGACGGGACCCCGATTGTCCAGGGCCAGAAACGGGACCCCGAAGACACGCGGATTCATCGCGGGTACTGGCCGCCGCTGTTCCTGATGGATGGCAACGAGAAGGTGAAGGAGGTCAAGGATTTCGCCGACCAGGACGAACTCACCACGCTCTACACCGAACGCGCGGTGAACTTCGTGAACACCCACAAGGACGACCCGTTCTTCCTCTATCTTCCGCACAGCATGGTGCACGTGCCGCTGGGCGTGTCGAGCAAGTTCAGAGGCAAGAGCGGGCGCGGGCTGTTCTCTGACGTGATGATGGAGATCGACTGGTCAATCGGCCAGGTGCTGGAAGCGCTGAAGACGAACGGACTGGAAGACGACACGGTCGTCATGTTCACGTCCGACAACGGCCCGTGGCTGAACTTCGGCAACCACGCGGGCAGCGCCGGACCGTTCCGTGAAGGCAAGGGGACGATGTGGGAAGGCGGCTGCCGCGTCCCCGCCATCGTGCGATGGCCGGGTCATGTCCCGGCCGGCACGGTGTGCGATCGGATCGCGGCGACCATCGACGTCCTGCCGACGATCGCGGAGATCGCCGGCGCGCCGCTGCCAGAACGCCGGATCGACGGCGTGAACATCCTGCCGTTGATCGAGGGCGATCCCGACGCCAATCCCCGCAACATCTACTGGATGTACTACGGGCAGACGCTGACCGGTGTCCGTGAAGGGAAGTGGAAACTCCAACTGCCGCACAACTCGCGCACGTATGAGGGATACACCCCCGGATGGGACGGGCTCCCCGGCCGTACCGGCACGCTGAAGGTGGAACTCGGCCTCTATGACCTGGAGGCGGACATCGGCGAGACGATCAATCTGGTGAACGAGCACCCGGACATCGTCGAACGCCTCCAGAGGATTGCCGCTGAGGCAAGGGCGGATTTGGGCGATGCGGGCGCGCCCGGCCCAGGTGTGCGTCCGCCTCGGAAGGTTCCGGCGGTTCGGTAGCGTGGAGCACGGTGGCTGCAATGCCACCGAATCCTGATAGCCTGATAGCCTGAACAGTCGATCGGCGGCTGCAACACGGCACTGGCTATGACACCTACTGACGGCATCTTCCCAAGAGCGCGAATCCCCTTTGGCACCTGGGGCAACAGCTACTTCCCGGCCTGGCAGACGTCGGCGCTCGCTGAGGTCAACATCGGACAGTTCGCGGCCGAGTCGATGAGCCGCATCATGGGCCTCCGCCAGGTTCCCCTCGGAGAGCTGGACTACCTCGTGCTCGGGTCGACCGTACCCTGGCACTGGAAATTCTGGAACGCTCCGATGCTGTCGGCGCTGGTGGGGCCGAGGATTCCCGGACACCACGTCGAGCAGGCCTGCGCCACAGGGCTGCAGGCGACGCTGGCCGCGGCGGCCCAGGTCCAGAGTGGCGACCACGATGTGGTGGGCGTGCTCACGTTCGATCGCACCAGCGATTCACCCGTCGGCGTGTTTCCCGAGCGCCGGTCGTACGAGCGCACCATGGCGCTGGCCGATGTCTGGGACAACTTCGGCTTCGATCCGGCCACCGGCGGGTCGATGATTGCCACGGCCGGGCAGGCGGCGCGCAAGCACAAGCTGGATCGCCGCGAAGTGGACGAGCTCACACTGTGCCGCTATGAGCAGTACTTCAGCGCCAAGGCGGCCGGCCTGCTGGAAAGGACGTGCGTGCCGCTGGATCTGTTGACAGTGCAGGGTCGTCCGCTCGGCCGCGTCGACGCGGACCTGGGAATCCGCCGCGTGACCGCCGACAGCCTGCGCGCGATGCGCGAACTCGACACGTGCGTGACGGCCGGCGGACAGACGCACGCGTCTGACGGCATGGCCACGTTGCTGATGACCACGGCCGGGAAGGCCGCCGAGTTGAGTCCGCGGCCGGAAATCGACATCCGCCTGGTGGCCAAGGCTGAAGCCCGCGCCAACCCGGGCCTGATGCCCGAAGCGCCGGCCATCGCCGTGCAGAAACTGCTCCGGCAGAGCGGAATGACGATGGGGGATATGGCGGTGGTGAAGAACCACAATCCGTTTGCCGTCAACGACGCGGTCTTCGCCAAGGTGCTCGACTACGACTGGAAGAACATGAACAAGACCGGCTGTTCGCTGGTATGGGGCCATCCGCAGGGGCCAACGCTCACGCGTTCGCTGATCGAGGGCCTGGAGGAGGCGGTGGCGCTGGGCGGCGGGAACGTTCTGCTCTTTGGGTGCGCGGCCGGCGACGTCGGCATTGCCGCGGTCTTCAGCGTGACTGACAGGGGGGCGCAATAATGGCGGCCTCCATGCGCACGTCCACCCTTGAAACGCTGGGCCTGGGCAGCGTCCACCGCATCTTCCAGCGCGGTCAGCTCCCCGTCGATGCCGGCACGCTCGTGGATGAAGTCTTCGGGCCCGCAGGCCGCCGCGGGTCGCTGGTCATCTCCGGTGCCAGCGGCATCGTCGGCGCCGGCAAGGTCATGCAACTCGGGTCGCGCCTGCAGCCGTTTGGCGTGCCGATTGTCGGCCTGGACTTTCCGAATGCGCCCGACGGCCTTGCGCCGAAGTACGACGGCCTGGTCGCGACGTTCGGCCGTGAGCGCGCGGCGGCCATCCTGTCGAATATCGTCCGCCTCAGCTACGACGGCAGGACGTTGCCCGCAGCCCTGGCGCACTTTCAGCCGCGGGCGCTCCTTGAAGCCATTCCTGAAGTGCTGGAACTCAAGAAGGCGCACTACGCGATGTTCCGCGCCGCGTACCCGGATATCGCCATCCGGTCGGTGACCTCCGGCTTTCCCAGTCGCGAGTTGGGCGTCGGCATTGCGCATCCGGCTTTCCCGCACGAAATCAACAAGGTGTACGAGACGGTGGAAGAGACACCGTCGGCCATGACTCAATTGCTGTGGGCGGTCGGCCTGCTGCCGATGCCGGTGAGCGACGACTGGTCGTTTGTGCTCGACGTGCTGTTCTGCGGGGTGACGAACGCGTCACTGCGGTATTGCGCGGCCACGAACATGCCGTACTGGAAGGTCGACAAGTTCGTCCGGAAGAATTTCGGACCCAATCCGCTGCGCGCGCACGATGCGATCGGCGCGAAGGGCGCGAACTTCCTGACCTGGTC
>JAHEFO010000177.1 GCA_024640135.1 Acidobacteriota bacterium
CATTGTGGATGACGAGGAACCGGCGCGGCTCGCGATCCGCCAGCACCTCGAGGCGATTGGCGGCATGGAGATCGTCGGCGAGTGCCGCAACGGGTTCGAGGCCATCAAGGCCGTGGCGGAGCACACACCCGACGTCATGCTGCTCGACGTGCAGATGCCGAAGCTGGATGGCTTCGAGGTGCTGGAAGTCACGGGTCGGGATGTGCCTGTGGTCTTCGTGACGGCCTACGACGAATATGCTCTGCGCGCGTTCGAGGTGCACGCGGTGGACTACCTGCTGAAGCCCTTCACGGCGCAGCGGCTTCGCGAGGCCCTCGATCGCGTTCGTTCGCGCCGGGACACCGTGGCCGTGACGCCCACGGTGCTGCGCGCTGCCGCGCGCCGCCCCGGGTTGCCGCTGGACCGCGTCATCATCCGTGACGGCGCCGACGTGCATGTCCTGGTGGTGGGGAAGATTGACTACGTGGAGGCGCAGGACGATTACGTCGCGTTCCACACGGCGGGGCGGTCCCTGCTCAAGGAGCAGACGCTCACGGAACTGGAGTCCCAACTCGACCCTCGCCGCTTCGTTCGGATTCACCGGTCATTCCTGCTCAACATCGATCGGCTTTCCAAGGTCGAGCTGTACGCGAAGGACAGCCGCGTCGCCATCTTGCACGACGGGACGAAACTATCGGTCAGCCGGTCCGGCTATCAGCGGCTGCAGCAGCTGCTGTAGGTCGGCGCGGGACGTGCCGGGGGGACTGGAGGCCGCCGGCTTGACAGAGGAGCAGGTCATAATTAACTATCTAGTTAGTTAACATGCCTGTCCGCGCCACCCCCGTCCGCCAGACCCGCAACGCCGACGCCTCGCGCGCCAAGATCTGGGGCGCCGCCACCACCGAGTTTGCCGCCCAGGGCTTCGACGGTGCCAAGGTCGACCGCATCGCGGCCGGCGCCGGCGTGAACAAGGCGATGATCTACTACCACTTCAAGAGCAAAGCCGGACTCTTCAACGCCATCCTGCATGACACCTTTGGGGCCATTGCCGACGCCGTGCGCGGCGTGCGCGCGGCCGGCGGCACTCCCGAGGCCCAAGTCCGGGCCTACGTCGCCGCGATCGCGCATGTTGCGGACGACCGCCCATTCTTTCCGCCCATCTGGCTCCGTGAGGTTGCCCAGGGTGGCCGTCACCTGGATCCGGCTGTGGCCGGCCATTTTCGGGAGGTGCTGACCATGCTGGGTGAGATCCTTCGCGAAGGCGCAGCCGCCGGCACCATGCGGCCGGCACACCCTTTTCTCGTCCAGCTGGGGATCGTCGGACCGTTGACGCTCTTCATGGCCAGCCGGCCCCTCCGGAAGAAGTTTTCCAAGGTGCACCAGGGACTGGACGTGTCGATCGACGCAGTCGTTGAACACGTCCAGACGATGGTGCTGGGCGGAATCTCTACTCAGAAAGCGGCGAGGAAATCACGATGACTTGGACTTGGTCCCGACGACTGGTGTGGTGTGTGCTTCCGGTGCTGGGTGTCTTCGCGGCGGCGTGTTCTGGCGCGGTCACCGAGGAGAACCCGCCTGCGTCCGGCTACGTGGAAGCCACCGAAGTGCGCGTGGCGTCGAAGGTGGCCGGCCGCGTCATGACCGTGGCGGTGGCTGAAGGGGAGCGAGTGACAGCGGGCCAGACCTTGATTGAGCTGTCCTCCACTGATGCCACGCTTGCGTTGACCCGGCTCAAGGCAGAGCGCGATCAGGCCGACGCCCAGTTGCGGCTGCTGCGCGCCGGAGCGCGACCCGAGGACGTCGCTCAGGCCAAGGCGCAGGTGGCCGCGGCCGAGAGCGAGCGCGCTACGGTGGCCGCCGAGGTGGCCGCGGCGACCGTGGATGCGGAGCGCTTTGAGCAGCTGGTGCAGCGGCGGGCCGGCTCGGAGAAGCAGCGTGACGACGCCGTCGTGAAACGCGTCCTGGCCGAGGCGAGGCTGAAGGTGGCCGACGACCGGGTCGCGGCGGCCCGTGCGCAGCTCGCGCAGGTCACGGCTGGGGCCCGGAGTCAGGAGTTGGACGCGGCCCGGGGAAGGCTGGCGGCGGTTGATGCCCAGATCGCCACGGTCAACAACGACATCGAGGAGACCATTGTCACGGCCGCATCGGCCGGGGTGGTGTCCTCCCGGCTTGTCGAACCTGGCGAGCTCATCACGCCCCGTGTTCCCCTCCTCGTCATCATCGATCTCGACCGCGCCTGGGCGACCGCCTACGTGGAGGAGCCGAGGGTGGCCGCTGTCACGATTGGACAATCCGCCACGGTGATGACCGACAGTGGCGACCGGCTCGAGGGGCGAGTGACGTTCATCTCTCCGCGAGCCGAGTTCACGCCGCGGAATGTGCAGACCGCGAGCGAACGCGCCAAGCTGGTCTATCGCGTGAAAGTGGCGGTGGACAACCGCGCCGGCACGCTCAAGCCGGGCATGCCGGTCGAAGTCAGTTTCGGTGGCGCGCAGTGACATCGGTCCTGGTTCTCGACGATGTCGTGAAGTCGTTTGACGCGGTGCGCGCGGTGGACGGCCTGTCGATGGAAGTGGCGGCAGGGGAGATGTTCGGTCTGATTGGACCAGACGGCGCGGGCAAGACCACGACGCTGCGCATGATGTGCGGCCTGTTGCGCCCCGACAGCGGCCGGGTCCGGTTGTTCGGCGCCGATCCGTTTCGCGCCCGGCGGGCATCAGCCGCGTCGATTGGTTATGTCTCCCAGCGCTTCAGTCTGTATGGGGACCTCTCGATTGACGAGAACATCGCGTTCTTCTCGCGGCTGCATGGGGTCACGCAGTTCGGCCCCCAGCGAAACCGCCTGCTGGAGCTGACCGGCCTGATGCCGTTTCGGACGAGGCTGGCCCAGAACCTGTCGGGCGGCATGAAGCAGAAGCTGGCGCTGGCGTGCACGCTGGTCCACCAGCCGCGTCTTCTCATCCTCGACGAGCCGACCACCGGGGTGGACCCGGTCTCGCGGCGGGAGTTCTGGAAACTGCTCAACGAATTTCGATCGGAGGGCCTGACGGCGGTTCTGGCCACGCCGTACCTCGACGAGGCGGAGAAGTGCGGACGGGTGGCGCTGCTGCGCGACGGCCGGGTGCTGGCGCTCGACACGCCGGCTGCGCTTCGCCGGATGGACGACATCGTGATGCTCGAGATCGTCGCATCGCCGTCGCGGCAGGCGCTTCGGGTCCTGCGGGAGAAGCTGGGCGACGACGACGTGTCGTTGTTCGGAGATCGATTGCATGCGCGGGTCGCGAGTGCGGCGTTGGCGCGCGACATCGAGGCGTGGCTCTCCGACGCCCAGGTTGACGTCAGCCGGGTGCGCCCCATCGTGCCAACGCTCGAAGATGTCTTCATCGACCATGTGCAGAAGGCGCAGCGCCAGGATGCCGTGCAGGAAGTGGGAGGACGATCGTGATCGCAGTGAACCGTCGCACCGTGGCCGTACTGGCCCTGGCTCTCGCCGCGTTCGGCGCCGTCGCCGAGGCCGTCGCTCAGGAGCCGCTGGCTCTGACGCTCGAGGACGCGGTGGCCCGGGGGAAGGCCGGCGCGCCCCGGCTGCTTGAAGTCCAGGCCCGCGAAGCTGTCGCCACGGCGTCGCGTGACGGGCGCGCGGCGCTGGCCAGGCCCACGGTTTCCGCGTCGAGCAGCTACCTGCGCACCAATCATGTGGACGAGTACAGCATTCCGCAGGCCAGCGGCGGGACGAAGGTGCTGTTCCCGGACATTCCAGACAACATCCGGCTTCGCACGGAACTGCTGTGGCCGGTGTGGACCGGGGGTCGCGTGGATGCGCTGGTCGACTCAGCCGAGGCCGAGGTGCGCGCGACCCAGGCGGACGCCGCAGTCGTTGCCGCGGACTTGACGATGGAGATCACGCAGGCGTATTGGGCGCTGGTCACGGGTCGAGAGGCCGTGAAGGTGATTGACCAGAGCCTGGCGCGGACCGATGCGTGGGTGGCCGACGTGCAGGCGCGGCTCGATGCCGGCCTGGTGTCACCGCATGAAGTGCTGACGGCGCGGGCGCGCCGGGCGCGAGATCAGGTGCAACGCATTGAGATGGCCAATGCCGCCGCCACCGCCGAGCGCGAACTGGCGCGACTGATTGGGATGCCCGGGCAGGCCCTCGACCCGGTCTCGCCAGTGGACCGCGCGTGGGACGGCCTGGCCGCGCTGACGGCGAGGCGGGCTGTGGAGGTCGTGGGACTTGCGCGCGAGACACGGGCCGAACGCAGCGCCTTCGCGGCGCGGCAGTCTGCATACCGGTCGGCGGCCGAGGCCGCGTTGGCGGCCGGGCGGCCCCAGGTGGCGGCGCTGGCGGCCATCGAGCCGGCGCGACCGAACAGCCGGTTCGTCCCCCGGCAGGACGCCTGGCACACGTCATGGGATGTGGGCGTCACCGTGACCTGGTCCCTGTGGGACGGCGGACGGGCGAAGGCCGATCGCGCAGTGGCCGAGGCGCAAGCCCGCGCCTTTGACTATCGCCTGGCGGAGTTCGATGCGCGGGTGTCGGTGGATGTTCAACAGCGGCTGCAGGAAGTGGAAGCGGCCATGGCGGCGATCGCGGCATCGAACGAGGCGGTGTCCGCGTCAGCTGAAGCCCATCGGGTGTTGCAGGAGCGCTACGCGCTGGGCGTGGCCACCAGCACCGACGTGCTCGATGCGCAGGTCGCCCTGTTGGAAGCCGAGCTGGAGCGGACGCGACTGCAGGCATCGATGCGGGTCAGTGAAGCCCGCCTGCGCCGGGCCGTGGGCATTGACTGACATGACCCCCGCGCCAATCGCAATTCGTGTGGAGCATCTGACGCGCCGTTTCGGGGCGTTCACGGCGGTCGACGACGTGTCGTTTGATGTCAAGCGTGGAGAGGTGTTTGGGTTCCTCGGGTCGAACGGCGCCGGCAAGTCCACCACGATTCGCATGCTGTGCGGCCTGCTGCGCCCCACGTCCGGCCAGGCCGACGTGGGAGGCATTGACGTGAGCCTGGACCCGGAGGGCGTGAAGCGGCGCATCGGCTACATGTCCCAGCGATTCTCGCTCTACGAATTGCTGACCGTGGACCAGAACATCCGCTTCTACGGCGGACTCTATGGACTGTCAGGTGACCGACTGGCACGGCGCCGACGGTTCGCGCTGGAGATGGCGGGACTGGTCGGGCGTGAAGACGTGCTGTCCAGGACGCTGTCGGGCGGGTGGCGGCAACGGCTCGCGTTGGGATGCGCGCTTCTGCACGAGCCGCCGATCTTGTTTCTGGACGAACCAACGGGCGGCGTTGACCCGGTCTCAAGACGCGACTTCTGGCGACTGATCGACGACCTGGCGCAGGCCGGCACCACGGTGCTGGTGACGACCCACTATCTGGACGAGGCCGAGCGATGCGATCGCGTGGCCATCATTCACGGCGGCCGCATCGCCGCGATGGGACCGACTCGCGAGCTGAAACAGGCGCTGGCGGCGCGCGAGCCGCAGGACGACCCGGACGTCCTGCCGACCCTGGAAGATGTCTTCATTGATGTCGTGACGCGCGCGGCGACCGTCACGACGTCCGGGAGTGCGGCGTGAATCACGTCTGGGCCGTCGCGATCAAGGAACTGCGGCAGATGGGCCGCGACCGTCGCACCCTGATGGTCATGCTCTTCCTGCCGGCGTTCTTTCTTCTCCTCTACGGGTACGCGCTGAATTTCGATATCCGGCACGTCTCGCTGGTGGTGCAGGACCGGGACGCCTCGGCCGAGAGCCGGAAGCTGGTGGCGCGATTCGTCGAGTCCACCTACTTCGAGCTGGTCGGCACCGCGTCGTCGGACGCTGAGATTGAGCGTGCGCTGGACGGCGGGACGGCCCGGGCCGTGCTGGTGATTCCGGAAGGGTTTGGCCGCGATGTTGCGCGCCGCATTCCGGCCAACGTCCAGGTCTTGCTGGATGGCGACAATGCCAATACCGCCACGACGGTGCTGGGGTACACGACGGCCGTGTTGCGAGAGGCGTCGGTGGGGACCGGGACGACAGTGACGACCCGGCTCGCAACCGTTGAGCCGCGCATCTGGTACAACCCGGAGCTGCGCAGCACATTGTTTCTCGTGCCCGGGCTCATCGCCTACATCTCCATGATCACCGCCGTTGTGGCCACAGCGCTGTCCATCGTGCGTGAAAAGGAGAACGGCACGATGGAGCAGATTCGGATGTCCCCCATCTCGACGCCGGCGTTCATCATGGGGAAGGCCGCCCCGTACCTGGTGATGTCGCAGATCTCCGGCCTGCTGGTGATTCTGGCCGCGATGGCGCTGTTCGGCATGCCGATGCGAGGCGACTGGATTGCGTTGAGCTTTGTGCTGGCGGTGTTCCTGATCGGCGCCGTCGGCACCGGCCTGCTGGTCTCCACGATAGCCGAGACGCAGCAAGTGGCGTTTCAGGTGGGGTCGCTGGTGGCGTTCCTGCCGACCTTTATCCTGTCGGGCTTCATTTTTCCGATCGCCAGCATGCCCATTGTCCTCCGGTACGCGAGCACGGTCGTGCCGGCCAGGTACTTCCTGATCGCCTTGCGCGGGATCGTGCTGAAGGGGTCGGACCTTCAAGCCGTGTGGCCGTCCGTCGCCGCGCTGGGTGCCTACGCCTTTCTGGTGCTGGGGCTCGCGTCCTTGAGGCTGGCGAAGCGATGATCGGCCGCGTTCTCACACTGATGTGGAAGGAGTTCCTGGAACTCCGCCAGGACCCGCGGCTTGCCGGCATCATCCTCGTGGCGCCGGTCCTGCAGTTGACGATGCTGGGGTATGCCGCAACGACCGACGTGCATGACGTCCCGATCGTGGTGGTGGATGGAGACCGATCGCCGCAGAGCCGGGAACTGCTCGAACGGTTCACGGCGTCGCCCTACTTCGAAGTGGTGGATGAGTTCCTGCGGCCGGACGAGGTTGACCCGTCGCTGGCGTCCGGGCGTGCCTGGCTCGGCGTGATCGTGCCCCTCGGGTTCGGCGATGCGCTTCAGGGCCAGGGACCCGCGAGCGCCAGGGCCATTCAGGTGCTGGCCGATGGCACTGACTCGAACTCTTCGGGTGTCGCGCTCGCCTATGCGAGCGGTCTGGTGAGCGAGTTCAATGCCGCCCTTGTCGCTGAGCAGGTTCTGGTCGGTGGCGGCGGCGCCCCGGGAGGCATCAACGGGTCGGTGCGCGTCTGGTATAACCCGGAACTGGTCAGCAAGGACTTCATGGTGCCGGGCGTGCTGGCGCTGCTGCTCCTGCTCATCACATCGAACATGTCGTCGATGGCCATCGTGCGCGAGCGGGAGCTGGGGACGCTGGAGCAGTTGCATGTGACGCCGCTGGGCCGCCTGGAACTGATTCTGGGCAAGCTCCTGCCGTACGCCGTGGTGGGCTTTGTGGACGTGCTGCTGGTGATGGCGGTCGCGGTGTTCTGGTTTGAGGTCCCGCTGCTGGGCAGCCCCGTGCTGTTGCTGGCCGCCAGTGCCGTCTACCTGCTGTGCACGCTGGGGCTCGGCCTGTTCATCTCCACGATCTCCTCCACGCAACAGCAGGCGATGATGACGTCCACGTTCTTCTTCCTCGTGCCGATGATCTACCTCTCGGGGTTCATCTTCCCGATTGAGAACATGCCCATCGTCATCCAGTGGGTGACCACGATCATTCCGCTTCGGTACTACCTGGTGATTGTCCGTGCCATCTTCCTCAAGGGCGTCGGGTTCCATCTGTTGTGGCCCCAGTTCGCGGCCATGGGGGCATGGGGAGTGACGGTGCTGGCGCTGGCGGCCCTCCGATCGCACAAGACGGAGTAGGCTCTTGGGATGGACATTGCCGTCGGGACTTCTGGCTACAACTATCCGGAATGGAAGGGGACGTTCTACCCGGATCCCTTCCCTGCGTCGAAGATGTTTGCGTACTACGCCGAGCGGTTTCGTACGGTGGAAATCAACTACACGTTCTATCGCATGCCCACGCCGAAGCTGGCGGAGAAGTGGCGCGAGCAGGCGCCGGACGGTTTTCGCTATACGCTGAAGGCGCCCCGGCGCATCACTCATGACAAACGGTTGAACGACTGCGAAGACCTGGTCGCGATGTTCACCGAAAGCGCCAGAGGTCTGGGGACACACCTGGCGTCGTTGCTGTTTCAGTTGGCGCCCAACTTCAAGTGCGACCTCGCTCGACTCGAGAAGTTCCTGGCCATTCTTCCGCCCGACCTTCGGTGCGCGTTCGAGTTCCGCCATGACTCGTGGCACGCCGACGAGGTCTATCGCCTGTTGGAGAACCACGGCGCGGCGCTCTGTATCGCCGATATGGGGAACAAGACGACGCCCCTGGTGCCGACGGCCAGACACGGATACTTGAGGTTGCGCGATGAGGGGTACGGCCCCGCCGATATTGATCGGTGGGCAGGGGCGGTGCTCGATCGCGCCGCCGACTGGGACCAGGTGTTCGTGTATTTCAAGCACGAAGACGAGGGCAGGGGACCGGAGTTTGCCGCCGCCTTCGTGGAGCGCCTGACTAGATGAATCTTCACGATTCACGGCTGGTGGCTTCTCCCACGGACCTCGCGAATTTTCTCGCGTGCCGGCACAAGACCTCGCTCGACATCGAAGCGGCGCGCGGCCTTCGTCAGAAGCCCGGGTACGTCGACGCGATGGCCGCGGTCCTGCGCCAGCGTGGCCAGGAGCACGAAGACCGGT
>JAHEFO010000384.1 GCA_024640135.1 Acidobacteriota bacterium
CTCGAGGCGCTGATTGGTCTCGGATAGCTCGACGATCTTCTTTTCGAGGCGCTCGACGATCTTTTGTGTCCGCTCTCGGAGCAGAGTGTCGCTGGCGCCGTCTGCCCACTCCCGATGTCCGCTCAAAAACTGAGCGATGGTATCGGCGAAGTGCGCGGCATCGATCGGCTTCGCGATGAATCCATCGCATCCGACCGCCAGAGTCGACTCCCGGTCGCCTTCCGCCGTTATCGCGACGATGGGGACATCTTGAAGGGTCGGAATCCCTCTGAGGCGCAGCGTTACCTCGTATCCGTCCAGGTCCGGAATGTTGATGTCGACCAAAACGAGGTCGGGTTGGCTGTCGCGGGCGAGCTGAATGCCCTCGACTCCGCCTTCGGCCTCGATGACCTCGTGACCGGCGGCTCCGAGCAGCTTCTGCACGAGGCGCCGATTGTTGGGGTCATCCTCGATGTGCAGAACCCTTGCCATGGATTTGCGATGCTATCAGTCTCTCGTGCTTGCCGCACGCGGTGAGCCTGAGTAGGAATCGGGTATGTCAGGGCAATTGGTGGACCAGCTCGTCGAGGCCGGACTCGTTACAGAGGCCCAGGCGCGGGCGAGTGCCCCTGGCGATCCACTCGTGTCGACGAGCCGCGTGATTCAGAATCTGGTGGCACAAGGCCTCGACGAACGGATGCTCGCGGGGTTCTTCGTCACCAAGGGCTTTGGGCCGATGCTGCAGGCGCCGGAGCTCGCACGCGCAGACCTGCAGTTGCTCCGTCGTGTGTCTCCAACCGACGCGCATGACCTTTGCGCGATGCCCTTGCGTCCCAGCGCTGCCGGCGCCGTCGTCGCCATGGCCGACCCCACCGATGAACACGCGATCGACAAGCTCAGCTTGGCGCTCGGCGGCCGCATCCTGCCGACGGTGGCCAAGCTCTCGGACTTGCTCTCTGCGATCGATCGCGCGTACCCGCCTGACCGACCAACGATGGTGAGCAACCCTGTCGCCGCCATGCGCTCGCGTGCGCCGAGCGGCGTCATGCCTTTGGTCCAGGAAAAAGCGGGCGACACGGACCAAACACTCGACGACTTGCAGCCTCCTCGTTCCGGTTTTGCAGCGATGGCCAGCCCGGAGTGGGATCGGGCATGGAGCCGTTCGGCGACCGAGCGCGACGTCTCGCTTACACCGCGATCGACCCACGCTCCATTGCCGACGATATCGAAGACGCCGAGCGCCCTGCCATCAGCGCCCGCTCCTCCCGCTTCGCAAGCTCCGTCGAGGAGCTCGATGGCGAGACCTTTGGGTGTTTCGGATTCCGTGATCGATGCGCAGCTCGTCGAGCTGAGGCGCGTCGACACCCGCGACGACGCGGTCCGGGTGGCGTGCGAGTCATGCTTGACGATGTCTCGGGGCGCCGCGTTCTTGGCACTTCGCAAGGGCGTGTTTCGAGGATGGGATGGCGCCGGAGAAGACGTCACCGGCGCGAGCATTCGAAGCCTTTGGGTGCCCGCCAGCAACCCATCCATCCTCAACGAGGTCCTCCACAGCGGCAAGGTCTTCCGGGGCTCTTACGGCCAGACCGCGGCAGACCACCTGTTCCGAGCAGCCTTCGGCAGTCATGGCCGCGAGGTGGTCATCGTTCCGGTTCTCATCGGGTCGCGAATGGTCGGGGTCCTCTGCGCCAACGACCCAGCGGCCGATACGAGCGTCATCGAGCGGGTGGCCTCGGCGCTCGGACAGGCCTTCGAGAGGCTCATCGTCTCCCACAAATCAGGGAGTTAGTTGATGAAGACGGCGGCCTGACCCGAGGCAGCGGCCTTCGCGAGTCGGAGGAGCCTGCGGCGCTCCCTCAGCACGGACGAGGCGTAGCCGTTCTGCTTGTCGCAGCGCCCGGAGTTGTACCAGGCGAGGCCCTTCTGGACGTCCCCGCCACAACGGCTCACGGCCCATTTATAAAGACCGAGGCCCGCCTCGATGACCTCACGCTGACAAGCGCCCGGGCGGCGGCTGCACTGCTCGCGGTAACTCTCGTTGTAGATGAACGGTACCGTCTTGCCCCGGTACTTGGGATTCAACTGCACGACGCCACGCGCACCTACAGGGCTCACCGCGAGCGGGTTGAGTCCGGACTCGCGCAAGGCAATCGCGGCAGTGAGGAAGGGATCGACGCTCGCGCGATTGCTTGCCTCTGTGATCAGACGCGACAAGGTCGCGATACGCGCTCGGCATCCGCCAGCGACGACACGGCAGTGTTGTACATGAATCGGCTCACCCGCGCGGCTTTCCCGCACGATCAATCGGGCGTCGATCGCGCGGGCCAACGCGAGCGAGGTCGGGTGCTCACCGATAGCCGCGCGATAGTCGATGGCTTCGGCGGCTTGCACGGACGCGGGCGCGCGGAACGAGGGAACAGCTTCCGAGCGCGAGTGCCAAGCACTGACGAAGACGACGCCGATGAATAGTAGAGCGATCCGCATGACCTACTCCCGATAACCATCAAGAGGCCGAAACGGTAGGTCATGCGCACACCTT
>JAHEFO010000178.1 GCA_024640135.1 Acidobacteriota bacterium
GACCGCGTCAACCGCCGTGACGTGCTCGATGCCGGCACCCTTTGCGATGGCCGCCAGGTCGGTCGTGCGTGACGTCGTGTGCGAGTCGAAGCCGCCGGTCGACAACAAGCTGCCGTTGTCGAAGATGACGTGCACTAGATTCTTCGGGCGATAGCGCGCCAGCGTGGCCAGCGTTCCCAGATTCATGAGGACCGAGCCGTCGCCGTCCAGCACCACAATTCGTTGCCCGGGCAGATGCATCGCCAAGCCGAGGCCCAGTGAGGACGCCAGGCCCATCGCGTGTTGCAGGTAGAAGAAGTTCTCCTTGTGGCCCAGGTTATAGAGTTCCTGCGCGCACGCACCCATGATTGTGACGACGAGCTTGTCGTCCAGCTCGGGGTACATCATCGCGATACATTCGGCGCGAGTCACGAGTCAGTCCTCCATCAGGTCGCGCGTGAGCAACAGGGCGACCGGGGCCAGCGCACTGTGCGACAGGGTGTACGCCTCCCGAATCTGCCGGCCGACCTTGCCGGGATCCCGCGCGTACTCGAACGGAATTCCCAGCGCGCGGAGCACGTCCTCGGTCACCATGCCGCCTCGCGTGTGCCACGGATAGGGTTCGCCCCAGTGGCCGCGGAAGGCAATCAGCATACAGAGCGGGATGTGATAGAGCTGGGCGAGCGAGACGATACCGTTGATGGCGGCGAGAAAGCCGTGATTCTGCATCAAGAGCGCGTGAGGTTCGCCCGCGAAGTAGGCGCCCGCCGCGATCCCGATGGCTTCTTCTTCCTTGGCCACCTGGATGAGCGTCACGTCAGGATCTTTTTCCGCGCGTTGCAGCAGCAGGCCCAGCCAGGTCTCGGGCATCGCCGACAGCGACGTGATTCCGGCATCTTTGATGCCCTGGAAGACCGTCTTGGAGTTCTCGTAGGAGACTGTCATCACGCCCGTCCAGCGAATACTACACCGGGCGAGGCGACCGAAACCGGCTTCGACATGATGCTGAAAAGTGGCGTCAAGTAACTGAAATACAAGGACTTACCTTCTTCTTACGTTCTTGGTCTGCCCCACATGATAAAATTGTCCGGTTAGGTGAGTGCCTCACCGATCGCTTGAAGCTCTGGCGTCCGTCGTTTCTTCCATTCCTGCCAGCTTCTCATCCCAGTCTGGAGCCGTCTTTCTCCGGGCCGTAGGTGCGCCCGTTCCATCGGCGCCGTTCGCGTGAGGCTTGTCGAGGTGAAACTGAATGTCCAGTCGTTCTGCCATTGCGCCCGCCATCGCCATCCTGGCGGTCGTCGCGCTATGCGGTGTCCTGATATGGTCCCACCATCCCGAGCGCAGGGATGTTGCGCTCCGGCCGGATCCGTCCCGTATCCACGCCGATGTCACGGCCTATTCGTCGTCGCCCGACGAGACCTGGGGTGATCCGTTCATCACAGCCAGCGGTCGTCCGGTCGGCGACGGTGTCGTCGCCTGTCCGCGACGTTTGGATTTCGGCACCAAGGTTCGCATCGGCAACCGTATCTACACATGCTGGGATCGACTGCACCCCAAGTACGACGACCGGTTCGATATCTGGAAATCTTCGAAGGAAGAAGCCCTTCAGTTCGGCCGTCGCCGGGTGGTCGTGCAGATCCTGTAGTTCTTGCCGAGGTCGACCCGCAGAAACGCCAGGACTCCGGGCAGCCAGCCCTCTCCCCATTTCCCGTTTCCTCTTTTCCCTGAGGCGTCTGCTATGCTCGGCCCACCTGCAGAAGGAGGGACCGATGCGAAAGCTCATGGGGGTGATGGCCGTGGCGCTCATCGTGGTGAGTGCATCGTGCGCGAACGACCTTCCGCTGCCGGCGGACTACCGGGAGCAAGTTGAGGCCTACCGCGTGAACCGGGCACATGAAATCATCGCGCCCACCGGGTGGGCGGCGCTGGTGGGTTTGCACTGGCTCACGCCCGGGAGGCACACCGTCGGCCGGGCGCCAGGCAGCGCGGTCCTGCTCACTGGCCCCTCGGCGCCGGCCTCGCTCGGCACATTGACCGTGTCGGACGAGGCAGCGACCCTGGTGGTCACGCCAGGCGTGGAGGCCCGGCGGGCCGACCAGGTGGTGTCGAACGTGCAGTTGAGGCCATCCTCGAAGCCTGAGAACTATGTGGTGGTTGGCGGCATGGCGCTCACACTGATTCGCCGCGGAGACAGATTGGCCTTGCGAGTGTGGGACGTGCAGGCGTCGTCACTCACGTCGCTGCCGGGCCTGGAGTGGATGCCGATCAATGAAGCCTGGCGCGTGCAGGCGCGTTTCGAGGCACACCCGTCCGGGCGGACGATGAAAATTCTCAATGTCCAGGATGAACTCGTCGACATGGCCAATCCGGGTGTCGCGATTTTTACCGTCGATGGCTACGAGTATCGTCTCGAGGCGTTGCTCGAATCTGATGATGCGGAGGAGCTGTTCTTCCTGTTTCGGGACGGCACCAGCGGCAAGACCACCTACGGCGCAGGGCGGTATCTGTACTCGCCGCTCCCAGAGGATGGCCGGGTGATCCTGGACTTCAACAAGGCAAAGAATCCCCCGTGTGCCTTCACGGACTTCGCGACATGTCCCCTGCCGCCGAAAGGCAACGTGATGGCGCTGGCCATCAATGCCGGCGAACTCGACCGCAAGCACTAGAACCCACCTCATAGACCCCGGCGGAGCACCGAGGCGGGTGAGGCGCCGAGCCGGCCAGGCGCGACGACCGAGAATGCTGATGCGCCCTTCGTCTGCAGACCGGTTCCGCACGCCTGTACACTGACGGTGTGCGGGCGCGTTTCGATTTTGATTCCGGGAGCGGCCAACCGCCTCTGCTGTTCCGGTCGCCCGAACGCCTGGTCGTGGCGCGATCACTGGACGAGGTGCCGGCGGCCATGGCCGCCGTGGACGAGGGCCTGCGAGACGGGTTCCATGCTGCCGGGTATGTCGCCTACGAAGCCGCGCCGGCTTTTGATCGCGCGCTGACGGCTCATGGTTCGTCGCCGGTCCCGCTGGTCTGCTTCGGATTGTTTCGGTCGTCCGAGGCCGCGTCGCCGCTCGAGGATCTGGCCCCGCCTGCGTCTGCCAGATGGGCGCCGTCCGCCTCTTCCGCTGAACACGCCCGCGGAGTGTCCGAGATCCGCGAAGCCATCGCTGCGGGTGAGACGTATCAGATCAACTACACCTTTCGGCTGAAGGCCACGCTGGATTCCGGCTCGCTGGAATCGTTGTACGCGCATCTGGCCATGGCTGAGCGGGTGCCCTATGCCGCGTATCTCGACCTGGGGGATCGGCAGATCCTGTCCCTGTCGCCGGAGTTGTTCTTTCAGCAGGACGGCTCGCGACTCGTCACCCGGCCGATGAAAGGCACGGCGCCCCGAGGGCGGTGGGCCGAGGAAGACGCCGCCCTTCGGGAGGGCTTGCGCAGTTCGGCGAAGAACCGCGCGGAGAACATCATGATCGTGGACTTGTGCCGCAATGACTTGAGCCGCGTCTGCCAAGTGGGGTCCGTGCGAGCCACATCCCTCTGTGACACGGAGCCGTATTCGACCGTGTGGCAGATGACGTCAACGGTCGAGGGCCAGGCACGTCCCGGCACCTGTCTCAGCGACGTGTTCGGCGCGCTGTTTCCCGCCGGCTCGATCACCGGCGCGCCGAAATCCAGCAGCATGCGCCTGATCGCGTCTCTGGAGTCCGCCCCCCGCGGCGTCTATTGCGGCGCCATCGGATTCGCGTCGCCTGACGGACGCGCAACCTTCAATGTGGCGATTCGTACGATGACCGTGGACGTCGCCAGCGGGCAGGCGGAGTACGGCGTGGGTGGAGGGATCACCTGGGACTCGGTGGCCTCCGACGAACACGCCGAGGCGCTCAGCAAGGCGTCATGCCTGCAAGTGCGCCCACCGTTCACGTTGATCGAGACGATGCGCCTGGAGAAAGGCAGGCTGGCGCGGCGTGATCGGCACGTGAAGCGATTGCAGGACTCAGCCGGGTATTTCGGGTTCTCATGCGATCCGGATCGCGTTCGCGCCGCGCTCGACGCCCATGCAGCACTGCATCCAGACGGTCGCTGGCGCGTACGTGCGCTGCTGGACTCCGGTGGGCAGGTGCGTGTGGAAGGCCGCGCCCTCGAGGAGGCAGGGGAGGCGTCGATGGGGGCCTTGGCCTTCGCCCTTGCGTCTTCGCCAGTCGACCATCGCGATCGATTCCTGTGCCACAAGACGACCACCCGCGACGCTTACGACCGGCACCGGGCAGAACATCCAGAGGTCTTCGATGTCCTGCTCTGGAATGAGCGCCGCGAACTGACGGAGTTCACCCGGGGCAATCTCGTTGTCGAGCTCGGCGGGGTGCGGGTGACGCCGCCGCGCGGGTGCGGCCTTCTGGCCGGAGTCTACCGGGCCGAGTTGCTTGAGGCCGGCGCCATTCAGGAGGGCGTGGTGTCGATCGACGACCTTCCACGGTGCACCCGGGTCTGGTTCATCAACAGTCTTCGCGAGTGGGTGCCGGTCCAGCGCCCCAAAGAACGGTAAACTCATCAGCCATGACACGGGTGCGCTGGGTCTGGTTGGTCCTGTTCCTCGCCGTCGTCCTCCGGACGGCCTGGCTGGGGGACGATGCGCTGATTTCGCTGCGGACGGTCCTGAATGCCACGCATGGCTACGGACTGACCTTCAATCTCGCCGAGCGCGTTCAGACCTTCACGCATCCCCTGTGGGTGGCATTGCTGACGGTCGCGTACCTGGCGGTCGGCAACATCTTCTACGCGACATTCGCCGTGTGTATCGCGACCTCGCTGATGGTCTTTGGCGTCGTCCTGCGCGCGGCGCGGAGCATGTCCCAGGTCTGGATCGTCGCCGGCGTGCTGCTGGCCTCCCGCGCGTTCGTGGACTATTCGACGTCGGGCCTGGAGAATCCCCTGACGGCGTTGGTGGCGATTGCGACGCTTGGGTGGGCGGCGCGTCGACCCCGCGGACGCCGGTGGTTGACGGTCGTGTGGCTGGGCGTCAGTGCCGCCTATCTCACGCGTCCCGACGCCGTGTTGCTGGTGTTGCCGGTCGCGCTGTGGTCGACCCTTCAGGTGCGGCCGCGCAAGGCGGCCGTCCTGCCGGTAGCCCTGGGGCTCCTGCCGGCCCTGTCATGGACGATGTTTGCGCTGGTGTATTTCGGATTTGCCTTTCCGAATACCGCGTACGCCAAACTTGCGGCCGGCATCCCGGTGGGCGAGCGCGTGGGGCAGGGGGTGTTGTACTTGCTCGATTCGGTCAATCGCGACCCCATCACGCTCACGGCGATCGGCGTGGCGCTTGTGGTCGCGGCGATCGAGCGATCGCGCGAGGCCTGGCTGGCTGCTGCCGGCGTGCTCGTCAGCCTGGCATATGTGGTGTGGATCGGCGGCGATTTCATGAGCGGACGCTTTTTGGCCGCGCCCCTGCTGGTGGCCGTGTGGCTGATGGCGCGCGCCCAGCGCCTGCCGGACGCCGACTGGCGGCCGGTGTTGGTCGTGCTGGCGGCGGCGGCAATCGCCTCGCCACAACTGCCACTTCGGAGCAACAGTGCGTTCAATGCTGCCGACTCCAGCAACGGCATCGTTGACGAGCGGGGCGTGTACTTTCAGGCATGGGGCCTGGTGACGGCTGAGCGGGAGCGATTCACCGAGCCCGAATGGCCCCGTGCGGATGGACGAACGAAACCTGAATACGTCCTGGAGACCTGCGGCCTGATGGGGGCCGATGGCCTCGAGTGGGGACCGCGCACCTATCTGCTCGATGAGTGCGCGCTGGCGGATCCGCTGCTGGCACGCCTGCCCGCCGTGTGGAAAGAGGGATGGCGGCCAGGCCATTACCGCCGGATGATCCCGGCTGGATACCGCGAGAGCGTCGAGCAGGATGCCAACCGGCTGCAGGATCCGGCCCTGGCGGAGTACTACACCGCGTTGCGGACCGTCGTGCGCGGCACATCGCTGTGGTCCAGCGGGCGACTGGGACTGATCTGGGAGATGAACACTGGATTGTTCGACTCCAGGGTCGACCGCCGGTTCTACAGGTTCGGTGGAGAGGTCGCCACGCTTGAAGACGTATCGCAGGTCGTGCCGGACGGAACGCCCTGGAACGCGCCAGGGATCCGCACCTTTGTCACCGAACTGGCCGTCATCTGTCCTGACCAGACGGGCCGGCGTGTCCTCGATATTTCTCTGGATTCCGACGACCGGTATCGCCTGACGTTCCTCAAGAAGAATCGCATCGTCGGCGCCGTGGTCGTCGACGTCGTGCCGCGCGACAGGCGGAGCCCAGGGCTGGCCAGCCACCTGGTCGACGTGCCGGAGCGGGCACGCAAGCGGGGCTTCGATACGATTGTGATCGTCACTGTCGCCGGCGACGAACAAAAGGCCGTGGGACACCTGCTGCTCGATGGCGACCCGGCAACCGCCCTGGAACTGGGCCGCCGCTTCGGGGCGGTCGCGCGATGACGGGCGCTGCCGGTTACTGGACTGCGATGAAGACCAGGACGACGATCAGGACCATCAGTACGACCATCGCGATCTTCCAGAAGCTCTTTGGATAGCGGCCGGCGATTTCGCCGGTGTATCCATTCGCCACCACATGGAACGTCTTCGCCCCGTAGGTGTAGGACAGCAGCCAGATTGGCACCAGCGTGTGTTTGAACGTCTGCTCCGAGAAGCTCGGCTGAATGCGGAGGTTTCGGTGAGTGTCTCCAGGAACCTGCTGGCCGCAGAGCGCCATGAGCGTGTTGTGCATTTGCTCGACGGACGCGGCGGCGGCGTCTTCAAGGTTGATCTGGTAGCGCTCCACGACAAATCCTGAGAGAAATGCCGTGTCATACGGCACGACCTCCTGTGTGGGAAACGGTTCCACCTGGCGGAGAAGACCGGGATCGACGCCCCTGGTGCCGGGCACGGGCTCATCATCGAAGAAGTGATCGATCGCGCCAGCGGCCGGCGTCCAGCGCACGTGGCGCACCCTCCGAGTCTGCGTCCGCCCCTTGTTGTCGCGATAGGTCTCAGTGGTGTAGTAGTACGTCCCGGAGTCGGCCTGCCACTCGCAGTGGACCCGGGCATCGAAGGTCCAGTACGGCACGTAGAGGCCGTGCAGTTGATCAACCAGCGACTTGTCCTTGAACGCGTTGGGTGCGAACCACCGGCCGGCATACCAGCGCTTCATCCGATCGCGGACATCGGTCTGTGAAATTCTGAAGGGCAGCAGGCTCCGGGGGCGGATGGGGGACTGCAACTCTTCGTAGTCCACCAGGGCGGGCGACCCGCAGAAATCACAGTTCTTCCCGACCTTCGCGGGGTCAAACACCATGACCGCCCGGCAACTCTGACACTGGACGCTGTGGCGCGCGGTGTCCCAGCCTCGCTGTTCTTCCGGGAGGTCCCGCAGCATCTTGATCAGGTCGAGTTCGGCGACATCGCCGCCGGCCTTGTAGTCGACATACGGCGATTCCACGCCGCAGAACGGGCAGACGAGCAGTTGCTTGCCCGGATTCCACTCCGCCTGTCCTCCGCACGCCGGGCAGGCGTGTTTCTCCCTCGCCGTGAACTGCTCGGTCGCCGGTCCCGAGTCTGCCGACGGGGTCTGCCCTGAGCCCGCCGGATCAGTCATTGCGCCAGGTAGGCGTCGAGGGCCGCCCGCGTCACGCGGTGACTCGTCCCGATCTTCTTGGCCTTGAGTTCGCCGGCCTCGATGACGGCCATCACATCAGCCTCCGACACCCCGAGGGCCTTCGCCACGTCGGCGGGCGAGAGCAGGGTCGGGATGGAACTCGCTGCCGCAGCGGGAGTCGTGCCGCCCGCCACCGCTGGCGTGGGCGCGGCGTTCGGATTCATGATGCCCTGCTGCATCATCTGCTGGGCCACGCCAAAACCGACAGCCAGCTCTGCCGCCATGCCGCCCACGCCGCCGCCCTCGGTTGTCATGCCCTGTCCCATCTGGTACTTCACGTAGTCGTTCAGGTTGCCGATGGCCGCCATGCTCGACCGCTTGTCGATGGCGGTCTCGACTTCCGGCGGCACCGAGACGTTTTCGATGATGAAGCTGGTGATCTCCAGGCCGTACTTGGCGCCTACAACCGGGTTGATCACGGGAAGTAGGGCATCGCCCAACTCTGAGTAGCGCGTGGCCACGTCCAGCACCGGTACTTTGGCTGAGGCCAGGGCTTCGCTGAAGACGCTGACCATGCGGGAACGCATCGTGTCGGCGAATTCATCCAGACGGAAGTGCTGATCCGATCCCGCCACCTCCTTGATGAACAGGGGCGGATTCACAATCTTGAAATCGAACGTGCCGAATGCCCGCAGCCGGACGATGCCGAAGTCGTCGTCGCGCACCATGACGGGGTTGGCCGTTCCCCACTTGTTGCCCGTGAACAGCCGCGTGGTGACGTAGAAGACATCCGCCTTGAACGGCGAATTGAAGAGGTACTTCCACGACTGAAGTTTCGTGAGCACCGGGATGTTCTCGGTGGTCAGCGAGTGCTTGCCAGGGCCAAACGTGTCGCCGAACTGGCCCAGATACATGAACTGCACGGCCTGGGATTCACGAACGATCAACTGGGCGCCGTTCTTGATCGCCTTGTCCTCGTCAGGAAAGCGGTAGGACAGCGTGTCGCGCGAGTCGTCCGTCCACTCAATGACCTCAATAA
>JAHEFO010000385.1 GCA_024640135.1 Acidobacteriota bacterium
TAGCCCAGCTCGAGCAGGTGCTGAAGAATGGAGACTCCGATGTCTCCGCCACCGCTGTGGCGACTCTGCAGCGCAGCCTGACGACGATCGATTCCGCCATCGCAGAAACACGCGCGGCCCTGACGGACAATCCTGAAAGTCAGCCCGCCCGCGTCAGCCTCTTCGAGGCACTTCGCAACAAGGTCAATCTCCTGCAGCATACGGTTGTGCTCATGAATGAAATGCGCAAGGGCGACGCCAGCGGCGCGGCAGAAGCCGCCGCCGGCCTGGCCGGTCCCGGACGAGGAACACTATGAATATTGTCAAATACACACTTGCCACTGCGGTCGTCCTCGGCGTCACCGTTTCTCCAGCACTCGCGCAAGACGTGAGCGTGCGGGTGAAGGTCGACACCAGGGTCGTTCGAGAGGTCATCCAGGACGTCCAGGAGGCGGTCCAAGCGGCCGTCCAGGACGCCCGAGAGGCGGTCCATGATGCGCTGGGGCCGGACTTCCGGCACGACCTGCACTCAGCAGTCCACGATATGGCGGAGGCGTTTGAAGGACTCGGCGGTCTGGCGTGGGATAGCGACTGGGGACAGTCCCTGCGGTTCCGCGCCACTCAGACAGACAGGGAGACGCGGCGGTTCACGGTCGGCGCCAGCGGTCAGCTTGACCTTGAAACGCTCTCGGGAGATATCACGATTCGGTCGTCATCGGGTCGGGAAGTGGTGGTCGAACTCGTCCGGACGGCCAGGGGCGTGGACGACGCCGCGGCCAAGACCGGGTTGAGCCGCGTGAATGTGGAGTCGGAAGAACGCGGCGGCCGGGTCACGATCAGGACGGTCTACCCCAACGAGCGTCAGCGTGACTATTCTGTCAGCGTTGACTACATCGTCACGGCCCCGGCAGGTACCCGCATCTCGACGCGATCGATTTCCGGTGACGTGTCGGTCAAGGGCATCAACGGTGAGCTGTCAATCGACACCACGAGTGGCGATGTGGACGTGACTGATGCTCTTCTCCTGACGTCGGCGAAGACGGTATCGGGCGATCTCACGTTGACCAATGTTGGCGCGGAGGGTCTGCTCGAAGGCGCCACCATGAGCGGTGACATTGTTGCCAGTGGTATCAAGGCGCGCCGGGTGGAGTTGGGCACCATCAGCGGAGGGGTCACGGCCAAGGGCGTCTCCGCAGGAGACGTGACTCTGAAGTCCATGTCCGACGATGTGGTCTTTGACGGGGAACTGACTCCCCGGGGACGGTATGAGTTCTCCAGCCATTCCGGCGACGTGCGCATCACCCTGGCGGGGCGGGTGGGTTTCTCGTTCGACGCATCGACGTTCTCCGGCAGTGTGCGCAACAACGCGGGCATTGAAGTGAGCACGACGGGCCGCACAGGCACACGGCGCGGCATGGGCTCCTCGGAAGCGGCCAAACGGATGCAAGGCACGTTCGGAGATGGCTCGGCCATCGTCTCGGCGACCTCGTTCAGCGGCGACGTCGTTGTGACAAGGAAGTAGGGCACCTGTACTCTGGTGCCCGACAGCCAGAGGGCAGGTGCGCCGCGGCCCCCTATCCGACCGGAAGGTGGATCAAGTAGTGGTTGCCACCCCGGTTGGCCCAGATCCGGAGGTACTCGCCGCCGCTGAGCAGTTCAACCTTGGCCGAGTTGGCCGCTGGCGGCGTCCCCTTAATCGCTTCTTTCACCTCGGTTGAGAGAATTACGCTCGAGAGTTCGCGGCCTTTGACCTGCCCCCCCTGGACGAATTCCACCCACTTCGCGTTCTCCGCCCCCTGGCCCGTCACCGGCGTCACGCTGTCCGTGGCGAGCCGAAGGGAATAGGATCCGGCAGCCAGAGGCTTGCCATCGGCCACAACCGACCGACTCAGCTGAACCGTCCCAAGAGTTGATGACGGCGTCTGAGCCTGTATCACCGCAGGCTGCCCGAACAGCGCTGCAGCCACGGCCCCAGCCAGAACCACACCAATCACATTGCGTGTCATCGTCACTGCCTCCACACTTGAGTATACCGGCCCTACATCGCCATCAGGTCAAATTGTTCGTGATGCAGCTGTTCATCCGGACGAACGGTCACGGGACGGCCGACGGTGGCTTCGAGTTCTTTGAAGACCCCCCGTCCTTCTTCGCGCAGCGCCCGGGCCACTTCAGGATTGACCCTCAAGACAAGACTGTAGCCATCCAAATCC
Source organism: Acidobacteriota bacterium (assembly GCA_024640135.1). Classification (GTDB taxonomy): domain Bacteria; phylum Acidobacteriota; class Vicinamibacteria; order Vicinamibacterales; family SCN-69-37; genus SYFT01. Next base: position 2,190 of record JAHEFO010000385.1, read on the forward strand.
GCGCTGACCTTCTTCACCTCGGTGAGAATGTCGTAGCAGATGGTCGGGCTGGCCTTGATTGCGCCTGAGCCGGAACAGTACGGACAGGGTTCGGTGAGCAACCGCTCCAGGCTGCTCTTCACTCGTTTGCGCGTGATGATGACCAGGCCGAAGTCGTTGACCTGCACCGCCTTGGACGGCGCCCGATCGCGCCGCAGTTCCTGCTCGATCGCCTGCAGGACCTTCTGACGGTTCTTCTTGTCTTCCATATCGATGAAGTCGAGCACGATGATGCCGCCGAGGTCGCGCAAGCGCATCTGGCGCACGATCTCCTTCGCGGCTTCGAG
>JAHEFO010000179.1 GCA_024640135.1 Acidobacteriota bacterium
TCGTCGATTTGGCGGCATACCAGTTGGCCGTGTAGAACGCCGACGTGCCCACCCGGATGGCCATCGGCTCGTGGATGGCCGACCGCTGGGACGTCGCCACTTCGCCGGCCGTCAGGTCATGCTGGAACTGCACCGCGAAGTCGCCGGCCGCACTCGGCACCGGGTCAACGCCCTCACCGCCGGACGGGTCGGCGGCCATGGTTTCGGGCGTGTCGGCCAGCGCGGTCGTGTTGGCCGTGTTCCCTACGGGGACGGGCACGATCTTCGGCCCATCGTCCGACCCGAACACCTGCTGCTGCGTCCGAATCGCTTCGTTCTGCGCAACGATTTGCTCCCACGTGAGCTCTTCGGCGAAGACTTCGGTCTCAGGGTAGGCGATGGTCTCGGTGAGCTGGGCCGTGCCGGTGGAGGCGATGGTGCTCAGATCACCCTGCAGTAATTCCTGTTCCTGACTGATGCCCGCGTTGATGTCGCGCGCCGACACGATCGCGAACACGGCGATCACGCAAGCCGCCACAGGCAGCCACGAGAACACCCGCGACCTGCTCACCTTCCTATTTCTGGATTTACTTGGTTTTGCCACTCAGAGCCCCTCTTTCCGTTGTCCCCGTGTCCACATTGCCACAGCACTAAGCCAACCCTAATCGACGCTGCGCGTGAGATTCCCCGGGAGATTGATGTCCGGAAATATACACTATCCCAGCATCAAAGAGAAGCCAAAGACAGCTCAAATATGGAGGTTACAAAAGTGATGACGGGGCGATCAATTGTTACAAAAATGATCTACGCAAGAACAAAATGCGTTCGTCTCGCGGCATGTGCAGCGTGCTCGTCTGCTCCGGCTCAATCGGCCTTCTGAAAGTCTGGATTGATCCACTCGATCACGGCCGCATGCCCCAGGCTCTCAGGGTCGTGGTGCAGGTATTCCTCCACGGCTCCGAGCACGCGAAACCCGCGCTTGATTTGGAATGTCAGCGTTGGATCCGCGATCTCACCTGCAGCCACCGCCGCCACATACTGCTCCGGCGTCATGTCCTTCGCGTAGCGATGGTACCCACGCAGGCGGGCGCCCGCGCGAATCCGCTGGAGTCCCAACCGCCTGACCAAATCACGCCTGGCGGCGTACAACATCCGGCCGATTCCGCGGCCCTGCAGATCCGGCGCCACCATCACTTCAGCGGCATACAAGGTGCGGCCACGTTCAGGATCGTGATTGACAAAAGTCCCGCCCTCCGTGAAATCCCGCCAGCTGGTGGAAAAGTCATAGTCGTCCCAGTACACGATCAGGCTGGCGGCCATGCCCACCACGCGATCCCCCATGACCGCCACGAACTGTCCTTCTGGAAAGACCTTCAAATGCGAGGCCAGTTGCGCGCGCGTCCAGGGCGGGGATGACGGATACACGGCCTCGGTCAGGGCGATCAGCCCGTCGAAGTCTTCCTGCCGGGTCTGCCGAACGACGACGGCTGCTTCCGTCACAGTTCCACCACCAGCGGCGCGTTGACCAGTTCGTGAGTGTTGTGGCTGTCCAGCAGCGGCACCACCGTACCGGACTGCCGGCCATCACTGATGGTCTCCAGATTCAACTCGGCGATCACCATCGTCTCCTGATTGGGAATGCCTTCTGCCAGAATGCCGTCACGGGCGAACGCAAAGTCACTCGGCGTAAAAATGGCGGCCTGTCCATGATTGAGTGAGACGGCAGGGATACTCGGCAAAGAGCCGACGGTGGAGGCCTGAATCACATACATGTGATTCTCGATGGCCCGGGCCATCGCACAATACCGCACGCGCAGGAACCCCTGCCGATCGTCCGTGCAACTGGGTACGACCAGGATGTGCGCCCCGAGCCGCGCCGCCGCCCGGGCGACTTCAGGAAACTCCACGTCATAGCAAATCGCCACCGCCATGCGGCCCATGGACGTCTCGAACACCGCCAGCCGACTGCCCGGAGCCACTCCCCACTCCACCTCGAAGCGCGTCATGTGCAACTTCGCCTGCGCGCCCCTGGTGCCGCCGGGCCCGAGGACCGGACACACATTCCGGAGTGTATCCGACGCGTCGACTTCCGGGACGGTCCCCGCCACGACGTACAGCTTGTACTGCTGGGCAAGCCCGCTCATCAACTCAATGACCGCCTCGCGCTGGGACGCGAGACTGCGCAGTTGGACCGGCAGCGGCCGCTTGATGTCGCCAAGCGTCAACAGTTGGAGGGAAAAATACTCCGGAAACACGACGAGCTCGCAGTCGTAGTCGGCGGCAGTCTCGATGAGCCCGGTGACTTGCGCGGCGAAGTCCTCAAACGAACTGATGGGCCTGATGAAATACTGTAATGCCGCGACACGAACTCGACTCATTCTGATTCTCTCCGCTACGGATCGTACACCACGCCAGCGTATGATGACGGCAGCCCTGGCCGCGCATGGCCAGGCGCCCGCCACCAAATGACCGGCATTCTTCTGCTCGACAAACCGTCAGGACCGACGTCGCACGACGCCGTCGCGCGGTTGCGCCAGGCCACGCGCGAGCGCGGCATCGGCCACGCCGGCACGCTGGACCCTCGCGCCACGGGGTTGCTCGTCATGTTGCTGGGCAAAGCCACCCGGCTGGCTTCACTCCTGAGCGGGCACGACAAAGTGTATGAGGCGACCGTCCGACTGGGGTGGGCCACGACCACTGATGATGCCGATGGCGTCCGGCTCGACGGCACTCCGGGGGCCGTGCCGGCGCCGACCCCTTCAGATGGCGAGGTGCGCGCGGCACTGGACCACTTCCGAGGAACGTTCGAACAGATGCCGCCGCAGTATTCGGCCAAGAAGGTCGAGGGGCGCAAGGCCTACGACCTCGCGCGGCGCGACCAGCACGTGGCGCTCAAGACAGCCACCGTCACAGTCCGGCACCTGGAACTCCTGGCGCAGACCGGGGATTTGGTGACCCTCCGTTTGACCGTCACTGCCGGCTTTTACGTACGGTCCCTGGCCCGCGATCTGGGCGATCGTCTGGGCTGCGGCGCCCACCTCGAGGCGCTTCGACGCACCCAGTCTGGGTCCTTCTCCGTGGCAGCCGCGATCCCCCTCGACGAGGCGGAACGACTGGGCCCGGCCCTCGCGCCTCGCCTGCTCACCCTGGCGGACGCCCTGCCGGACCTGCCCTCGGTCTGTCTGTCCGACGCCGGAGTGGCCCGGGTCAGGCACGGCAACCCCATCGGGCCGCCGTTTGTGGCCGGCGCCTGGGTGCCGGCCACTCCGGGGCCGCCGGCCAGAATCCGGCTCCTGGACGAGTCCGGCGCCCTCATCGCGCTGGCGGACTTCCGGGGCGGTCTTTTGCACCCGGCTATCGTACTCGGCTAGAATTGACGTTTTGCAGGGATAGGAATTGCGGCTGTCTGGTCATGCGCATCCCGGCGCACTCTGGACAACTCGCGGAAGGGGCACCATCGTGCTAAGCAAGGACCGAAAGACCGAAGTTATTGGTACGTACAAGACTCACGACGCCGACACCGGCTCTCCGGAAGTGCAAGTGGCGATTCTCAGCGAGCGCATCACGTACCTGACCGAGCATTTCAAGACACACGCCAAGGATCACCACTCACGCCGCGGCCTCCTCAAGATGGTCGGGCAACGACGTCGGCTCCTCGACTATGTGCGACGAGAAGATCCGAGCCGCTACGCGGTCCTGATCAAGCGTCTCGGCATCCGCAAGTAGCGACCACCCACGCGACAACACAAGCGCACCGCAGTAGAAGAGGATTTCGACTCATGTACCGAAGAGAATTGACGATCGGCTCGTCGACCCTGTCGATTGAGACCGGCAAGCTGGCGAAACAGGCCGATGGCTCGGTCATCATCCGGCAGGGCGACACGATGGTGCTGGTCACGGCATGCCGTGCCGCGACCGCGCGCGAGGGAATCGACTTCCTGCCGCTGACGGTCGACTATCGCGAGTTCACCTATGCGTCCGGGAGAATCCCGGGTGGGTTCTTCAAGCGCGAGGGGAAGCCGGCCGACAAGGAAACGCTCACCTGCCGTCTGATCGACCGTCCGATCCGGCCGTTGTTCCCTGCGGGCTGGCGGTTCGAGACCCAGATCATCGGCCTGCTCATCTCGGCCGACACCGACAACGACTCGGACGTCCTGGCGATTACCGGGGCGTCGGCGGCCTTGTCGATCTCATCGATTCCCTTCGAGCGCACCATTGCCGCCGTGCGCGTCGGCCTGGTGGATGGGCAGTTCCTGGTGAACCCCACCTACCCGCAGCGCCGGATGAGCAAGATCGACCTGGTGGTGGCCGGCAGCAAGGAAGCCATCATGATGGTGGAGTCAGGCGCCGAGGAAGCCACCGAAGAGGAGATGATTACCGCCCTCGAGACGGCGCATGCGGCCATCAAGCAGATCGTGGACGTGATTGACGATCTCAAGAAGGAAGTGGGTAAGGCCAAGAAGACCGTCGAAGACAAGGGGATTGATTCGGCCGTCCAGAAACTGGTTGAAGACCAGGCCTACCAGCCGCTGGCCGAGGCCATGCGCATCCGCGAGAAGCTGGAGAACTACGAGAAGGTCGACCAGGTTCTGGCTGAGTTGCTCGCCAGTTTTCCTGACGATCAGGCCGCGCAGAAGGCCGATGCAAAGGCCGCGTTCAGCACCCTGAAGGAACGGATCCTCCGCGAGGAAATCCTCGAGCGCGGACAGCGCCTTGACGGCCGCCGCTTCGACGAAATCCGTTCGATTTGGACCGAAGTCGGCGTCCTCCCCCGCACGCACGGATCGGCCGTGTTCACGCGTGGTGAAACCCAGGCGCTGGTCACCGCCACGCTGGGCACGGACGACGACGCCCAGAAGATCGAGAAGGTCGACGGTGAGATGTACAAGCGGTTCATGCTGCACTACAACTTCCCGCCGTTTTCCGTGGGCGAAGTGAAATTCCTGCGCGGGCCGGGCCGCCGAGAGATCGGTCACGGCGCGCTGGCCGAGCGCGCGCTCACGCCGGTGATGCCCAGCCAGGAAGCCTTCCCCTACACGGTCCGGATTGTCTCGGACATCCTCGAGTCCAACGGCTCGTCGTCGATGGCGTCGGTGTGCGGCGGCGCGATGGCCATGATGGATGCCGGTGTGCCGATCAAGGCGCCGGTGGCGGGTGTGGCCATGGGCCTCGTCATGGACGACAAGACCGGCAAGTGGGCCGTGCTCTCCGACATCGCGGGCGCCGAAGACCACTACGGCGACATGGACTTCAAGGTGGCCGGCACGGCGACGGGCATCACGGCCCTGCAGATGGACATCAAGGTGTCCGGCATCACCATGGACATCATGCGCAAGGCGCTGGAGCAGGCCCGGCAGGGCCGGCTGCACATCCTCGGCAAGATGGCGGAAACGCTGGCCGCGTCACGCACGGAGATCTCGAGCTACGCGCCGCGCATCATCACCATCAAGATTCCGGTGGAGAAGATTCGCGACGTCATCGGGTCCGGCGGCAAGACCATCCGCAGCATCGTCGAGCGCACGGGCGTCAAGATTGATGTCGAAGACGACGGCCGCATCAACATTGCCTCGTCTGATGATGATGCCGCGCAGCGCGCCATCGCCATCATCCAGGAACTGACCGCGACCCCGGAACTCGACAAGGTCTACATGGGCCGGGTGGAACGCATCACGGACTTCGGCGCCTTCATCGAAGTGATGCCGGGTGTGGACGGCCTGCTCCACGTCTCCGAGATGGCGAACTATCGCGTGGCCTCCGTCCGCGACGAACTCAAGGAAGGCGAGATGGTGGAGGTCAAGGTGATCAACATCGACCCGTCCGGCAAGGTGCGACTCAGCCGCAAGGTGCTGCTCAAGGAGGGTGAAGGCACGTCGCCGAAATACCCCGGTGCGGGCGCCGCGCACGCGTCCAGCCACCCGGGTGGCGATGATCGCCGGGATCGCGGCCCCAGGCGCGACCGCGGCCCCAGGCGCTAAGGCGCTGTCGCGCCACGGTGCTGAGTGCTGAGTGCTGAGTGCTGAGTGCTGAGTGCTGAGTGCGAAACATATGGGCCGGACAGGACACCCTGTCCGGCCTTTCTTACTTGACCGTGGCCTTTTCCAGAATGGCCCGGTACGAATAGCCGGCGCCGAAGTCCTTGTCGATGGCGAGCGTGCCAGACACTGTGACGACGTCCCCGACCTTGACGAGGGCATCGGTGGTGACGGTCAGGTCGTTCGTGCCGTCGGCAGCCTGTCCAGTGCCGTCCTGCAGGTGAAACCAGTTGAACCCCATGATGCCGTCGTTGGCCTTGACCACCGTGCCGCGAACGGTGACGGCCTTACCCGCGAGTGAGACCCGTTTTGCCCACGTCTCCGCGATGGAGAGTCCGCCGGCCGGCGGCGCGTTCGGCACGACGGCCATCGGGGCTGCGCCCTGCGCGGCAGCGGCGCCCGATTCGTGGCTCGCCATCGGCATCGAAGCAAGACCGGACGCCGGGTTGGCTGCGGACTGCAGCGTCTGTCCCTCACGGCCCACCCGCGACACGAAGTAGATCATCGGGAAATCGCGGTTCAGCGTGGCGCTGTGGAAGTCCGCCATCGGCATTTCGAGCGGCACGGTCAGGCGCTCCCCCTTGGTGACGGTGAACTCCGTGGCGGCGATCCAGACATCCTTCCCATCCGCCTGCAACCGCATGTAGGTATAGCCCCCCGAGTCCATCGTTTCGACCACGGCACCGGTGAACGTCTCCGCGGCCGCGGCCGCGGCGACCGGCGCGATGGCCGACGGGTCCTGCGCCGCCTGGCCGTTCGCCGGCGGCGCGGAGCACGCGGCGAAACCGGCAGACGCGAAGAGCGCTGCCGCAGTGAAGAACACGTTGAAGAGTGGGGGTGACGGGAAGATGCGCCTCATGGAGCCAGAATATCAGGACAGACCCTCGATGCGCCGCCAGAATTCTGCGGGCCGGACGTTAATCGGGCGATTCCCGGCGCCGGCGCAGCTTCTGTCACCTTCCGCGCCGATCTGCATCTCTGGGTCATATGGCTCATCGACCCACATTCCTTGTTGTCCTGGTCACGGTGGCACTCATGATGGCATCGGGCTGGGCCGGCGCGCAGCGCCAGGCGCCGGCGGCAGGTCCGCAGCTGAGCGGCGAAGCACTCGAACGCGAAGCCCGCGTCATCGACGCCATGCTCATCGCCCCGTGCTGCTACAGCCAGCAGGTCTCGGTGCACCAGTCGCCTGCCGCCGATGAGGCGAAGGCCGACATCCGTGCGCGGCTGTCTGTTGGACAAGATCGTCAGCAGATTCTGGCCGCGTACGTGGATCAGTACGGCAAGCGCGTCCTGGCCGAGCCGCCGGCGGTCGGCTTCGACCTGACGCTGTACATCATGCCGTTTGTGGTGCTGCTGGGCAGCATGGGCGTGATCGCGCTCGCGGTCCGCCGCTTCACCGGCCGCGCTTCGCGCCTGGGCGCAGTTGCCGGCAACGGAACGACCGTCCCCCCGGAGGCGGACCTGGAAGCAAAGCTCGACGACGACCTGCGAGACCTGGATTAGTGACCAGTCCTGCTGAAATGTTTCGGAGGACAGCGGATTGCCGGTACGTCAGCACCAGGAATGCGGCAGCGCAGGCCAGACACCCGAGTATCAGCCATGAGTCCATGACGGGTCGGCGACATTATGAACCTATCGGCAACGATCCGCTTGTTATCATGAGTACTTGCTTCTGCGCCGACTCACATCGATCCTTGCCCTATCCGGCCTCGTGCTGGTCGGCGCTGCTGCGCAGGAGCCGCCGCCCTATCTGGTGATCGCCACGGACGGGTCGCGCACACTCCCAGTTCAGCGCCAGTCGGGCACAACGGACTTTGTGGCGCTCGACACGCTGGCGGGACTTTTCGACCTGGTGATGCGGGAAGACACGCGGGCCGGCGGAGTGGTGCTCTCCGTGCGGTCGCAGCGAGTCGTCCTGACCGAAGGACAGGCCACGGTCTCTTCAGGTGGCCGTCTCGTCTCACTGTCGGCGCCAGTTATCAAGGCTGGAGCCGCATGGCTGGTCCCGATCGATTTCCTGCGTGTCCTGGCCCCGTTGCTCGATCGCCAGATCGACATTCGTCGTACGTCCCGCCTGGTCGTACTCGACGCGGCCTCGGTCCCGCGACTCACGCCCCGATTCGAGCGCACCACCACGGGTGGCCGTCTGACGTTGACGATTGCCCCCGGCACGATCGCGCGCGTCACCCGGGACGGCTCACTGGTCACGGTGCGATTCCAGGCGGTCGCCCTTGATCTGGCGCCGCTCGAGGCCCCTCCGGCAGAACTGCTGGTCGCCATCAGAGCAAATGGACCGTCACTGCTCCTGGACCTGGGCCCGTCGGTCGTCAACGTTCGTGAGGTCGAGAGCTCCCAGGACCCCGAGCACATCACCCTGGACCTGACGGCGGCCGCGACCGCGGCGCCCGCCAGACCTGTCACACCGGCCATCCCGGCCGCTGTGCCGGCCATCGACCTCCAAAACACCATTCGAACCGTCGTGATCGACGCGGGCCACGGAGGGCCGGACACGGGAAGCCGAAGCGCAACCGGGATCGAAGAGAAGCAGGTCACGCTCGCGATCGCGATGCGGCTGAAGGCGGCACTCGAATCGCAACTCGGACTGCGCGTGGTC
>JAHEFO010000180.1 GCA_024640135.1 Acidobacteriota bacterium
CCCTTCGTCAGCCAGTTCGAAACAGCCGATGCGATCAGTGCGCGCATCGGTGAACGCTCCCTTCACGTGACCGAACAGCTCACTTTCCGCCACGCCCTCGGACAACCCTCCGGCATTCATCGTCACCAGAGGCCGGGACGAGCGATTCGACAGCCGGTGCAGCAGACTCGCCACCACTTCCTTGCCGGTGCCGTGTTCACCAGTAATCAGGACGGCGGCGTCCGAAGGCGCCACTCGTTCGATGGTGTCGCGCACGGCCCGCATCGCCGGCGCCTCGGCGATGAACGTCGGAAGGTCGCGCCGGTGCAGGCGTTCGTTCTCTTCCTGCAGTCGCCGGCTCCGCCGCAACGCCCGCCGTAATTCGAGCTGCGTCTGCACCGCCACCAGCAACTTCTCGTCGTCCCACGGCTTCTCGATGTAGTCGCGGGCGCCACGCCGCATCGCTTCCACGGCCCCTGACACGCTGCTCCACCCGGTCATCACCAGAACGGGCAGGGTGGGATCAATTGCCTTCATGCGATCGAGCAACGCGAACCCCTCCTGGCCTGATGTCGTGTCACGCGTGTAGTTGAGGTCGATCAGGGCCACATCAAAATCAGCGCCTTCGAGCGCCGTGACCAGATCACGAGGAGATGCCGCCGTGGTGACGGCGTACCCCTCGCCGCCCAACAGTAGTTTCAGCGCGTTGAGGACGTCAGATTGGTCATCTGCCACCAACACACGGCCGGAGGAAAGTGATGCGTGCATGCTCGATTCTTCGATTCCCTGAGACAGATTCTTCGATTCCCGATTCCAGATTCCAGATTAACCCCGTCCCACTATCGGGATTATGGTCCGGTCTGGACCGGGCTGTCGTCCCTTTATCCCTCATAGAAGGAAAAGCCGTGCCAACTCTGGGGGCTGGCATGAGCCTTGTAACGAGACCAAGCCGTGAGTGCTTCCCGAATCCTCGTCGCCGACGATCAACTCGATATTCTTCAGGCTCTGCGACTCCTCCTGGTCGACGCCGGGTATGAGACCGATCTGGTCAGTTCCGTCGGCGACGTCATCAAGCGCATGGACGAACATGCCTACGATTTGCTCCTGATGGACCTCAACTACACCCGGGATACGACTTCCGGCCGTGAAGGACTGGAACTGCTGGAGCGCGTCCGTTCGAAGGACGCCGGTCTTCCGGTGGTGGTCATGACAGGGTGGGGGTCCATCGAGACCGCTGTCGAGGCGATGCGCCGTGGCGCGCGCAGTTTCGTGCAGAAGCCGTGGGACGATTCGACGCTGGTGGAGGTCGTGGAACGCGAAGTCGCCGAAGGCCAGGCCGCCCGTCGTCGCGACGCCCGATTCTCGCGCGACTATGAAGAAGCCAGGCAAATCCAGCGGGCGTTGCTGCCCGGCGTCATGCCCGTGCTGGAGGGCTGTCAGATTGCGGCCCGCTGGACGCCTGCCGCGGGCATCGGCGGCGACTGTTTCGATGCGCTCCGCATCAGCGACACGCGCGTGGCCATCTCGATTGCCGATGTCGTCGGCAAGGGCCTGCCGGCCGCGCTCCTGATGTCCAACCTGCAGGCGGCCGTGCGGGCATTTGCCACCCCTGAAGCTGAGCCGCACGACGTGTGCAGTTCTGTGAACCGGCTGTTGTGCCGGAACATTGCGTCGGGCAAGTTCGTGACCTTCTGCTATACGGTCGTCGATCTCGACAAGGGCCTGGTCTCGTACGCCAATGCCGGGCACAATCCGCCGATGATCGTCCGGGCCGACGGGCAGATCGACTACCTCGCCACCACGGGTCTCGTCCTGGGCGTGTCCAGCGACTGGACGTATGCGACAGGTACCGCGGCGTTCGGCCCAGGCGATCGGCTCATTTGCTTCACGGACGGCATGACCGAAGCCCGTTCGCCTGCCGACGAGGAGTACGGCGAGGATCGGCTGGCCCAACTCGCGGCCCGGATCCCTGGGGGCTGCCCCGAGCGGTTGGTCGAGGCGCTCAGCGCTGCCGTGATTGCGTGGACGAACGGCCCGGCGCAGGATGATGCCACGTTGATTGTGGTGGAACGCGCCGGGAGCGCCGATTCCGTATAATGACGCCAGGAGATGCCGATGATTCGCCGCCTGATCGTCCTCGCGACTGCGCTGCTCGTGGTGGGCTTGACTCAAATCACGCCGACCGCGCAATCCCAAACGGCGCTGCGTGACCCCGACGTCATCTACGTCCCGACGCCGCAGACCGTGGTCGACGCCATGCTCAGGCTGGCGAAGGTCGGCAAGAATGATGTGGTCTACGACCTCGGGTGCGGTGACGGCCGTATCGTCATCACCGCGGCGAAACAGTACGGCGCCCGCGGGGTGGGGATCGATATCAACCCCGTGCGGATCAAGGAATCCAACGCCAACGCCGTCGCAGAAGGTGTGACGGACCTCGTGACGTTCAAGGCGGCTGACCTCTTCGCCGACAGCACGGACATCAGCGAGGCGACCGTGGTCACCCTCTACCTGTTGCCGTCGCTGAACGTGAAACTACGGCCGAAACTTTTCCGCGACCTCAAGCCCGGTACGCGCATCGTGTCGAATAGCTTCGACATGGGCGAGTGGGAGCCGGAAGCAACCCGGGAGGTCGAAGGCCGGACGATCTATTTCTGGACGATTCCGACGTCGTAGACCGTCCCGCCACCAGCGGGAGAGTGTGTTACGCTCGCCGGCTGTGACTGTGCCTTCCCGTCCGCCCAGCGGTCTCCGGCGCTGGTTCCTCAACGAGCTGACCGACGCCCAGGATCAGGGAACCCGCAAGCACGCCGACGCATGGTGGAAGGTCATGTGCCTGACCGGCGTCGACTACTTCTCGACGCTGGGTTACCAGCCGTCAATCGCGTTTCTGGCCGCAGGAGCCCTCGCGCCGATCGCGACACTGGTCCTGGTCCTGCTGACGCTCTTCGGCGCGTTGCCCGTCTATCACCGCATTGCCGCGCTGAGTCCCCATGGTCAAGGCAGCCTGTCAATCCTGGAAGAACGCCTACCGCGGTGGAAGGGCAAAGGCGCGGTGCTGGTCCTCCTGGGATTTGCGGCCACCAGTTTCATCATCACGATGACGCTCTCGGCGGCTGATGCCACGGCACACATCATCGAGAATCCGTTCGTCCCCCACTGGATGGACCATCAGGTCGGCGTCACGCTGGTGTTGTTGACGGCATTGGGTGCGGTGTTCCTGCGCGGCTTCAAGGAAGCAATCTGGCTGGCGGTCGCACTGGTGGCGGTGTACCTGACGGTCAACATCGTGGTCGTGGGCTACGAGCTGGTCCAGGTGGCCATCCATCCTGAGGTCATCCAGGACTGGCGCGCCGCCCTGTTCACCCAGCAGAGCAACCCGCTCCTGATGCTCCTGCTGGCCGTCTGGCTGTTTCCGAAACTCGCGCTTGGATTGTCGGGGTTCGAGACCGGCGTCGCCATCATGCCCCTGGTGGCCGGCGACGGGGCGACCCCGGAAGAAGCGCTCGAGGCGCGGGTCCGCAATACGCGAAAACTCCTGACCGCGGCCGCCGTCATCATGAGCATCATGCTCACGGGCAGTTCCATCGTGACCACGCTGCGCGTGCCGGCCGAGGCGATGGCCATGGGCGGCGAAGCCAGCGGACGCGCGCTGGCGTATCTGGCCCACCGCGACCTGGGGGATGTGTTCGGCACGATCTACGACCTGGCCACGATCGGCACGCTGTGGTTCGCCGGCGCCTCGGCGATGGCCGGCCTCCTCAACCTGGTGCCGCAGTATCTGCCCCGGTACGGCATGGCACCTGACTGGGCACGCGCGACGCGCCCGCTGGTGCTGATCATCACGGGCATGGCGCTCGTGGTGACCATGGTGTTTGACGCCGATGTCAACGCCCAGGGCGGGGCGTACGCCACCGGCGTGTTGATGCTGATGACGTCGGCCGCTGTCGCCGTGTCGATCGCGGTGCCGAACCGCCGCAAGATCTACGTGCCCATTGCGATCATCTTTGCCTACACGACGATGGTCAATATCGTGGAACGGCCGGAAGGCCTTCAGATCGCCACGTGGTTCATCGTCACCATCATCGGCGCCTCGCTGGTATCCAGGGTGATGCGCTCAACGGAGTTGCGCATCGAAGGCGTCGAGTACGACGCGCTGGCCGAAGAACTGGTGAACGAAGCCGCGCGCCGGCAATCGCTGCGCATCATCGCGAACCGGCCCGACACCGGCAGCCATGACGAATACGCTCACAAACTCGATGAAGCCCTGCGATCGCACCATCTGCCGGGCGACGCCCTGATCCTGTTTCTGGAAGTCCGTCCCGGTGACACGTCCGATTTTTCGAACCGCCTGAAAGTGAAGGGGGCGGACGTCGGCGGCATGTACGTGCTGCGGTGCACCAGCGTCGCGATCCCCAATGCCATCGCCGGGTTGCTACTCGACCTGCGCGACCGCACGGGCACGACGCCTCACGCGTACTTTGGCTGGACCGAGGGCAACCCCATCACGTACCTGCTCAGGTTCCTGGCGTTCGGCGAAGGCGACACCGCACCCGTGTGCCGAGAGGTCCTGCGTCAAGCCGAATCCGATCCGGAGACGCGACCTCGAATTCACGTCGGCTAGGCCCCTTCCGAAAGTTCCTCATTCAGGCGATCGAGCAGCAAGGCCTGACGGGTATTGATGACCGTGCGCGCCTCCTCGATGGTGAAGAACGAGACGCGATCGATTTCTGGAATCTCGATGTGGCGACCGGATCGCGGCGGCCATTCGGTCGTGGTGAGGTTACTGCGCGCCGCGGCCGGATCGCAGTCTCCTTCGAAGGCCCAGGCATGCACGACCTTCCCGCTGCGCTGGGTGACGGTGCCCAGCACCAGGTACGGCCCCCTGGGTTCAAATCCCGTCTCCTCTCGAAACTCTCGCAGGGCGGCCTCCAGCGGTGTCTCGCCGCACCCCACACCGCCCTTGGGAATCGACCACGCGCCGGCGTGCCGACCCGTCCAGTACGGCCCACCGGGGTGCGCCAGCAGGACTTCGAGCCCCGCAGACGCAGCGGTACCCTCACGTGACGCCGCGGGGCATCGACGATACAGGAGCAGTCCGGCGCTTTCTCGGCGTCTCATGGCGGAAATGGGGGTCAACGGTCCAACTGGGTTACGCCCCCAACGACCCTCCCGTTGCTGCCGGCCTGTGTTCGTCCTTGTCTTTCCCCATTTCCGCCATTTCCGCCACCCTGATCTCCCTGTCTCCTGATTTCCCCTATAATCCCCCCCATGGCTGTGACCTTCACCCTGAACGGGAAATCCACTACCGTGGATGTCCCCGCCGAGATGCCGTTGCTCTGGGTCTTGCGGGATGTCCTCAACCTTCACGGCACCAAGTTCGGCTGCGGCGTCGGCCAGTGCGGCGCCTGCACGGTGCACCTGCGCGGACGCGCGGTCCGCTCCTGCCAGACTCCGGTCGCCAACGTGGATGGCGCGGCCGTCACGACGATTGAGGGCCTGTCCGCGGACGGAACCCATCCGTTGCAGCAGGCGTGGAAGAAACTCGATGTGCCCGAGTGTGGCTACTGCCAGGCCGGCCAGATCATGGCCGCGGCCGCGCTGCTGACCACGCGGCCCAATCCGTCCGATACGGACATCGACGCAGCCATGAACACGAATCTCTGTCGCTGCGGCACTTACGTCCGCATCCGGCAGGGCATTCACGACGCCGTGCGGTCTTCTTCGAACGGCGTTCCCAGCGCGACGACCCCAACGACGGAGGACTCGAAATGAGCCCCACAATCACGCTCGACCGACGCGACTTCCTGCGGGTCACGGCGCTGGCCGGCGGCGGCTTCGTGCTTGCCACGTATCTTGAACCCCTGGATCTGCTCGCGCAGGGCCGCGGCAACTCCGCGCCGCTGGAACCCAACGCGTTCGTAGCCATCGACGCCGGCGGGATTGTCACGATCACGGCAAAGAATCCGGAAATCGGCCAGGGCGTCAAGGTCATGCTCCCGATGCTGATCGCGGAGGAACTGGACGTCGCGTGGAGAGACGTCCGCATCGTGCAAGCCGATCTGGACCCGTCGAAGTACGGTCAGCAGTCTGCCGGCGGCAGCAGAGCGACTCCGAGCAACTGGACGCCGATGCGACAGATCGGCGGAGCCGCGCGACAGATGCTCATCATGGCCGCCGCGCAGTCATGGGGCGTGCCCGCTTCAGAAATCACGACCACGCCAGGACGCCTGGTTCATGCGGCCTCGAACCGCTCGGCCGGCTACGGGGAATTCGCGTCGGCCGCCGCGCGCGTGACGCCCCCGGCGTTCGACTCCCTGACACTGAAGGACCCGAAGGACTACCGGATCATCGGCACCTCGATTGCCGGGGTCGACAACCACAAGATCGTGACGGGCCAGGCCTTGTTTGGCAGCGATGTCACCGTGCCTGGCATGTTGCACGGCGTCTATCAGCGCTGCCCGGTAATCGGCGGCAAGGCCGTCAGCGCGAATCTGGACGCGATCAGGGCGATGCCGGGCATTCGGCACGCCTTCATCGTGCCAGAGGGTGTGGGCGGCGGCTCCATGAGCGGCGTCGCGATTGTCGCCGACAGTTGGTGGTACGCCGAGTCGGCGCGCAAGAAGCTGACCGTGACGTGGGACAACGGTCCGACCGCCGCGGACAGCACGGCCGGATTCGACACCATGGCCGCGACCATGGCGACACAGGCGCCGCAGAGCACGTCCCGCGCCGATGGCGACGTCGACGCGGCGCTCGCCGGAGCCGCCAGGACGGTGGAGGGCGCGTACGCGTATCCCTTCCTGGCGCATGCGCCGATGGAACCGCCAAACGCCACGGCCTCGTTCAAGGATGGCAAGCTGGAACTCTGGGCGGGCACGCAGCAACCGGGCGGTGTCGTCAACACCATCGCGAACGCGTTGGGCATCACGGCGGCCGACATCACGGTTCACCTGCCGCGCATGGGCGGCAGCTTCGGCCGTCGTCTCTACAACGACTACGTGATTGAGACCGCCCTCATCGCCAAGACCGTTGGCGCGCCGGTCCAGATCCGCTGGTCGCGTGAAGACGAGATGCGCAACGAGGTGTTTCGACCGGCGGGTTATCACTACCTCAAAGGCGGCCTGGACGCCTCGGGTTCGCTGGTGGCGTGGCGCAATCACTTCATCTCGTTCAGCAACGAGGCTCCGCCCGCGGCCGGACGAGGCGGCGGACCGCCGCAGCAGGGGCCTGCCGTCCGGCCGGCGCCGTCATCGACGCTCAGCGGCTCGGAATTCCCCGCGCGATTCGTGCCGAACTTCGCCACCCACGTGTCGATGATGCCGCTGGGGGTGACCACGGGCGCCCATCGCGCCCCCGGTTCCTGTGCGATTTCGTTCGTCATGCAGTCGTTTCTGGACGAACTCGCGGATGCCGCCGGCAAAGACCCGCTGCAGTTTCGCCTCGACCTGATGGCCAGAACGCCGGTTCCTGAGGGTGGCCGGGGCGGGTTCGATGCGGAACGCATGACAGCCGTCCTCAAGGCCGTGGCCTCCAGTTCCGGGTGGGGCACGCGGCCCCTCCCCGAGGGCTCCGCGATGGGGGTGGCGTTCCACTTCAGCCACTCGGGCTATTTCGCGGAAGTCGCCGAAGTGAACGTTGACGCGAACAAGCGGATCAAGGTCAACAAGGTCTGGGTGGTGGGTGATATCGGCCGGCAAATCGTCAACCCGCTGAACGCCGAGAGTCAGGTCCACAGCGCGGTCAACGACGGCCTGAGTCAGCTCATGCTGGAGATCACCGTCGATGGCGGCCGGGTCGTGCAGGGGAACTTCGACACCTATCCCGTGCTGCGAATGCGCCAGGCACCACCGGAAGTCGATGTCCGGTTCGTGTTGTCAGACAACGATCCGACGGGCCTGGGGGAGCCGGCACTGCCGCCGGTTATTCCCGCCGTCACGAACGCCCTGTTCCGCGCCACCGGCACACGTGTGCGTTCGTTGCCGCTCACGAAACACGGGTTCAGCTGGAGGTAGGCGTGGCATTCCGCAAGTCGAGTGCCCTCATGCTGGGGGCTGTGGGGCTGTGGTTTGTCTTCACGTCGGTCTCAGCGGTGAAGGCGACGGCAGGACAGGCCACCACGAACGACGGTGTCTATTCCAAAGCCCAGGCCGACGCGGCGAAGCCGCAGTTCGACACGCTGTGCGCCGGGTGCCACGCGTTCTCGGTGGCGGCACTGAAACAGCCGCAGGACCTTCCACTGGGCGACGAACCGTTCCTGAAGAAATGGGAGGGCCGGTCGCTCGATGAGCTGCTGACCGTCATCGTCTTGACCATGCCGAATGATGGTTCGGCGGTGATCAATGACGCCGAGGCCCTGAATCTGCTGGCCTACGTCCTGCAGCAGAACGGATTCCGTGCCGGCGCGGCGCCCCTGACCAAGGCAGGCGCTGGCGCAATCATGGCGCGACCGGCGAAATGAGCACACGATCGACAAGGAGAGGTCACATGAAGGTTCGTTCGGCACTCGTGGGTTCGGTTCTCGCCCTGGCAATGGCGACCGTGTCGGTCATCGCACACGAGGTCACCTACACAGGCACCGCGCTCTCCGTCTCGGCAGAAAACGTGGGAGTCAACGTGGTCGACCCGGAGACCAAGAAGGTCACGC